>CALUZQ010000017.1 GCA_944325225.1 uncultured Elusimicrobiales bacterium
GCTACGATGGATTGAAAACGGCGATTATTAAACGCGCCGAAAAAGCGTTGGGCGTAGACAGTGAAAAAGTTAATTAGAATTACAGCCCTGCTTTTACTGGCGGGGCTTTTGTTTTCAAATTGGTTGCGCGGGCGGAAGATAGATGAGCTGGCCGCGCAGACCGGAACGCTGCCGGACAGCCAGGCCGCTCGGGTGGTGGTCAAAGACAATAAACTGACGGCCACCGTGCGGCAGGCGGACGGGAGTGTTAAAACGGAAGTGAAATACCTGCCACCGGAGGGCCGCGCCGAGGTAGTGCAACCAACAGACGGCGCCACGGAAATCAGCGTAAAGCGCGCAGGGTTTACCTTTCGGCCGGCGGTGCAAGGTTTGCTAGGCAAAGAGTTAAAAGCCGGCCTGGGCGCGCGTTTGGTGTACTTTGACAGATACGGCGCCGGCGTGGGGCTGGATACGGATTTGGAAGGATATTTGTTTGTGGACCGCCGGCTGGACGATTTGACGGGCTTTCTTAAAAATACCACGGTCGGCCTATATGGCGGCCGCGGGCGGATTGGCGCGTTGGTGGGGGTCTATTTTTGATGACTTGCCCGCACGCGGAAATTGACCACTATTTCAGCGAAGCTATCTGTAAAAAATATGGCCTTCCGTGCCGCGTGGCGTGCAGAAGCTGCCGAGAAAATATCGGTAACTGAATGCAGGATATTTCTATTTTGCATCTTAAAATAGAAATTAAGTGGCGATTATTTCTATGATTATCAATTTTTAGGAAATTGATAATTAGTTTCCAAAAATCGGCCCAAAAATGGAAACTAACGGATTAGCTTCCAAAATTAGGTAAGCTGTGGCATATATGACGAAAGAAGAAATCAAAGAAAAAATTGAAGCATTAAAAGCCGAGCAGGCCTCATTCCACGGTACACCCTGCGAGGTTTATAGCCGTGTGGTTGGCTATCTGCGCCCGGTGCAAAGCTGGAACAAAGGCAAAAAGGAAGAATTTAAAATGCGCAAAAAGTTTAATGTGGAAGGAAAATAAAAATCCCCGGGTTACCTCGGGGATTTTTTATTTACTACATTTTTTACTACACTGTCGTATGTAAATGGTGCGCCCAACAGGAATCGAACTTGTATCTTCAGCTCCGCAGGCTGACACTCTATCCATTGAGCTATGGGCGCTTAAATCAGATTGGCTGCGGGTTACTTACTATATTATTATTCTAACATTTTTGGTTTTACATTTCAATCAAATTTATCCGCAGCCGATAGCCGGCCTAACTGTTTATTCTATTATATCATTTTGTGAAATTCCTTTCCCGGCTTAAACTGGTATAATAAAAATATGAAAGAAGAAAAAACAGGTACCTATGTGTACGATAAAAAATTAGGCAAAATGGTCAAAGTGTCGGATCGGATTCCATCGGTAAAAAAATCCGCCGGCCATTGTTGCGGCGGTTGCTGCGGCCATTGTGGCTGTCATGATGACTGAGGCCGTTGTTCAAGCGGCTTCGCCTACGCCTAAAACGCTGTTTGTGCAGGCGCTCGGCGGATTGGTCGCCGGGTTGCGCCAGGCCTTTTTGCCGCATTTAGCGGCGGGGGCTGGTTTGGTATTGATGACGGCTTTCGTGTCTTATGTTTTTATATTGGCCCCGGCCCGTCTTCCCGAACCGTTGGAATGGACGGTAGGCGTCTTGTTGCTGGCGGTGTATGGGCTGGCAGGTTTTGGATATGCGCTTTTGACGGCTTGCGTGTTTGGCTTGCGGGCGGCCTGTGCCTCCTGGGACGCTTTTATTGAAGATATGCTGGATTTGGTCAAAGAAAAAGCCGCTTCTAAGATAGAAAATATGCAGGAGGGGTTGGCCAAAGACCAGGCAAAAGTGTTGGTGGCTGGCAGCGTGCGGGAAGTGGCGGGCCTGTTGGGCAGTTATGAATATAAAAGTTGGCTGCGCTGGCTGGCAGCCGCTTTGTTAGGGGTGCTGACTTTTGCCATGCGCTCGGTATTGTGGGCGCGTATTGTTCAGCTTTCCGGTACTACGGTACAGTTGGGCAAGCTTTTTGCCGGGCGGGCCACGCTGGCGGGGGCTGTATTTTTGAATTTGCGTTTATTTTCCGCCGTGTTTTTATGGTTGTTATATGCGTTGGGAATTTTGGTGGTATTGTTGAATTTTCTGGTTATGTTTTGGTTTAAATAATTGCTAAGCAGAGGAACTATGCGTAAAATTTTGTTGTTGATTATTTGTTTGGGGTGGGGCTCAGCCGGGTTCGGGCAGACGGCTTCACAATTGTTTGCCAAAGCCAAAACCGAGAAAGACCCCAATGTCCAAATTAAATTGCTTACCAAAGTCATTAGTAAATCACCTCGTATGGCCGATGCTTATCATTACCGGGCCGATGCCTATCTTAACCTTGGGAAAAACAAGCTGGCTCTTTCTGATTATTCCCGCACGGTTTCCCTGCGGCCTAAAGATCCTTTCCGGTATTATGCCCGCGGGCTGGCTTATCAAAAAATGGGCAGTTTTTCCTTGGCGCAGGCCGACTTTAGCAAAGCCATTTCGTTAAAACCTGCTTATCGGAATTTTTATCTGGCCCGGGCCCGGGTAAATGCCTCGCTGGAAAAATACGAAGATTCCCTGCGGGATTATCAACGGTATTTGGGCAAACGCAAACCGTCGGCGGAATTATCTAAGGAGATGATTCCCGTCTATTTAGGGGCCTATCGGTACGACCAGGCGAAGCAACTGTTGGCCCGGCTCAGCGAGGCCGGCGATGATTCGGCGGATTTGTATTTTTGGACGGGCCGCATTTATTCCATTCAGAACCGGCTGGACGAAGCCGTATCGGCCTACAGCAAAGCTATCAACCGCGATGCTTCTCACGCCCAGGCCTATCGTTACCGGGCCAGTGCATTTAAAGATATGGGGGATAAACCCGCCGCGCTGGAAGATTATACCGTATTGCTTAAATTGCAGCCGGAAGCCATTTTTTACAACCGCCGCGGTTTGGTATATGAGGAAATGAAACAATTTAAAGAAGCCGCCGCCGATTATACCCGTGCCATTGAATTGATGCCCAAGTGGGCTATTCCCTACAACAACCGCGGGTTTGCCAAAATGAACCTAAAAGACTGGAACGGCGCCAAAGAAGATTTGGAAACGGCTATCCGGCTGGACGGCTCCAGCCCGACGCCCTATGTCAACTTAGCCGGCGTGTACTGGCTGAGTAAAAAAGATCGCAAAAACACTTACGATAATTTGGATAAAGCCGTCCGGCGCAACTTCAAAAATTTTGAATCTTTATACGACGAAGATCAAAAGGGTTGGATGTTTAAAAACATCAACAAAACAGCCGAGTTCCGCGCCGTGCTGTATAAATAACCTAAACAATTCCCAAGTACAACAGCCAAACAAGCCCGTAGCGGGCGCATTTGGAAAGACCGGCGGTCAGTAAATAAAACCCAAAGTTTACTTTTAGCGCGCCTGCTACGATGGTGATGGGATCTCCGATGAGCGGAATCCCGGCCAGGAGCAAGGTCGCGCGGCCGTGCCGATCAAACAGCAGTTTGGCTTTTTCAATATAAGAGCTTTTAACCGGGAACCATTTTTCTTGCTGGAACCGGCTTAAATAACGCCCCAGCACCCAGTTGATGCTTACACCGATAAAAGTGCCCGCGCACCCCGCGCACAGCAATAGCCAAGCCGTATATTTGCCCGAAGCCAGCAACGCCAGCATAACCAGTTCTCCCTGGGCCGGAATGATGCTGGCGGAAATAAGTGAAATGAAAAATTGGAAAATAAGGATATGTAATTCTGGCATAATTCCTCCTGTTTAAAGCGTACGCAATCCGGTTTCGTTTGAAAAGCGGAAATAAGGGTTATATGCCATTGTTTTAGGGGAAGTTTTTACAACAGCCCGGCCGCGGCGCAAACCGCCAGGTACCGGCCGAGTTTGGAAAGGGTAACCAGTGTTATAAACACGGGGAAGCGTATGCCCAGTGTACCAGCGGCCAGGGTAATCGGGTCCCCAATAAAAGGCACCCAGCAAAGCAACAACGACCAAACCCCGTATTTTTGAAAAAAATGAGCGGCTTTGGCAAATTCCGTGGGGGAAACCGGAAACCATTTTTTATGCTGAAATCGGGCGATATACTTGCCCAGCCACCAGTTGGTCACTGCGCCCAGCACATTGCCTATGGTGGCGGCGGCAAGCAATCCCCATACATGGTATTTTTGGGTACGAACCAGCCAAAATAAAAGACCTTCGGACTGGGCCGGCAACAAAGTGGCGGCTAAAAAAGCTGCAGTAAAAAGAGTCAGCCAGGCACTTAGTGTGCTCATCAGCTGTTTACCCCTAAAGAATCAGCCAGGGCTTTGCGCCAGCGGGCGGCTTTCTGTTCGTACGATAGCGCCGCATGGGCCGGACTGGTGGACGGAAGCAGAAGGGCTTTTTTTCCTAAAAAACCATTAAAAGCGCGCTTAAAATGGGCGGAAGCTGCCTGGCCGTTGAAAAGCAGGGTATGAATGGCGGGATATTGCGCGAATAAGGATGGAAAGTCGTTGGGTACGGGGCTGGAGATGGCCGTATCTAAACTGCCTGGCCGCTCGCAGCGGGCCAAGGTGTCCCATAGTCCAATGCCGTGGGAGAGAAGCGTGTTTAATTTGTCGGCATAGTCGCGGGGAGCGCGGCCTGGCTGGCAGATATCAAACATCAGCCGCCAAAATTGGTTGCGCGGGTGAGCGTAATACTGCCCGGCCTTCAAAGAAGCCGCACCCGGCATACTGCCGATAATAAGCAGGCGGGTGTTTTTCCTTACGACTGGAGCAAAGCTTTCTATCATATCACTTAAATTATAGGAAAGTTTTACAAACGGCTCCAATCCATTATTTACGGGGAGATTGCTGAACAAATGGCAGCCGGGATTATTTTGTGGGGTCGCAAAAACCGGTTTTTCCCCTAAGTTTATCAAATGGCTGGAAGGAGCACTGGCGCGGGAGCGTAAAGATAGAAAATCCCCGGGCGGGATAAGCCCGGGGATTTTGACTCAATTAATTCTCTTGCTTAGCCAGGTAAGCTTCCAGCAGGCGGGCGGCCGAGGCCACTTTTTCTGGGCAGGGCCGCAATTTATAATACTGGGCCGAGCGCGGTTGGGGTGTAGGATCCTGCGGCCCGGGCGGAAGCGAGAGTAATTCCCGGCAGATAATGGAACCGTTTTCTGCTTTAAATTGATTGGCTAATTCCTGCACGCGGGCATATAATTGGGCTTTGGCCTTTTGATCCGTTGGATCAGCGGAACCGTATTTCAGCCCCAAAACCATAAACATACCGCTTACCGCGCCACATACTTCGCGCAAACGGCCCATACCGCCGCCAAATGCCGAACTAAGTTTAAGGGCGGTTTGGTCGTCCAGTCCCAGGTCTTTGCTAAATGCCAGGAATACGGCTTGGGCACAGTTATAACCAGACAGAAAAAGCCGTTTGGCTTCTTCGGATTTTGAAGATTTTTCTTCCACTTAAAAGCTCCTATTTAGGCAAATACGGGGTAATAACAAAGGAATGTCCGTCTTCCGCCAGTGTAACCCGGCACCAGATGGGATTTCCCTGTGGACCCTGTACTAGGGCGGATACTTCTACAAAATCGGACGGGGGAATTTCTTCGCGGACTACATGGTGCATATCGTTTTTGCGCCAGCCGCGTACGGTAACCACCACCGGAATTCTCCCTTGCTCAAAACTGTTCAGATAGGCGTAATGGAGCGTTTCCTGGGCGTTGGGCGTCAGGTAGGTTTGTTTAACTTCCAAATCTTTAAGCATATTGCTGGTAACCGGCATGGTTCCCATATGCAAAAGCCGCATTTGGGTTTCCAGCGCATTGGCTTGGCTGCCGGAATCTTGAGGGCGCAATCCATGTTGTAAAATGTTGCGTAAAGCCGGTTCATTGAGTCCCATACCTCGGTAGAGATAGATCTTATTGGTAGGGATAGGCAATGGCGGAAAATCGCCGGTGTAGCCGTCCAGCGTCAGTCCGTCCAAATGCGGGACGGTAAGGTATTGATCGGCCGTTTTTACCCACCCTTTAGGGGGCGTCAGCCCGCGCAGTTCCACCACCCGGCGCAGGGCCTGCTGTAAAGAAAGATTTTTTATGCGCTGCTCATACGCCACCACCGCGCCCGGATATTTAGACGCCATGCGGGATTTAAAAGAAGTATTGGCTGGCGGGGCAGCCGGGGTTTTGGCGGCGGCCGGAATCGGAACGGTAAAATTTTTCCACACCGAGGCGGCCGGTTGAACAGCGGCTTGTTTCCCCAGGGCGCGCGGAAGCTGCTGGGCCCCTTTTTGCAGCACTTGGGCCTTTAGCGGGCAGAATCCGACAGCCAGCAAAAAAACGGCGATAAACAGCAAAATTGATGAGCGGCGTTTCATCTTCAATATCTCCTCATACACTTCTTAATTATAGTATAGTGCAAAGCCCACTAAAAAACCATAGCCCAAGGACCTAATTGTTAGGAGTTTGGGTAATTCCAAAGGGTATAATTCTAAAGCCATTCGTGGCTGTTTCTATGCGGCACCAGGTTGGCACGCCGTCCAAAGATAACAAGGCGATTACTCCGTATATTTTTTCAGCCGGGATATCTGTAGAGAACGCAACCACCTCCCCGCGTTCGCGCGGTTCTTTTACGACCACGACGGCCACCATTCCTTTGTGGCTGTTGCGCCAGCCATAATGTAAAGCGGTGGCAGGGGAATCGGTCAAATTAATCAAGCGTGTTTTTGAAAATTGTTGCAAAGAAACAGGTCCGCCCGCGCTGGCAAAAGACATAAGCAGATCATTGTTGCTGGAGCCCACATCGGCGGCTAAGAGTCCGTTGGTTAAGATATTTTTGATGGCTTTTCCATCTAATGCCAGCCCTAATCCGCGGTACATAAACTGGGGGTGGCGCCGCATCGGAAAGGGCGGAACAGTCCCCTGGGTATAAGCCAGGGCTGAAAAATCGGCTGCGGTAAAGGCCCGTTGGGGCTGTAACACGGGGCGGCGCGGTTTTTGAAGCGGATTAGCGCCCCATTTGTATAAGTTTGCTACGGCTTTTTTGGAAGATATACCCACACTGGTCTGCAGGCGGTAGAGCAATTTTTTATTATTATTTACAAAACGGGATACGGTCGGGTTGAGCCGCGCCGCGGGCAAGGAGACAGCTGGGTGGGAAGAAACAGGCGTGCGGGCGACTTGCTGGAGCTGAATCATTTGCCCCGCGGCGGCCGTGTTTTTGGCCACATCTTGAGCGGCGGCATTCTTCAGCCCATGGGAGAGAGCTTTGACTGTATTTTTAGTACTTTGCGCGTGCAGCCCCGCCGGAGAACAGACCAGCGCCGCAAGAAGTAAAGAATAAATCAAATACTTATATTGTTGAATCATGTTAATATTATAAAGTAAAAGGCAGGCATCAAACAGGGTCAAAAGGCCTAGGTGTGGGTGGGCCTTTTTTCATACAATAAAAAGATAAGGAAATGGATATGAACCGGCGGCTTGAAACTTATAGTTATTTTTACAGTCCGATTGGGAAAATAGCCATCGCTTCCGACGGGGAGTTTATTACCCGGCTGGCTTTTTGTCCGGCAGGGTGGGAGCAGCGGTTGGCGTATGGGGAAAATGAACTGCTCAGCCAGGCCGTTGCACAACTGGCGCAATACTTTGCCGGAACACGCCGCCTGTTTGACCTGCCTTTAAACCCCGCGGGGGGAACCCCGTTTCAGCGGCGGGTATGGGCGGAGTTGGGTAAAATCCCTTACGGGGCCGTGTGGAGTTATAAAGAATTAGCGCAGGCAGTGGGAAACGCCAACGCCTCCCGTGCGGTCGGCAGTGCTAATCACGCCAATCCGATTGCAATTTTTATTCCTTGCCACCGGGTAATTGGAGCAAACGGGTGTTTGACGGGCTATGCCGGCGGATTGGAAAAGAAAGCGTATTTGCTTCGGCTGGAAAAAAGGGACGGGAGCATATAGGGAAATAAGCAGGTTATACAAAAAGCCCGGCCATGCAGAGCGCCGGGGCTTGGTGTAGGGTTCTGCGGGGAGTACCCGCAGCGGAGGATGAAGAAATCCTTCTATAAAACACACCCGCGCTGGATTTTATTGCAATAAGAACGACAGGGAGCTGTCGCTGTCAAATGCTAGAGTATATAGGTGCAATCAAGGACCGGAAAACCGAATAGGGCCGCACAGTAAGGAGTTGTTTATGACACCGGAAGAAAAAGAATTTTTATTTTATGCCGCTATGGGATATGATTACCTGAGAAATGTAAAAAAATTGAGCGGCAACACCCAAGAAGATTTGCTTAAACAGCTATTTCCAACGCTCGCTTATGCCGATTTTCAGCAGAAAATAGCCAATATACAGCGATTAGCCCATAAACATAAAGATTCGTTTGGCGGTAAGGAAGCATTTTGCCGCTGGTATATAGACCAGTATGACAAACAGAACGGCTGCTGTGCCTACTGCGGGGTTTCGGAAGCTGCCTGCCGTCATTTTTTTGAAACCCAAAACGCTCGGCACGATACCGGCAGCAAGCGGCCGACCCGAGGGCATAGTTTAGAGTTGGAGCGCAAGCTTCCCAATCAGTGTTATAGCCCGGAGAATTGCGTATTGATTTGTTATGTGTGCAATAACGCCAAGAGTGATTTTATTGCCGAAGAAGATTTTAGAGAAACGGTAGCTGACGGAATTAAAAAATTTTGGAAAATCCAACAAGCCAAAGCCGCGAAGTAGGCGGTTGCTATTTTTTATTTTACACAGATCAAGGAGTGAGTATGCCGGAAATTAAGTGCCCCCATTGCGGGAAAATTTTTCAAGTGGACCAGTCGGGCTATGCCGATATTGTCAGCCAGGTCCGAAATGCCGAATTTCAAAAAGAGCTGCATACCCGGCTGGTGCAATTGGAAAGAGAAAAACAAAACGAGCTGCAGCTGGCCAAAGCCCAGGCCCAAACCCAGCAGGAGCGTGCGGCGGCCTCTTTCGGGCAGGAAATTTCCGATTTAAAAGCCCGGCTGGCGGTGGCTGAACAAGAAAAAGCGTTGGCGGTTTCTCAGGCGGTGGCGCAGGATAAAGACCGCGCCAATGAGCAGGAAAAAAAGATTTTAGCCCTTTCCTCTCAGTTAAGCGACTCCCGCAAAGAGGCCCAGCTGCGGGAACAATCGCTCAAAAATGAATACGAGATTCAGCTGAAAGCCAAAGAGCAGGAAGTGGCTTTTTATAAAGATTTAAAGGCCCGCATGTCCACCAAAATGGTGGGGGAAACCTTGGAAAAGCATTGTGAAATAGAATTTAACCGCCTGCGCGCGACCGGTTTTCAAAACGCCTATTTTGAAAAGGATAACGATGCCCACAGTGGCAGTAAAGGGGATTATATTTTCCGCGAGTCCACGCCAGACGGTGTGGAATTTATCTCCATTATGTTTGAAATGAAAAATGAAATGGATACCACCGCCACCAAAAAGAAAAATGAAGATTTTTTGAAAGAGTTGGATAAGGACCGCAACGAAAAAGGGTGCGAATATGCCGTATTGGTGTCTTTGCTGGAATCCGATAACGAACTCTACAACAGCGGGATTGTAGATGTGTCCTACAAATATCCCAAGATGTATGTCATTCGCCCACAGTTTTTTATTCCGATGATTACCCTGCTTCGCAATGCGGCGCTTAATTCCGTCAGTTTCCGCCGGCAGCTGGCCGAAGTGAGAAACCAAAATTTGGATATTTCCCGCTTTGAGGACGATATCAACGATTTTAAAGAACGCTTCGGCTATAATTATCGGCTGGCCAGCGAGCGGTTTCAAGACGCTATTAAGGAAATAGATAAAACGATTGAATTGCTCCAGAAAACGAAAAAATCGCTTTTATTGTCGGAAAATAATTTGCGCCTAGCCAACGACAAAGCGCAGGACTTAACCGTCAAGCGTTTGGTGCGCAAAAATCCAACCATGGCCCAGAAATTTGCCGAATTGGCGGCCCAAAAACAAGCCGCTTCGCGCGAACCGGAACTCCCGGACGATTCGGCCGTATAGACGGGGGAGTATGCTTTCCAAATTGCAATATACCCGCTATAAGGGCTGCCCGAAACATTTGTGGCTGTACCGCAATAAAAAAGAGGTCTTAACTCCGCCGGACGAAGCCGTGCAGAAAAAGTTAGATCGCGGCTATGATATCGGGCTTTTGGCCCAAAAGCAGTTCCCGGGCGGCGTGGCGGTTCAGAACGGGTGGAAAAACCCGCAGGCGGCTGCTGCTCAAACGCGCGAACTGATGGCGCGCGGCGTGCCGGCTATTTATGAAGCGGCTTTCCTGTACCATGATATTTTTGTGCTTGTGGATATTTTGCAAAAGACGCCCGGCGGATGGAATATCATAGAAGTAAAAAGCAGCGGCAAAAATATCAATCCTATTTATTTGGACGATGTTTCCATACAAAATTATGTAGTCGCCAAGAATGGTGTTTCGGTGGAACATTGTTATTTAATGCACATCAATACCGATTATTTCCAAACTACCGATGAAACCGACTGGACTCAGTTTTTCCTGCGCACCCAACTGGATTCGGAGCTTACGCCGTTTGCGGAAATAGAACAACAGCTGGCGGAGATAAAAAAACTTCTGGCCGGCCCGGAGCCCGAAGGCGTGTTGGATAAAAACGGCTGTGCCGGCTGTGAGGCGCACGACTATTGCTGGCGGGAGATACCGGAAGGGTCCGTTTTTGAAATTTTCCGAAGCCGCCAAGCGCGTGAACTGATGGCGCAAGGTATGCCGCGGGTGCAGGATGTGCCGCCCGGCAGCTGCCAAACGGATAAATTAAACCATTGGGTGGAGGTGTACCGCACCCGCCAACCTTATATAGACCGGGCCGCCCTGGCCCGCTGGCTAAGCCGGTTGAAATACCCGTTGTATTATTTGGATTTTGAAACCTGCCAGCCGGTTATTCCGCTGTGGCGTTTTTCTAGGCCTTATCAGCAGATTCCGTTTCAATTTTCCCTGCATATCCAGCGCGAACCGGGCGGGGCGTATGAACATCGGGAATACCTGTTTGAAGGGAAACAAGACCCCCGCTTCGGTTGCGTGGAGGCCTTGCTTCGTTACATCGGCCCGGCCGGGACTTTGCTGGCTCACCATGCCATTTTTGAGAAGTCCCGTTTGACGGAAATGGCGCACGACTTGCCTCTCCCGCCTAATCAGTCGCAAGCCCTGCTGGCGATGAGTGAACGCTTTGTAGATACAAAAATCCCTTTTCAGCAGGATTATTTGCACCCGGCTATGTGCGGAAGTGCGTCTATTAAAAAAGTGCTTCCCGCCCTCGTGCCGGAACTAACCTACGAAGGTATGCCCATCGCCAACGGGGGCGATGCGATGAACGCCTTTGATCAGTTGTATTTCGGGCAGTTATCCGAAGCGGAGCAAGCCCGGCTGCGCAGTGATTTGCGCCGCTATTGCGAGCAAGATACCTGGGCGATGGTACAACTAGTGGAGAAATTGCGGGCCAGTATCTGATTCACCGGGGCCGCGGCGATGGCCGGGGCGCGGTTGTCGCTTTTGGCGATGTATTGGCAAACCGTCTTCGGTTGTTGATTGCGGGGCGACACTTTCGTACGCTTGGCGGTTGCTTTTTCCGTGTTTTAGCGTCATTGTAGGGCTTTTTAAAATCCAGCCAGATACTGTCGCCCGGCAGTATTATCCTATAATCCTCCCTTGTTAAGACGAGAAAAACAAAACGACAAAACGATGTCGTTTCCGTGTTTTATACTAGAAAATATAGGAGGATAAAATGAAGTTTTCATACGATGAATACCGGGCTTTTTTCTATATTCACCGGTTGATTAATTATTTGGAACGACAGCAAAAGGATTATGTCGGCGATTTTGTCAGCTGGGCTCGGCGCGCTCAGCTGAGTGCGGCGTTTCCTTCCGAGCCAGCCCTTACGGGGCGCCGGCTCAAAAAGGACTATCGGACGCTGTATAAACAGTTGGAATCATACCTGGCTGAAGCCGAAAATATGGCTCTAAGTACCGTGCGCAAAAATATCAATTTTGCGAGCCGTCTTTTTAATCTGACAAAAGTAGAATCCGAAATTTTAGAAGTCGCTTTGCTGTGGCGCAAAAAAAACCAACTGCGTATTTTCGCCCGTATGGCTTTTCGGGAAGATTTAGACAGCGAAATCCTGGCCGCTTTTGCAGGCGTATCCGAAGAAGAAACCGTGGCCCTGCTTCATTCCCGTGCCAGTTTGCTTCGTTACGGGTTTCTGGAAGTCCGCCGTTTTTCCAGCGAATATGATGTAACCAGTCCCATGCGTGAATTTTTGGAACACCAATACGGTTCGGAATCCGAAATGCGGGAAGCGTTATTGGGCCGGCCGATTCAATCGGATTGGCGCCCCCGTGATTTTGGCTATGTGGCCGGGGCGGATTTAGCCGTCAGTTTGATGAAGCGGACCCGACATAACAAAGGAATCAATATCCTGCTTTACGGTGAGCCGGGCGCTGGAAAGACCAGTTTTGCCCAGATGCTGGCGGGAAGCGCCAAACGAAACTTGTATCCGGTGGGGGAAGATTCCGAAGATGAACGAACCCGCAATTACCGCTTGCAACAGCTGCACCAAAAACTGGATTTGCTGGAGAAAGATCCCCGGGCTTGTTTGCTGTTTGATGAAGCGGAAGATTTATTTTCCAGCCAGATGACCCGCTGCAATAAAGTGGAAATCAACCGGTTGCTGGAACAGAATATCTGCCCCGTAATTTGGACTACCAACAACATTACGCAAATGGATCCTGCGTTCATTCGCCGTTTTACGCTGGCGCTGTATTTTGAACGGCCGCCGGTTTCCGTCCGCCGGAAAATTTGGGACAAGTATTTAAAAGCATATCACCTGCCTCATTCCTCCCGGCAGACCATGGCCCTGGCGAAAGAATTTTCCGTCCCGCCTTCACTCATCGCCGGCGCGGCCCGGGCGACGGGTATGGTCAAAGGGGATTTGGATACGGTCCGCCGGCATATCCATATAATGGCGAAAGCCCTGCAAGGCGGGCAAAAGATGGATATAGCGCAAATTAAGCGGGAACCGTTCAATCCAACGCTGATTCATACCGATCTGGATTTAACCCGTTTAACGCGGCAGCTGGAAGGATTGGAGCGGCGGGATTTTTCGCTGTGTTTGTACGGGGCGTCCGGCACGGGGAAATCCGCCTATGCACGCTATTTGGCGGAGCAGTTGGAGATGGAAGTCGTCCAGCAGCGCGCGTCGGACTTAATCAGCCCGTTTGTCGGCGCGACCGAGCAAAATATCGCCCGGGCTTTTGCCCAAGCCAAAGCCCAGCAGGCCCTGCTGTTGTTTGACGAAGCCGACTCTTTTTTGCAGGACCGGGCCCAAGCGCGTTATTCCTGGGAAAGAACGGCCGTTAATGAAATGCTGACTTGTATGGAAACGCATCCTTATCCGTTTATCTGTACCACTAATTTGATGGAAACGCTGGATCCGGCCTGCCTGCGGCGATTTAGTTTTAAAGTCAAATACGGTTTTTTAACCATTCCGCAGGTGCAGGCGGCCTTTGAATATTTTTTTGGGCTGAATATACCGCGTGCGCAGGCCGAAGGGTTTGCGTGCGTAACGCCCGGCGACTTTGCCGTCGTAAAAAATAAAGCGCAAATACTGGGCGTGACTAAAGACCCGGCGGAGTTACTCCGGCTGTTAGATGCGGAACAAACGGTCAAAAATCGGCTGGCCCGGCCGCAAATCGGGTTTTGTAAATAGGAGTATCTATGGAATACTTAGCTGTGTTAGGCGGTTTACTTATCTTTTTGGCGGGTGGCTGTTGGGCGGTTCCGCCGGCGAAACGGCGCGCTTTTATTTGGGGCGCGGCTGTTAGTTTTTTAACGGTCTTATATTGCCAGATTCTTGCACAGCCCTACCGGCTGAGCCGTATTTTGCAAGATTTATCCTGGCTGTAGCGGCGGATTGGCGGCGCGCCGGCTGAAAAGAGGAGCCACTCAGAATGGGTGTCAATGAAAGAGAACGGATACAGAAAATTGCACAAATGTTTGACGGAAAGATCGTAGCGGAAGAGTCCGTAACGGGGCGGGATTTCTTTTCCCGCCCGCTTTCGGCAGATCAGCGGAAATTGTTGTTTCAATTTTCCAGTCTGCGCCATTTTGTGCAGATCGGACGGCTGGCGGACGAACTGGGATTTGGCCGGGAATTCTTTCGGCAGGCCCGCCAATCAGTGGCGCAGCTGCGCAGTTATCTGCCGTTGGACGAACGCCAAACTGTCTTGTTTGCCTTATTGTATTTGCATTCCAAAGATGAAGGATCCGCCGTGGCGGTGAAAACTATTGCCGAAGATTTACATATATCGGCCGCGCAGTTAGTAAAAGCGGTGGATTGGCAGGACATGCAGGAAAAAGGCCTGTTGCTCAGCGAGGGCGGCGGCAATCGGCGTACTTTTCAGATTCCTCGGCGGGTTATGGAGGCCGTGGCAGTGGTAGATATGGTGTTCTATTTAGGGGTTTTAGATAAAGAAGCTTTCGCCCCTGTAACCGAAAAAGAAGTGTTGTTCGCATTGATTGCCAGGGAGCCGTAAAACGATGAAAACTATGCGTCAAGAAATTATTTGTATAGCCGCTCCCACCCCGCGGGTGCTTCGGGAATATCCCGCGTACGGGGAATTTTTTCCGCGTTTACAAGCGGCGCTGGCGGAATTTCATTCGGTATGCGTTTTGGAGCTGCCCGATATTTGGGTGCGGGATTTTCTGCCGTTGCAGCACCGCCAAACCGGTGCACTTTCCCGCTTGCTTTTCAGACCCCGCTACGCCAATTACACCGCTAAATTTACGGCGGAAATAAATGCGGCAGTACGGCGTTTGTTTCCGGTGCGGGAGTGTATGGTGCAGATAGACGGCGGGAATATCTTGTCTGGCCCGGACGGAACGGTGTTTTGTTTGAAAGGGCGGCGAATTTTCCGGCAGTCTGCCGACGGAGAACAAGAAATCGTGGAGGACGAATTGTTTGCGGCGCTGGGGGAGAAAAAGCTTGTTTGGCTCCCGCGGGAAATTGGCGATAAAATAGGGCATATAGACGGGTTTATGCAGTTTATCGGCGATACGCTGTTTGTCAGCGACGAGCGCTTTGACCCTTATTTGGAGCGGCTTTTGTGGAAGCGGCTGGAACTGGTGCGCCGGGTGTACTGGGATTTAAAATTCCGTTTTTTGCCGTGCGTGCCGGACCGGGCAGATCCCGGCGGGCTGAGCGCGCGGGGCGTGTATGTGAATTTTTTGGATACTTCCAAAGCCGTCTTTGTGCCCCAGTACGGGCTGGAGGCCGACCTGGAAGCTATCCGTCAAATACAGGCCGCCGCGCCGGGAAAGCCGGTTATTGGCATAGAGTGTGCGGAAATTGCCCGTTACGGCGGTGCGCTGCATTGTGTAACAAAAAACTATTGGCTGGACGATATCTCCCGTCCAGCCAGTTTGGAACCAGGCGGGTCGGCTTGCCCGGGGCTTTAAGATTTCGCCCGGTCTCAGCGGCCGGGCGTAACAGAGCCCTCGCGCCCAGCCGTTTATGCCAAAAAATTGGGGCAAGAGAAAATAGTATGGAAGTCGGTCGGGATTTATCCATTAATATTTGCCATAATATATCGTAAACAGCGTGTATGCAGCGCAGGAGTGCACCGTGAGCCAGTCCAGATTAAAAGAAATTTCAACATTAAAAACAACGGACCAGAAAAACAATGTCTTTCTGATAGATTTGTATCAGCGCGGTTATCGCTGGACCAAGCGGGAAGCCGAGGCCTTGCTGGAAGATATTGCTGAATTTATGAACACCCAATCGGACGGCTTTTATTGCTTGCAGCCATTAACGGTCAATAAAAGAAATTCGGACGCAGCAAACGATTATTGGAATGTCATTGACGGGCAACAGCGCTTAACGACCATTTATCTGATTTATCTCTATTGGTATCATCAGCCGGAGCGGCTGCCTTTTCAGTTGGATTATCCGGACCGGCCGGAAATGAAGGAGTTATTGTCGGAGATATTAACCAAAGATGCCGATTTGTCTTTGCAGAACCAGGATGTAGCCAGGTGGACCGTAAAAGATATTAATTGTTTTTATATGTGGGAAGTTTATCAAATTATTAAAAATTGGTTCCAGCCGAAAACAAAAGAGTTTATAGAAAAATTCCAAAAAACCTTGCAGGAAAAAGTGCAGGTAATTTGGTATGACCTGGAGATTGATTCTGCGGAAGAAAATAAAGTGTTCCGTTCTATGAACAGCGGCCGAATCTTTCTGTCAAATGACGAGTTAATTAAAGGGCTTTTGCTGCGCCGGGATAACCCCATAAATGATAATTTCCGGGCCCAAATTGCGTTTGAGTGGCATTTGATAGAGTCCTTTCTGGCAGATGACCGCTTATTTGCGTGTTTGGTTGAAAAACAGGAACAATATAAATATGCCGCGCGCATTGGGGTTGTGTTTGATGTGTTGGCTCAAAAATACAACAAAGAGAATAAATTGGGGATATCGGATAAAATAAAAACTTTTTCTTTTGATGTGTTTGATAAGTACTTAAAGCAACAAAATACCACTCCGGAGGCGCTGCAAACACTTTGGAAAGATGTAAATGCCGTAGCTGCCGCTTTTAAAACCTGGGCAAGCAAACCGGATATATATAATAAAATTGGTTTTTTGGTCAACCGATCTTTCAAACATATAGCGGAGATTTGGAGAAATTATAATCCGGCTCAGCCGGAAGAATTTAAAGCGTATTTGCAAAGCACTATTTGCAGTAACAGGCAGCTGGCTCAGCCAAATTCAACCTTATCCTATGAGCAGTTAAATGATTTAATTCATGAACTCAAACATAACGAGGATAATAAGCTGATTCATCACATTTTGCTGTTATATAACATCGCCTACTTGCAGCAGCAGGGGTATTTTGATTTTGACCAATACCAAAAAACTTCTTGGAATTTGGAAGATATCAATGCTACAGCCGATAAAGAGCTGAAGTTCAGCAACCAGGATAACGACGAAAATCCGCGTAAACAATGGCTGCAAGATATTCTATCCCTTCAAATTGCGCATCAAGAATTTAAAGAGCTGCAAAATAAAGCCAACGAGGCCCTTGCACAGAAAACTTACCTGCAACAAGAAAGTGCGGATTTTAAGTTGGAGCATAATTCTTTGTATTTGCAGGTTATCCGGTACTTTTGTGGTGGGAAAGAGTCGGACTGGGGCAATACCCTGGGAAACCTTACTTTACTGGACGAACAAACCAACAAACACTATCACAATGATTTATTCCCTTGTAAACGGGAAAAAATTTTAAGTCGGCTTCAAAGCGGCCGTTTTATCCCGCCTACTACGCTTAAAGTTTTTATGAAATCCTTTCCCGGTGCCGGAAGCGTATTGATGTGGACGGACGAAGATGCCCAATCCTATCAAAAAGATATGCTGGATACCATTTCAAGTTATCTGGGACTGGAAATTCCAGCTCAAGCAGCAGAAAAGGGGTTAAAATGACCGGGAAAATGACTTTTTGGGAATTACTTGCGGAAAGGAACCAAATATCCATTCCCGCCATTCAGCGCGATTATGTACAAGGGCGGCTGGATCTGAAAACCACACATATCCGGGAGAAGTTTATTGAGGCGCTGTTTGACGCCTTGCAGGATCCTCAGAAGGAGTTGGATTTGCATTTTGTTTATGGCAGTACGGACTGCGCCCTGGCCCAATTTGCTCCGATTGACGGACAGCAACGGTTGACCATGCTGTTTTTGCTCCATTGGTATTTGGCCGCATCCTGCGGCAGAATAGGGGAGCCGGAAGTCCGAAAACGGCTGTTAAATTTTCAGTATGCTACCCGGTTTACCACCGCTATTTTCTGCCGCTATTTAATTGAGTCCGGCGAAGGGATATTCGCCCAGTTGGACCATTTCGCACAAGAACAGTTTAGCGATAAATATACTTGGTTTGCCCAATTTGGGGCCGATCTCTCGGTGCGTTCTATGCTTGTGGTACTCCAAACCATTCACCAGTATGTAAAGAAGAAGGCCTTTTCCCGGGACGATCTGGAAAAAATGTGGCATGCTTTAACGGAAAACCAAAAAATTTATTTTAACTGTTTGGATATAGAAAAGGATTTAAGCCAAACCGACAGCATCTATATCAAAATGAATGCTCGGGGCAAACAATTAACCAGTTTTGAGATTTTTAAATCCGAATTGCTCTCTTTTCTGAAGTATAGCGATTTTGTTACTGATTTTATCGGGAAGTTAAATGGAAAATGGACGCAATTTTTCTGGTGTCCCCAATATAGGAACACATTAAAAAGTAAAAAGGATGCCTCGGTCGTTCAAGAAATACAGGAAGCCGGTAAAACGGTATATAAAGAGGGGACGGTAGATAGCCAGATGATGCGGTTCTTCCGTTTTTGGCTTTTAATGGAATATATTATTAATTTTGATTCGGTAAATGAGAACAAAGAGGTCCCTTCCGCAGATGCTAAAAAAATGTTTGAGAACCAAAATAGTGATTTTAAATCTAAAAATACGCGGAGAGATTTATTTGAAAGATTTTTTAAATTAGAATCAGTCCCCGATTATCTGTTTGTGGATTATTTGTTTGGTGAAACCGCTGACAACGGCTATAACGCTTTTCAGAAGATGAATGTCAATGGCATACAGGCCAACTTGAAAACGGCGCCTATTACGGAAGAGTCGTTTAAGAACCTTTATATACTGCTTGATGTTTTGTCCTGCCGCCGGCGGGAACAAGCGAGTTGTGCGCCTCTTTCTTTTATAGGGGAGTCCAACCAGAACGAATGGAACAAAGAATATATTAGAGGGGGGGAAGAGCAAGCGTTTCTGCGGTTAATCGGGGTGGGCCACGAGCCGCTGTCGGCGGAGGATAAACTCCTGTTGTTTGCCGAATATGCTTTTTTAATTAAGTATGCTTCTAAAAAAGAAACCTCCTATTTTTTTGATACGGTTCGCTATGGAAAAGCGTTGCAGGAATGGCTGCGGCTGATTCATAATTTAATTCATTACTACATTCTTAACGACGAGAAAACTTGGGATTATCTGTTTGATAGGATTCGTGCTATTTATTCGCTCTTGGAAGAGCTTCCCTCTTCGTTGCCGGCGGATATTCAGGAGTTTCGTTTGAAACTTTGTGAAGGATTGACGGATAAACCCTCGTTCTGTTTTGACGGATTTCTCGGATTTTCACCTTATCAGCGGGAAGAAGAACGCATTAAATATCAGTTAATGCGTCAAAGCGAACCATGGCGAAAGAAAATTTTGGCAACGGAAAAAGATACTTATCTGGGCAGCAGCATGGCGGCATTGTTTGAGTTTGTGGGAATCACAGAATCTTCTTTAAAAAATGCCGATCAAAATGCGCAAAATAGGATGTACGATAAATTCTGCTCTTATTTGGAAGCGCTTTCTTTATTGCTGTCAAAAGCATTTTTAGAGGACGATCCACACGAGCATTTCAGGCGGGCCCTGCTGTGTTATGGGGGGGAGGGAAGCTATTTAATTGCAAACAGCTTTTTGGCTTGGGATAAACGGGATCCGTTTAGTTTTAAGCGTTTGCTGCGTAAGGATTCGGACCGTTCTGCCCAAAGGGAATGCGTTCAAAAAGTCATAGATTATTTGCCCAGAAAGAATAATCCGCCGTGGCCAGCAGATAAAGAAGCGATGAGGCAGCTGATTGAGGAAGGACTGAAACAGCTAATTGCGGATAAACTGATAGAACTAAATGCTGGAAACGGAAATGTAGCAGAGAAGTGGAAAAAAATATTCTTAGAAAATCCGGTGTTAATACACGATGTCGGAGCGGCGGGGATTTATGTAAAACCGCGGCGTTGTATTTACAAAAAAGATGCCTGCGATATATTGTTAATTTCCAAAGACTCTATACATAGCATCAATAGAGAAGTTTACTCTTATGTGTTGTGGTATAAGCTGCATACCAATTCTGCGCAGGAAATAACATTGAAATTAAGTAAGCCAGAAAAAGAAGTATTTGGCTATGAGTCCTCTATTGGGGCAAGAGCGGTCTATTTTAAAAATGCTGCGGCATCTGTCTCATACATCGGATATGAAAAAAAATACCTTTGGTACAGACTGGCAGACCAAACGGAAATTCATGTACATTATGCCCAAAAAGAAGAATCCAAAGAATGGCAATTTATTGCCATTAAGCCGTGCGGAAACGAGTGGGAGTTTAAACATCAAACGGATACCTCCGAAGACATGTTGCAGCTAATCAAGGCCGACCTGCTTTCGTCCGTTCAATCGTCTCCCTAACATGCTTGCCTTAAAAATGCCTGATGATAAGCAAAAAGTCGCTTGTTACTAAGCGACTTTTTATGTTATATTCAGCAAGTCATCTGCAAATGCTGTAGCGCAAGAGATAAACCTCACTGTCCACTAGGCACGGATCCTGCTAGTTAGTGTAGAAACCACCTTAGCAACCGTTTTTTCCAGGGGGTATAAGGTTGATAGCGGGCCGATAAATCCAGCCAAGTCTTTCGGTCCAAAATACTCTTTTGGTGCGAAAAAGTTTCAAATCCGAATTTACCGTGGTAGCGACCCATTCCGCTATTCCCCACGCCTCCAAATGGCAGATAGGGCGTGGTCAGGTGCATAATCGTATCGTTAATACAGCCACCGCCGAATTGGCACTGCTGCACAATGCGCTGGATGTTTGCCCGGTTTTCCGAAAATACATACAAAGCCAAGGGGTGAGGCCGGTCCTGCAAGGCAGTTATCACATCGTCCAATGTATGGTAAGTAAGCACAGGCAAAATAGGCCCAAAAATTTCTTCCTGCATTACACGGTCCTCCCAGGTAACGGGTGCCATAACTGTAGGTTCCAGCTGTTGGGAAGCAGGATTGCTTTTGCCTCCGATGACGATTTTCCCCGGTTCTAACAAGGCGGTTAAACGGCGGAAATGTTTTTCATTAATGATTTTTCCGTACTGCGGGTTACGCAAGGGATCTGCACCAAATTGGGCGGTAATTTCTTGCCGGAGCGCTTGCAGCAGGGCGTCTTTAATTCTTTTCGCACACCAAATGTAATCCGGCGCCACACATGTTTGCCCACAGTTTAAATATTTGCCGAACACAATCCGCCGCGCCGCCAGGGATATGTTGGCCGATTCGTCCACCAGGCAAGGGCTTTTGCCGCCTAATTCCAGCGTGACGGGGGTTAAATTTTCCGCTGCGCGGCGCAGGACTTCTTTCCCTACGGCCGCACTGCCAGTAAAAAAAATATAATCAAACGGTTGGCTCAAGAGTTGTTGGTTTTCCTGCCGACCGCCTGTTACTACGGCTACATACTCCTTAGCAAATACGCTTTGCACCAGCCGACATATGGCCTGGGCGGTGTGGGGGGAATAGGCACTGGATTTAAGTACGGCCGTGTTGCCTGCGGCCAGTGCGTCAATTAAGGGCTCTACCGTCAGTAAAAACGGATAGTTCCACGGACTGATAATCAGCACATTGCCCCGCGGCGCAAATTTTAAAACGCTTTTTGCCGGGAAATCGGTCATCAGGGTTCGGACGGTCTTGTCTTTAGCCAACTGCGGCAACTGTTTGACAAAATAGTTAATTTCTCCCAGGCACAAGCTAATTTCGCACATATAGGACTCGGTGGGGCTTTTTCCCAAATCGCGGTAGAGCGCTTGGCAGATATCTGACTGCTGTTGAAGTATGGCAGATTTTAATTTTTTTAAGCAAGCTATCCGGGCTGCAATGGGCAGTGTGGCACCCGTATGAAAAAAAGCGCGTTGCGCTTGTAAAATAGTATCCATATATACCCCCTCAACAGAAGAATTTCAGCACCCAGGTGGAAGAATTCCCTTATCCCTCTTCTATCATCTTACCACATAAAAAGGGGCTGCATTGCTTGTTGATATTTTTGGTATACACGCGGCTGTCGGCCGCCAGGCGCTCTGTCAGCGATTTTGAAACCACATTGGGCGGCGGGCGTTTTTCCACCTCTATTGGCGGCACTATTACGGGCCGCGGCGGAAATTATCTGATTATAGACGACCCTATTAAACCGGCCGATGTGGACTCGGAAATCATACGAAATAAGGTAAATGACAGTTACGGCACAACACTCTATTCCCGTTTAGACAATAAAAAAGACGGACGTATTATCGTAGTCATGCAGCGCAGCCACGAAAACGATTTTACAGGGTATTTGCTGGAGAGCGATCCTTCGTTTGTCCAAATTAAAATGCCTATTGTAGCCGAAGAAGAGGAAAAGTGGACCATACAAAACCGTATAACCGGGCAGGAAAAGACCTTTGTTCGCCACCCGGGGGACTTGCTGCACCCCCAGCGGGACTCTGCGGCTGAAGTAGCGCGGATACGGGATATTTTAGGTTCTTATAATTTTGCCGGACAGTATCAGCAAAATCCCACTTCGCGCGGCGGAAATGTCATCAAACGCGAGTGGCTGCATTTTTACGATCCGGCCGATTTAGAGCGGCAAATTATAATGGGGCAAATCCGCCCGCTGGCTATTAGGCAAAGTTGGGATACGGCTTCTAAAATGAGGGAAGATAACGATTTTAGCGTTTGTGTTACAGGAGTACTGGCAGATGACGGGAAAGTATATATTTTAGATGTATTTCGGGATAAACTACCTTTGCCGGATTTGATACACAAAGCCGAAGATTTGGTAAAACAAACCGAACAAAAATACCGCCAATGGTATAGCGGCAGCATCCAATTATTGTATGAAGATGTTGCCAGCGGTATCGGGTTTGGGCAGGCCATTGCGGAAAAATACATCTGCACGCCCGTTCCCATAACGCCCGCACGGGATAAGGCCACCCGCCTGATTAATATATCAAACCAAATAGAAAACGGCCGCTGCCTTTTTCCCAGCCCTAATCCGGCATGGTGGGAGACCTTTGAAAGAGAATTGGTGTCGTTCCCGCATAGCAAGCAGGACGATCAATGCGATGCATTGAGCCAATTGCTGGCCCAGCCGCCGCAGCTGAGCATTTTAGATGTGCTGTAAGCCCAAAGTGGATCCTGCTTTTTTGCCCGCCAGAGAAAAAGCCCGCCTGCCGGGCGCAAAAGGGGCTAGCGGCAAGTGCTCTGTGATAAACGGCACCCTATAAGCGGGCAAATTCCCGACGGAAGAATAGATTTGCAGGCAACAAAAAAGGCACTTCGTAAGAAGTGCCTTTTAAAATGGTGGACCGGACAGGACTCGAACCTGTGACCTCCTGCGTGTAAAGCAGGCGCTCTACCAGCTAAGCTACCGATCCTAAAGCGATACTTTATTCTAGCAAAATAAGAGGCGAAACTCAACGGCTCCGTTCAAATTATGCTTCTAATTGGGGAGTCGTGCGCGCCCATTCTTCTGCTTCCGGGCCCCATTTGTCTTTCACCGCTTGGGGAATTTTATACAGAATGCTGGTGCATTTAGCAGATACGGTTCCATCCGGCAGGACGATTTCCCCTTCCACCAGGGCCCGTGAACCCCCGTCCTTGAGTACCCGGCCAATGGCCTTCAGCGGCGTGTGGGTGGGAGTGTTGTGCTTGTACACCACTTCCATTTTTAGGGTTACCATCAATCGGTTAAAGTCATTTTTTAACAATACGGCACGCCCAGATGTTTCATCTAAAATAGTGGCTAAAATCCCGCCGTGCACCGTACCGGGATAAGAACAATAATTATCGTCCAAAGAAAAGGCCGCTTCTACCTGATTGTTATCGTAATCGTTGTACCATTCCAATTTAAGTCCAAAAGGATTTTGACGCCCGCAGGCAAAACATTGAAGCGAGGTCGGTTGACGCAATTTTTTCATAAAAGCCCTCCTATCCTTATTATACTTTTTTGCTAAACTAGAACTATGAAGAATCTGGAAACCGAATTTAAATGGGACGCTAACACCGCGCGTGCTTTTTTCCGCATGCAGCAGGCCCTGTTGAAAACAGTCGGGCGGGAATCTATTTCTCCGGCCGGCAAGCTGCACATTGAAGATACTTATTTGGATACGCCAACGCGTACTTTTGAAAAACAGCAAATTGCTTTTAGAATCCGCCATTATGCAAACAAATGGGAAGCCACTTTTAAAACCCGTACAGAAATTAAAAACGGCAAAGCCGTCCGCCGGGAAGAAACCTTGGCTTTGCCGGGAGTAAAAAATTTGTCGGAGGGCTTGGCCTTTTTGCGCCGGAAAAATTTTTGGAAAGGACTTCCGCTTGAGCATTTAACGGTATTATTTCGAATTCAAAACCAACGGACTCTTTACCAAATTGTTTATAAAAATATGACGGCTGAAATGGCTTTTGATGCGTGTAAAATTCTGGTGGCCGGCCGGCGTGTTTTTATGAAGGAAATTGAGCTGGAGCATAAACAAGGATCGGAAAAAGATTTAGCGGAATTGGCCAACATATGCACGGCAAAATGTGGGCTGCCGTATGCACGGGTTTCTAAAGTAAAAACGGCCTGCGGACTGTTGAAATTATGGGGGGAATATGACGGCATTTCTGGCGATGTTATTTAGTTTGGTGGCACCCGGAGCGGGACATATTTTGATTGGTTGCTACGGGGAAGGATTTTTTTTAGGCGTTTTGTTTGCGTTGGGGAAAAGTACGCTCTTGCCGCTTGGCCTGCGGATTTTTAATGTGAGCGATTTAAAACGCACTCTGCAAATTCTGTACGCTTGCAATTGGGGGTATATCGTGCTTATTTTGTATGCGGCCGTGTCTAGTTTTTGGCGCGGATTTTATGCGGAGCAAATCCATTTTTTATATGCAGTTTTATTTGCCATAATTGTAACTTTGGTTTATAAAAATACGCTGAATAATTTTATTTTTACTGCATTATGCGGCCGAACGGAAATTTATGAATTGTTGCGTGCAAAACAGAAATCTCAGACGGTGAAAAAATAAAGAATTAAATTTCAGACGGAAAAACTGGGGCTTGATTTTTTTTAAAAAATTATTTTAAGACGGAAAAATGTTTGCATTTTAAACTAATTTGTGCTATTATTTTTATGAGGTTAAAACTAATTGTCTCAGGAGATAAAAATGGCCGTTAAAAAAACCGTGAAAAAGGCCGCCGCTAAAAAGCCGGCCGCCAAAAAAGTAGCCGTGAAAAAAGCCGCCGTCAAAAAACCGGCGAAGAAAGCGTGTGCTAAAAAAGCGTGTGCTAAAAAAGCGTGCGCCAAAAAGGCCTGTGCAAAAAAAGCCGTGAAAAAAGTGGCTGTTAAAAAAGCTGCGGTAAAAAAAGCCGCTGCCAAAAAACCGGCCGCTAAAAAACCAGCTGCCAAAAAACCGGCAGCCAAAAAAGTTGCGAAGAAAAAATAATTTCAGTACAAAAAGCCGCCGGTCATTAGACCGGCGGTTTTTTATTTCTCCACTAATCCCAAGCGATAAATTTACTGTATTTTGTTTGACGGGAAAAGTACCAAAAAGCGTCTGCCCCAACTAGGGGCCAGCTCTTCTCTGGCAGAAATATCCCCAACTTGTTGTTTCCTTATTGCATTAGCACTGTATTTAACGCAACTCTGTCCGAGGCAGAATTCCGCTGACTGGAAGGCCCTTGACTTGTTTTTTTTGATAAATTTTGCGTATGAACAAAATCTATCAAAAATCATTCTCCGGTGAAAAAAACGCCGGATTTACGCTAATAGAGCTATTAGTAGTGGTTTTAATTATTGGCATACTGGCGGCAGTAGCGCTGCCACAATATACCCGTTCGGTGGAAAAGGCACGCATGACTGAAATGTTGACGATTGCTAAAAAGGTGGAAGATAATGTTAATGTATGTGCGTTATATGATCCTACGGGGAATACTTGTTTGAGTGCCATGTCAGAAGGGTTGGAAAATTATGGTACGATTGAAAAGATCGGGGATACATTAGAAACTCAAAATTTTATAATGATGGCTTATTGGTATGCTGCGTTAATTGTACAGCCCAAATATACGCAGGATTATGGGTTTATGTTTATCCCTTCCAGTGTTGTGGAAGGGAATCCGAGTTCTTGGCCCAACGGGAAAAGAGCATGCATCCCCACAACGGAAAAAGGGCATGCTTTCTGTAAATCCCTAGGCGGTACGCATTATGATGACTGGTATTCCAGCGGAGAGGCCTATACTTTTTAGTTAGGTAAGATTGGTGCTGATTCAACAAATCCCCCGCCAAGCAGGCGGGGGATTTCATTTGGATTTATTATTTAATCTTATAGAACTTGGCAATTACATCCCACGCCTCTTCGGCCGTATCTACCATCGCGCAGGATTCCGCTTCTTCCGGCGATATCACCCCGTAAGACGCCAACCCCGGAATATTGACTACTTTATTCCAAAACTCTTTGCCCACCAGCACAATCGGGATATCTTCTTTCTTGCCGGTTTTTACCAGGGTTAAAATTTCAAACAGTTCATCAAAAGTGCCAAACCCGCCGGGGAATACGACAAACGCCCGGGAACGCATAACCAAATGTAATTTACGAATGGCGAAATAGTGAAATAAAAATGCCAAATTTTTGGTAATGTACGGGTTGGGCCGTTGTTCGTGCGGAAGTGTGATATTCATTCCGATACTGCGTCCGCCGTTTTCAAAAGCACCGCGGTTGGCGGCTTCCATCAGCCCGGGGCCGCCGCCGGTTACGACGGCAAACCGGTCGCCTGCGTGTTTGACTACCAGCTTGGCAAAACGGCGGGCTTCTTCGTAATACTTAGTCAGTTTGGCGAGCCCCTCCGCTTCGTATAGCCGGTGCTGTAAATTTTTGTCTGACGGATTTTTTTCAAGCGCTTCCTGGGCGGATTTCACTTTTTGCCGGGCTTCTTTTTCTTCCCGCACGCGGGCGCTTCCAAAGCAGACGATGGTTTCGGTTACATTAAAATGCTGCAGATAAATTTCCGGCTTCATTACTTCTAATTCCATGCGTACTGGACGCATTACATCTTTCTTGAGCAGTTTAATGTCCTCATATGCTTTGATGTAGGAATCTTCGTGTTCAATGGCGTCTTGTTCTTTGGTCATAAGTTCCTCACTTGGTTTTCCATTTTAGGATATGTTCCGTCATTTGGTCGGCGTTCAGCCCCAGTTTATCATATAACCGGGCGACTTTGCCATGTTCCACAAATTCATCGCCTATTCCCAGCCGAAGCAGTTTAAAATCTGCCTGTTTATCAGCCAGATATTCCGCTATGGCCGATCCAAAGCCGCCGGCCAGCATGTTATCCTCTACCGTTACAATTTTACGGGAAAGTTTCAAGGCCTCGTCTATTAGTTTGGTGTCCAGCGGGTGCACAAAGCGCATATTGGCCACCCCGCAGCTTACGCCTTTTTCCGCCAGCTCTTCGGCTGTTTTTAACGCCGGGTGCACGCGGTTGCCGATGGCTAAAATGTTAACATCTTTGCCTTTTTTAAGCCACACGCCTTGGCCGATTTCCAAGCGTTTGGGTTTGGCGTCCATTTCCACGCCGAATCCCGCACCGCGCGGATAACGAAGTACGAAAGGGGCTTGGGCGTCAAAGGCAGTTTTGAGCATATGCTGCAATTCATTTTCGTCGGCTGGTGCCGCTAAAATCAAATTGGGAATATCCCGCAGAAAGCTCAAGTCAAACACGCCGTGGTGGGTCGGCCCGTCCTCGCCCACGAGTCCCGCCCGGTCCAAGGCGAATACGACGGGCAAATTCTGCAGGGCGATATCGTGCAGAATCTGGTCGTAGCAGCGCTGGGCGAAAGTGGAATACAGCGCCACAATCGGCTTCGCGCCGCCGGCTGCCAGCCCGGCTGCAAAAGTAGCGGCGTGTTCTTCGGCAATACCCACATCAAAGTAGCGGGAGGGAAATTTATCGCGGAAAGCGTCCAGCCCGGTTCCTTCGGGCATTGCGGCCGTGATGGCGGTAATGGACGGATCTTTTTCCGCCAGTTTTACCAGCGCATCCGAGAAGGCCTGTGTAAAAGTAATGGAGTTGGATTTGCCAATCGTATCGCCGGTATCCACATCAAAAATACCTATCCCGTGAAATTTGGTAGGTTTTTCTTCTGCCGGCTTATATCCTTTCCCTTTTTTGGTCACTACATGCAGCATAACCGGGCCTTTAATGGCTTTAACGCTTTCTAATACTTCAATCATTTCGTTGATATCGTTTCCGTTGACGGGACCGAAATAACGGAATCCCATTTCTTCAAATAAGGTACCGGGAAACAAAATAGAACGGGCCCGTTTGGCCAGTTTCGTAGCGTTATTGCCCAGTTCGTCAAAACGCTTGAGGAAGTTGGCGGCTTTTTCTTCGGCCAGCTGCACATATTTCGTGGTTAGGAGTTTGGTCAGCGCTTTGCCTAAGGCGCCTACTCGTTTGGAGATAAACATCTGGTTATCGTTTAAAATAACCAGTAGATCCGAACGCAATAACCCGGCATTTTGCATGGCTTCATAGGCCATGCCGCCGGTTAGGCAGCCGTCCCCTACGACGGCAATTACTTGGTGTTTTTCTTTCTTCTGATCTCGGGCGATAGCCATGCCCAAAGCGGCGGAAATAGCGGTGGAAGCGTGCCCGACGCCAAAAGTGTCGTATTCGCTTTCGCAGCGTTTTGGAAAACCGCTGAGCCCGTGCTGGGTGCGAATGGTGGAAAATTCTTTTTGGCGGCCGGTCAACAGTTTATGGGCATAGGCCTGGTGACCCGTGTCAAAAACAATTTTATCTTCCGGCGTATTGAATACATAATGAAGGGCAGTAATAATTTCCACTGCTCCCAGACTGGAACCCAAATGCCCGCCGTTTTTGCTGGCGGTTTCAATAATAACGGAGCGCAGTTCTTCGCACAGCGTGGGGAGATGCTCCTTTTTAATAAGTCGTAAATCTTGCGGGTTCTGGATACTGGGAAGTACTTTCATAGACCATCCTTCTTAATAAGTTCGGGTTTTGAAAAATTCTGCCATTTCGTAGAGGGGCCAGAGATTTTTCTTTTTTACATTTTTCAGTGCGTCCAACGCTTTTTGGGCATTGGCAATTAGCAGTTGGGCGTGTTTGCGGCTGCCTTCCAGCCCATATAAACTGACAAAAGTGAGCTTTCCGTTTTCGGTATCACTGTTGGATTTGCCCAGTTGTTTAGCGGAAGCAGTAACATCTAAAATATCATCTACGATTTGGAACACCAGCCCAATGCAGTTGGCATATTTTTTAATGAGGGTTAAATCTTTCCCTTTGGCTCCGGCCAATAAAGCGCCGCTTTCTACGCTGCCGCGGATAAGGGCACCGGTTTTATTGGCGTGAATATAATTTAAAATGGTTTCCGGCGTAGTCTCTTTTACAGAAGCCGGCAGCATAAAGTAATGGAGTGTTTTATCCGTCAGGGGCTTGGATTCGCGGCGCAGTTTATCGGCGCGGATACTGTGCGCGTCGCTTCGGCCCATGCCTTCAGCATACACATCGGCCACTTGGCCGCCCACCATACCGCCGGCGCCGGCGCAGTTGGCAAAATTTATCAGGGCGTTTAAGGTATTTTCCGCACCGATGGATTTGACTTTCCCGTTCTGGGCGAATACTTCAAATACATAAGTCAGCAAGGCGTCGCCGGCCAGCAGGGATAAATCTTCCCCAAAAACTTTGTGGTTGGTGGGTTTCCCGCGGCGCAGGGAGTCGTTATCCATAGAGGGCAGATCGTCGTGGATTAACGAATAGGTATGCAGCATTTCTACGGCGCAGGCCGCGGGCATCACATCGGCTGCTTTTTTGCCGAAGGCCTCTGCCGTAGCCATCAGCAAAACCGGCCGTACGCGTTTGCCGCCGGCCTGGAGCGAATAGTCCATGGAATCGGTTAAAATTTTAGGCGAATTGTTGATTTTAGCAATATATTTAGATAGGTTCTTTTCCACTAATTTGGCGCGTTCTTGTAGGTAGCTGTCAAATTTATTCATAGTAAGAAATCCTCTTTTTAATATACGGACTTACCTTTATTATACCTTATTGGGGAGCATAAAAAGGTTCCGCGCGGCGGGCAGGGGTGGAAAAGTGTGGCGATCATCTGCTATTTCGTACCTGGTTGCAGCTAATGAAGGATAGTTGAAAGTTGTCTGTTTGATAGAAGAATTTTCATGCTGTACAGATTGGGTAAAAAGAGCCAAGCCGGTTTGTTTTATATATAATTTGAATTATGGTAAAAGTAAATCGGCCGCATATTGGCATTTTTGGAAAAATGAATGTAGGGAAAAGCTCGTTGATTAACGCGCTGACCGGGCAGTCAGTGTCCGTGGTAGCGGATCTGCCGGGAACGACTACGGATCCGGTAAAAAAAATTATTGAAATTTTAGGAGTAGGCCCTGTAACGGTGCTGGATACGCCCGGCATTGATGATACCTCCGCCCTGGGGGCCCAGCGCATAGAACGCACTAACGAAGCATTGGACCAGGTGGATTTGGCTATTTTGGTGTTTACGGATCAGTTTGATGCGTATGACCAAACACTGATGGAAACTTGTGTGGCGAGGAAAGTCCCTTTCTTCTTTGTGCATAACAAAAGTGATTTGCAAAAATTGAATGTAGAAATAAAAGGAGCAGATGTGGTGGATTTCTCCTGCAAAGAGCCGAATTTGCTGCCGCGGCTGCTGGAGATGATTAAAAAACATCTGCCGAAGAGTTCTTATTCGCAAAATGTCATTTTGGACGATTTTGTAAAAGGGGGCGATGAAGTGGTGCTGGTCATTCCGATAGACGCTTCCGCCCCGGAAGGCCGCTTGATTTTGCCCCAAGTACAGACCATACGCAATTTATTGGATATCGGGGCGACGGCCGTCTGTTTAAAAGATACGGAATTGCGCGAGTACCTGCAAAACCATACGCCTAAGCTGGTGGTAACGGATTCTCAGGCATTTAGGTATGTGGCTTCGGTGGTGCCGCCGACAATCGCGCTGACCAGCTTTAGCATTTTATTTTCCCGCTTGAAAGGCGATTTTGACGCCTTCCTGCGCGGCACGCGCGCGATTGACCGGCTTCAAGACGGCGACCGGGTGCTTATGCTGGAATCATGCTCCCACAGTGTGAATAAATGCGATGATATTGGTAGAGTCAAAATCCCGAAATTGCTTCAAAAATATACGGGCAAGAAATTGGAGTTTGATGTGGTAGCCAATTTGGACACGATCCCCTCTGATGCTGAAAAGTACAAATTGGCCATTCAGTGCGGGGGATGCATGGTAACGCGTACGCAAATTATGCGGCGGTTGGAAATTCTGAAAGGGAAAGGCGTTCCCCTTTCCAATTACGGGCTGACAATTGCCTATTGTAATGGCATTTTTGACCGCGTAACGGAGATATTTCGCAAAAAGGGCATTTAAGTCAATTCCGTGCGTATTTTTGAAAAGGCAAAGAGTTTCGGCTCTTTGCCTTTTGTTTTTTGTTATCGGCTCCGTTTTCGTTAAGGAACCTCGTAGCGTGCAGAGCTCCTTCTTAGGACTAACTAGCCATTTGCAGAACTATCCCCAACTTGTTGTTCCCTTCTTGTGTAAGCACCGTAATTAACGAAACCCTGTCCGAGCCGGAACTCCCCGGCCTGGAAGGCCCAAACGGGCTGCTCCCGGCAAGAGGCGGCAGAGTGCGACATTGTATAAATAGTGTGGCCAAAACTAATCGTATTAACGGGCATAGAGTAGGGAGGGGCGGCGCTTTTTTGCAGAACTATCCCCAACTTGTTGTTCCCTTCTTGTGTAAGCACTGTAATTAGCAAAACCCTGTTCAAGGCAGAATCCACCGGCCAAACTGCCTGCTCCCGGCAAGGGGCGGTAGAGCGCGACATTGTATAAATAGTGTGGCTTAAACTAATCGTATTAACGGGCATAGAGTAGGGAGGGGCGGCGCTTTTTTGCAGAACTATCCC
>CALUZQ010000018.1 GCA_944325225.1 uncultured Elusimicrobiales bacterium
TTATGGGTTGCTGGGCCCCCATTTTTTGGTACTTTTTTGTGGCCAAAAAAGTACATAAACCGGGTAAGCGCGGTTGTGCGGCAACAGTGTGGCCCAAACTAATCGTATGAGTGGGCATAGAGTCGGGAGGGCGGCTCGCCCCTTGACTCGTTTTTTTTTTTGATAAATTTTGCGTATGAGCAAAACTTATCAAAAAACATTTTCCGGCCAAAAAAACGCCGGATTTACGCTAATAGAGCTGTTAGTGGTCGTTTTAATCATCGGTATCTTGGCGGCGGTAGCCGTTCCACAGTATGAGAAAGCGGTGGGAAAAGCCCGCTTGGTTGAAGGGATAACTTTACTAAAGGCCATTACAGATGCACAGGAAATTTATTATATGGCAAATGGTCAATATACAGGAGATTTGAATTCGTTGGATATTCAAGTAGAACTAGAGGGAAAATATTTTCACTATTATTGCAGTTATGATCCTACTTTTAGTTCGGTGCGTACTTGTTATGCGCGCCCTTTACTAGCGAATTATCCTGCTTTAGAGTTTCATCTAAACCAGGTTGGGAATAAGAATTGGCGTGGCAAACGCTGGTGTCAAGTAACAGTTGCTTCTTCCGAAAAAGCCCGCGAGTTGTGCCGGTTAGTTGGTGCGCCAGATCCAGCTATGGGCGGGGATTATTACCTAATTGGCAGCTATTAGTGTTTCCCCGGGTTGCCGCTCATAAAAACCTGTATCGGTTCAAATTCTGCATTAAGCAATACAATATCTGCCGGGGTGCCTTCTTCCAAAGTGCTCGGATTAGAAAGTCCGGCTAAACGGGCCGGGTTCGTGCTGGTGCACTGGACTGCCTGCGGCAGCGTAAACCCATAATTGACCAGATTTTTAAATGCCCGGGCCATAGTCAGCGCCGATCCGGCTATCACGCCGTCCGCTTTTCGTTTCCAAACGCCGCCCGACAAAACGACTTCTTCCCCATTGGCGTTAAAAGGCCCTTCTTTTTGTCCGGTGGGCAGGAGAGCGTCCGTAACGGCTGTGATGTTTTCTATGGGTTTGACCGTTCGCAAAAAGGAAATAACATCGGGGTGGATATGCACGCCGTCTGCGATGATTTCGCAGGAAATCCCTGGGTGCATCAGCGCGGCGCCGGCGGCGCCCGGTTCGCGGTGGGTAAAGGGACGCATGGCGTTAAATAAATGGGTTGTGTGAGTTACGCCGCGGGCCGCGCCCAGTAAAAACTCGTCGTAAGTAGAATCTGTGTGCCCGGCTTGCAATAAAATGCCGTTTTCGCGGGCGAAGTTGATTACGGGTTCTATACCCGGCAGTTCCGGCGCCAGCGTTACGGCGGTAATCTTACCGTCCGCCGCTTCGTAAATTCGTTTAAAGGCGTCCAGATTGGGGGCCGCGATATCTTGCGGTTTCATTACACCCGGCTTTTTGGGGGAAATAAAAGGGCCTTCCAGATGAAACCCAATAATGTGGGCGCCGGTTTCATTCCCCAAGGCGGGGCGTAATTTTTTAAGCCGCATTTCCATTTCCTGCGGCTGTGCACAGTAGAGCGTGGGACAAAAAGCCGTTACGCCCATGCGGGCGAGTTCCCGCGACATATTCAACAGGGAAAGCGGGTCTGCGCTTTCCGGCCCGAACCCAGCGTAGCCGTGAATGTGCAAATCAATAAATCCGGGCACGAGAATCCCGTTTTTGCCGTCCACCCGCGGCAGTTTTTTTAGTTCGGCAGGCAGTTCTCCTTCCGAAAACAGCCGGCAGATTTTTCCGTCCTGTATCCACAAAGAGGCGTTTTGAAATGTGTCATGGGGGGTAACAGCGCAGACATTGGTAATTAAAAAATTAGCGTTCATTTTTCCTCCCAGTCCAGCACCCAATGCTGGTCATACGGATTCTTTTTGATCAAATTTTCCAGGGTTGATTTTAGGGGCCCCGTCAGTTGCGAGCAGGCGGCCAAATCCGCAAGCAAAGTAGCGTGCGCATGCAATTTTAAGGCCGTCAGCGGGCAATCGGCGGTAATGCCCGGCTGGCAGAGCCGGGCCACGGCATTGGCTTTGGCGGTACCGGCGGCTAAAAATAAAAGTTCTTTCGCGTCCAGAATAGTTCCAATGCCCACGGTCAGCGCCTGCGTCGGGACGCGGCTTGCGTCATTTAAAAAAAACCGGGCGTTGGCCTCTATCGTAGTGCTGGTTAATCGGACGGGCCGGGTGCGGCTGTTCAGCGCCGATCCGGGTTCATTGAATGCAATATGGCCATTTCGGCCCACGCCGCCCAGAAACAAATCTATACCGCCTGCCTGGGAAATGGCTTGTTCGTAGCGGGCGCATTCAAAGGCCAGATTTTCGGCCTGCCCGTTTAATATATGGCGGTTTTCCGGCGGGATATCCACCTCACAAAAGAGGTGCCGGTTCATATAGCTGTGGTAACTTTGCGGGTGGTCTTGGGGAATACCGACATATTCGTCCATATTAAAGGTAACAACCGATTTAAAATCCAGGAGCCCTTCTTTATAAAATAGACGCAGATTGGCGTAAAAATCCACCACCGTCCCTCCCGTGGGGAGCCCCAGCGTAAACAGGTGGTTGGGGCGAGGGGCAAACGCATGGATTTTCTCTTTTACATAGGCCGCTGCCCACAAGCCCAAATTCATTTTGGTAACTACCAAACGCATATAATTCTCCCGGCGAGAATAAACCGTTGGCTGAACTAAATGCCAAATACTTTTTTAGCCAATGCGCGTACTTCGGCGGCGCTGGATAACTGCAGCGCTTCCTGCGCGGTTTGAACGCATTGTTGATGGTTCAGTTGGCGAATCAGCGCTTTAATGGGCGCAATCGCCGCCGCGCCGACGGCCAGTTCGGTTACTCCCAATCCGATTAAAAACGGTATCGCCGCCAAATCCCCTGCCATCGCCCCGCATACGGCTACGGGTTTTGCGTGCGTTTTGGCTCCTTGGCAGGTAAGGGAAATGAGTTTAAGCACCGCCGGGTGCAGTGAATCCGCCCGGGCGCTTAATGTTTTATGTCCCCGGTCTATGGCCAAGGTATATTGGGTTAAATCGTTGGTGCCGATGGATAAGAAATCAACGCGTGCAGCCAGCTGGGCGCTGATTAGAGAGGCGGAAGGCACTTCCACCATAATTCCAATTTGTACGGAATCTGTGCTTCCCAGGCCGCGTTGTTCCTGCGTGATAAGTTGTTTAAAGAAATCCACTTCTTCGGCAAAAGTTACCATGGGCAACATAATGCGCAGGTTTCCGGTGTGGCGGGTGCTCAACAGGGCGCGCAGCTGGGTTCGGAAAAATGTTTCGTTTTGTTCAAACGCGCGGATTCCGCGTATGCCGACGATGGGATTTTCTTCCGCCGGAATCGTAATGAAAGAAAGCGGTTTGTCGCCCCCGGCGTCCAAGGTGCGCAAGGTAACCGGTTTGCCGCCGGCAGCGTCCAGTATGGGTTGGTAAGCGGCCTGCTGTTCGGCTTGCGAAGGCGGTTGCTGGCGGCCGTCAAACAAAAATTCCGTGCGTACCAAGCCCAGCCCGTCTGCCCCGTTTTGTATGGCGGCGGCGGATTCTTTGGCGTTGGCGGTATTGCCGGTTACAGCAATGTGCACACCGTCTGTAGTCGCGGCTGGTTCCCGGGCGGTTTGCTGTTGGCTGTGTTTTTTTTGCCGCAGTTGCTCCAACCGTTCGGTTAAAGCCGCTTGCTGCGGAGCCGTTGGATGCAGGATATAAGCCGCTTGGTCCGCGTCCAGCCACAGGGGAGTTGCGTTTGGGATATCCAATACTTGCCGTCCAGCCCCTACCACGGACGGAATACCCATATTGCGCAATAAAATACTGGCGTGAGCCGTAGGCGAACCTTCCGCCAACAATACCCCGGCGGCCCGGCCTTCCAGGGCGGTTACTTCCGAAGGAAGCAAATCCTGGGCAATCAGTATGCAATCCCGCGGCAAGGGCGGCAGGGGAACTTCCCTCCCGCCTAAATGGAGTAATAACCGGCGGCGCAAATCTTTTAAATCGGCTGTTCGTTCCATAAAAAATACGCTGCCCGTTTGCTGTAAGACGGCCATACTGGCTTGAATGGCCTGGTGAATCCCGCTGGCGGCCGAGTACCCTTGATCAACGGCCTGGCGCGCGGTTTGGAGCAACTGCGGATCGCGCAGTATGCTTAAATGGGCGTTTAAAATCGTTCGGGTGGCTTCTTGGGGGGAAGCGGCTATTTTGCTTTCTGTTTCTAAAATAATTGCTTGGACGGCGTCGTCCAGCCGTTTTTGTTCCGTGGGGACGGCGGCGCCGTGCTCTTCAAAAAGGATTTCGGACGGTTGGTATAAGAAGGACGGCCCGTGCGCCAGCCCGGAACAAGCGGTCATGGCGGCAGGGGATTTAGGCATTGCCGCTGCCGGAACGCCCGGATCGGCCGATATTTCTCCGAACCCGTTTTTAAAACCCGTTTCCAGCCGGGATAAGAAGCGCGCGGCTTGATCCGCTGGGCCGCCGGCCCGAAGGGTAATTTGGTCTTTATAAGCAAGTGCCAAGCCCATTACCGCTATTACGCTTTTGGCGTTAGCGTGGCTGTTGGCTTTTATGATTTCTACCGCAAATGGATATTCAAGCGCCATTTTGGCCAGTACGCCGGCCGGCCGCGCATGAAGCCCGTTGGAATTTACGACCGTAACGGAAAGAGATTGGGTATAAGCGTTTTGCTGGGGGGCGCTTGGCTTGGCGTGTATGGGCACTAGTTCAAACAAAGCTTCCCCGGTTTTAGTAATTCCTTCCGCTTTATGCACCAGCAGTGCGTCGGTGGGGGTGGTAACGACTAAAATCACAAACGGACAGGCCGCCTTTTGAGAAAGAACCACCGGATTAAATTTCAGCAACGGCTGTCCTTTTACGATGACATCGCCCGTGCGGGCCAGCGGCGTAAATCCCTCCCCTTTTAACGCTACGGTTTCCAGTCCCACATGAATCAGCATTTCTAAGCCGTCCCGTCCTACGACCAGGGCGTGCGATTCTTTATTAAAATTGATAATTTTCCCGTCAAAAGGTGCATAAACCACATCTCCTGCCGGATCTATGGCCAGCCCGTCGCCCAGCATATGCTCGCTAAAGACGGGATCGGGCACTTGTTCCAGCGGTACAACGGCACCCGTTATGGGAGAAAAAACGGTTGTGTTGGGCATAGAAGCTCCTTGAAACATTATTTCCATTATAGTATATTCTCCGCAGATTTTTTTAAAAAGGAAAGGTGTTTTTTTGTTGTAGTCCGTTAAAACACAAGTGGCTTGTACTGCCGCATGATTGACGGTAAAGGATATTTTTTAGTATCTTTCTAAAGAGTTGGTATCATGCCTGTATAGAGATTGTGGAGAATGTATGTCCGTGAAGTGGGAATATAATGTTTTGCAGTGTCAGGAAACCCGTCGCCGCATAAATCAGCAAACGCAGTTGGATACACCTCGCCGGACGGCGGTAGTGTTTACCTGCAGCCGGGCTTTTACTTTTTGTACTTATGTGTCGGTTTCTTCTTTTTTAGCCCGCTCGCCGCGTCTGGCGCAAGAAAGCGATATTTTTGTATTTATTTGGAACGGGAATGAAAAACTGCGGCGGATTTTTTCCGCTCTTTCGCCCCAAGTGCGGGTATTGGATTTTGATATGCCTTACCCGGTGCCTGCCCGTGAAAGTATTGCTTGTTTCACCCCGGCTTCGTATGCCCGGTTTGAATGCTTTCGCTTGTTAGACCAGTATGAGCGGGTACTGTTTCTGGATTCCGATGTGCTGGTGCGCAACGAATTGGCCGATTTGTTCGGGCAAATAGAACATGGTATCGCTTTTACGCTGGACCCGGTTATGACTACCGTTTCGCGCAATTTCTTTTCGGTGCCCGCATGCGTCAATCCCCAGGCGCCCGGCTATAATGCCGGGGTTTTTGCGCTGACCCGGGCTCTGCCCCGGCCCTCAGGCGGATATGCCGCTGTTACCGATTGGCTGTATGAAAAAATGGCCCAATGGGCCGATGAAGTGTTTCTGCCGGATCAAGCAGTTATCAATGTGGCGGTGGAGCATTTTGGCTGGCAGGTAACGGTTTTGCCGCGGGATTATAACCGGCCGGCTTCGGCTTCGCACCGGGAGTTGAAACGGGCTTTTGTAGTGCATAGCACCGGCCCGCGCAAGTTTTGGTGCTATTACTATTTCCGCGATTGGTATAACTGGTATGCCCGGTGGATTGAACAGGGCGGAGAGCCCGTTTCCGTGCGTAAAGACAGCCCGCGCTACTTAAATTTCTGTCAAAAGTTCGGCTTGCAGCATAAAGTTTTCTTCCAGCTGATGCCGGATTTTTTTGCCCACCCGACTAAAGCCCTGCGCTTTGCAATCAAGGCCTGGCTGAAGCCGGAATTTTAAAACACCCTCCGGCAGCATCAAATTCCTCTTGGCAAAAACCCCGGCTGCACCGGGGGATATTTGTTTCTATTTTAAAACGCCCCTGGCAAAACCAGGGGCGTTTTAATTAATTGTCGCTTACATTTAATACTTCGGCCGCGGTATGGGCACCAAACTCCGGCGCATATAAAGACTGTGCCTGCGCCGGCAGTGCATGGAAGCGGCCTTCCAGCGTGGGGCGCAGTACATAGCGCAGCGTTACCGTGCCCGCCGGCAGCCAGTTGATAAAGAAGTTGGTCTGCGCGTCGCGGTTTTCGCGATAGAGCCAAAGCGGGTCGTGCGTCCAGCCGCTTAACAGCCCGTCGCTTTCAAATCCGGCGGGTTTCGGGTCGGACAGCAGGACATATTCAAAACTGCTGTCTGAAGTAAGGGTCAGGTGTACTTCTACCTCATCGCCTACTTGTATTTCTCCCAAATCCTGCACCGGGCGGATTTTTTGTATCCCGTCCTGGGTAAAGCGCGTGAAATATTTGCGCGTTACATTCAGTACGCCTTTGGGGGATTCTTTCGCTTCGGCCGATTTGTAAATGACCGACAGCGAGGCAAAATCCGTCAGAATGCCCTTCTTTTCTATTTGGGCCTGCAGCGCCTGCGGCGTAATTTGGCGGCCCTGGCGGACCAGCTGCAAGTCTTCCGTCCAGTCAAACGGTTCAAACGAGAAGTTCTTTTCCTCTCCCGCCCAGCGAACGGTGTAGCTGACCGGCAGTGAAAGGGCTCCTTTGTGCTTCATCACATCCAGCAGGGTAAATACGCCCTGTGCCGCCGCTTTCGGATCCGACCAGCTGTTGACCTGCCGGTTGAAAAGCAGCCATTGGGTCAGCAGGTCTATTTTGTCGGACTGCGGGCGCAGTTCCAGCAGGGTCCGCAGGGTAACTGTTTGCGTGGAAATCGTATCGCGGTACCATACCCAGCTTTGCGGTTCGGGCGCGAAATAAGCACCCGTCAGTTCGTTTTGTTTTATGCGCGAAAGGACTAAATCTAAATATCGGTTGGCTTTTACATCATCGCCTAAGCGGTGATAGACCGCCGCCGCATAGATTTGCCCCAGAGCCGTCATAAAACGGGATTGCTGATCCGCATAATCCGCCCAGCGTTTGATGTACGGTTTGGCTTGCGACATTTGCGCCCAATTCTGCGGAAACGCCGAAAGGGTGTAAGCCGCGTATAACGCATAGGCCACGGCGGATTCGGAACCGGTTTTATCGTTCTGCAGGCGTTTTTCTATGCGGGGAACAATGTAACTAAACGCTTTTTGAGCGGCCGTTTGTGGAATATCCGCCCCGTACGCCAGCGCCTGGGCAAAGCTGTTGAGGGCATACAGGGTTAAGTAATCGTCGTCCTGCCCGCCGGGGAACCAGGAAAAACTGCCGTTTGCATTTTGGAATTTGGCAATTTTAGCTAATTCTTTGGTTTTAACTTTAGCCACTACCTGCGGGTTGAACAAATCAATGATGTCCGCCGTGCGGGTGCTGTTGCCGCGGGCTTGGTTAAGCCACGGGGTTTGCTGCAGCAGGGTCAGCCGTAGAGGGTCCGATTCGTTCCAGGAGCTGCTTTCGCCCGTGCGTTTGGGCAATTTGGCAACGGCCTCTTTGAGCTGGGGATATTGCGTGTAGAATTTGTTGACTACCGCCAGCGGTACATAGCGGTTGAGCGTAGATACCAAATCATCATACCGGGCCGAGAGAACATTGGGCATGGAATTAAGCACCGTAAGCGCCAAGCTGGGGTTGAGGGTCAGCGCGGCTGTTTGAATTTCCGCGTCGGACACTTCTTTCAGTTCGGTCAGTTCCAAGTTGTTAACGCCGTTTTTAAGGGCCGTGTGAACCGTGGCCAGCAGGCGTTCTTTGCCCGGATAGACGGGAAGCGTTTGTTGTTCGCCGTCGCTGTTTTTGCCGCTTCGCGCCGTTGCCGTAATTTGGTAGAGAGCCGGATCGGCCGGAGCCGTAATTTCCCAGGTTACAAATTCCGTGGCGTTGGCCCCTACGGAAATATTCTTTTTGGGTTTGGAGAGCCCAAACGCGTCATTGGCGGCGGCGTTATTTTGGCGAATGGAAATTTCTACTTCTGCCGTTAATTTTTTATTCGTCAAATTGGTTACTGCCGCCTGCAGGATGCCTTTATCGCCTTCCCGGTAAAAGCGCGGCATTTGCAGCCGGACCATAAAGTCCTTGCGGGTAATCGTTTGGGCGGCAAAGCACCCAAAGTCGGCATTTTGGGTAATTACAAACCCCAGGATATTCCACGCCGTTAAGCTTTGCGGCATGGTAAAGCGTATGGACGCCTGCCCGTTTACCAGCGGCAGGGCCGGATTAAAATAAGCCGTTTCGGAAAAATCTGTCCGCACCGATTCAGCCGGTTCGTCAGACCCGTCGGCCGCGGCAGTTTCCATGTCCATACGGGCGGATTCTTCTATCTCGGCGGCCGTATCCATAACCGCCATGGATTTGGAAACCGCCGCATTGGTAACCGCGGCCTGCAGGCGGGGGGCCGCCATCACCGATCCGCCGGCCATGGCTTTGTAAAAACGCACCGGCATATTTAAATTCAGCTGCGGCAGCGCCGGCGCAGCGATATACGGCTGTACGGGGGTTTTATAATACACGGTGGCAAAGCCCCGCAGCCCGCTGTCGGATTTAGCCGCCGTGCGGGCGGTTTGGGTAAACAGTGTATCCAAAGAGAAAGGATTTTCTTTTTTGGCATAATAGTCCAGCGATTTGTCGTACACCGTTACACTGGCCTGCGCTTGCACGGGACTGCCCGTAACATCTTTGGCGGAAAGTTTCCACGAAACCGTTTCCCCGGGGCGGACGGACTCGGGAATATCCAAGGTAACGCCCAATTTTTTATTGTCAAACGGAACAGACACCTGGGCGGAACCTTGATGGAAGGTATAATCGCTGGCGCCAAACCAGGATACGGCCAACCCGCCGCGCTGTTCCTGCTCCACCGGGAAACTATATACCGATACGCCGCCCGGAAGCAGCTCTTTATGCGCCAGGAAAGTTTCGCCCCAATATACTTCCACCCGTTTGGAGCCCTGCAGATTCCCAGCCCCCAGCAAAATGCGGGCGTCTTCTCCCGGATAGTATTGGGCGCGCTGTACCAGGGTAATATCCGGCAGGGCCAGGGCAGATTCTTCTTCCGCCACGATAAAAATCATTTGCTGCGGGTCAGCTTTATCCGCCTTGAGTTTCAGCCGGTAAACCCCTTCCGGCAAAGCCGGCAGGGCCAGCGTTTGGGCGCCCGGTTCTTTAAAGGTTAAAGTTTGGGTGAGCACCGTTTCGGCTTCCGGCGTATTTTCGTACCATTGTTCCAGCGACGGAGTGCGGTAAGTATATAACTGCGGGTCGGCCAATACGGGCTGTTTGTTTTCCAGCCGGACGATTTGCACCGTGGCTTTGCCGGAAACGGAGTTGCCGTCGGCATTGGTTAAATCAATTTGGGCCAGCGAGTCGGTTTTTACTTGGGCGTCGTAGAAACCCTGCGAAAATTCCACCTTAAATAATTTGGGGTTCGCGCTTAATTGATAAGTGCGCGACGCATCAATGGCTCGGCCGCTTTCGTCATACACTTCGGCTTTGATGATGTATTTGGCAAAAGTTTCACCGGATTCCAGCGCCGTGGGGGTAAAGGTAATTTTGAAATTGCCCTTTTCGTCGGTTCGGGTTTCTCCTTCGGCAATTTGCGTTTTTTCCGGGCGCAGGATACGCGTCCACCACCAGTAAAAAGGAGGCACATAATCCTGCCGGGAAACCGTATATTTTACCACCGCATTTTGCAGCGGCGTGCCTATGTAATACTGGGCGTGCCCGTTTACAGCGGCCGCTTTGCCGTATTCCAGCGGTTTGGCCGGCTCGGATAACGATAATTCATAATCCGGCCGTTTGTAATCTTCTACTCGGAAACTCTCGTAAGTGCGGTAATAACGGCCGCCTGCATAAACCGAAGCCCGAATTTGGAAATAGCCCAGCATCGCTTCCTGCGGCAGGGTAAACTGGGCGCTGGCGGTGCCCATTTCGTTTAGCTGGGGGGCGGCGGAGAATACTTTTTCGCCGGAGCTGTTAGTTACTTCTATTTCCACCCGGCGATTGCCCAGCACTTTCAGTCCGCGCGGCAGCACTTCAAACGCGTTTACTGCCAACTGAACTTGCTGGCCCGGGCGGTAAATCGGGCGGTCCGTCTGGGCAAAGAGCCGAATTAAATCTTTGTTATAAAAATGGAAGTAAACCGCATTGGCCGTATAGGCGCGGCTGCCTTCTTTTTGGGCCAATACATTCACAAAGTGCGAACTGCGTTTGGAATCGTTGGGGGATACTATGATATCGCGCGCCAGGGTGGAAGAACCGCCCTGGGTGGTAAACCCGCGCTGGCGTGTACCGTTCCAGGCGGTAATCAGGTCCAAATCCACATTCCCTTCCGGCTGGCCCGTTTTTAAGTTGACCGTATAGAAACGGAATAAATCCGGCCGGTAAGTTTTCGTTTTGCCGTTTAGGGAAGCGGTGTATTTGTCCGGGTTATCCTCTATGGCGGCGGTTACGAAAAGGGCCAGGTCCGTAATGTTCAGCACGGTGGCCAACACGGGCGACTGGTTGTAATTAAACGCTTCGTCCCAGCTGGCCAGTACGACATAGAAGCCGTTTTCCAACTCCGGCAGCTGCAGGGAAATATCCTGGGAACGATACGGTTTTTCGTAAGTAATGGTTTGGGACAGCGTTTGAAAGGGGGTGCGGTCCAGAAATACGGGAATGTTTTTGGAATTTAACTGGGCGAGAAAATCCCACGAATTAATGGTATCGCTTAAATAAATTTGCTGGTGCAGCCGCTGCAGTTCTTCCGGGGAGGTTTTATAAACACGGACGAAAATCTGCTCGGCATTTCGGGCCGAAAAGGGCAGCTGCGGCTGGTGCGTATATCCGGCGGGCAGCGTGCGGAAAGAAAGTTCTTTTTCCGTAATTTGCTGGGCCAGCTGTTTGCAAAGCGATACATAGTAGGAATCCCCCAGCGATTGCACCGCATACTGGCAGATTTTTAAAGCGGTTTCGGGATCGTCGTGCACTTGCAGCAGCTGGGCCGCCCGGTACGCCGCATAAGAGCGGCCGTATTCCGTGCCGCTGGGGGATACATAATTTTTCAGTTTGCTCCAAAAACCCATTTTCTGCGGGGTGTATCCGCTGATAAGCTGTAATTGTTCTACGGCTTTTTGCAGGGCTTTGGCTTCGTCTTTTAAAGTAAACAGGGAAGGATTGTCAAACGGGAGCAAAATGGATTCCGTACGCCAGAAGGTTTTGGCGTCTTTGCGATTTTTGCCGTCTAACAAATAAGCCGTTTCCAGCAGGTAAGCCAGTTGTTGGGCGGTTTCGGCTTTGGAGCCGGCGGGTTGGGCGGTGCCGTCTAAAAAAGTGTAGTTGGTTTCGCGCGCCAGCGGAACCGGGAGATTTTCCGCCTGCAACCGGCTGACCCAATTTTGTACTACCACATCAAACAGCGTGGGAATGCGCCGGGTGTCGGTGTTTTTGAGGTTCAAAATCAGCCCTTCTTTTTCTACCGGGTCCTCAATCAAGGCGGCCCGCAGAGCCCAGAGGGTTTGATAATCTTTGTCTATTTGCTGATTCCATTGGGCACGGGTCCATTGTTCGGGGGAGGTGTTTTCGGCGGAGATTTCGCGGCTGTTCATCAGCGAAGGATAAAGAGACGCCACTTGTTCCGCGGTTTGCACACGGTACAGCAAAAAGCGGGCTTTCCATAAATCATTTTCCGGCAGGTCGTAGCCCAGCATCGTTTGAGCGGCCGTCATATATTCGCCCAAGCCGTATTCGCAGCCCGCTTTGCGCAGCTGCGCCTGCAGGCGGTCTTCGCCGGTGGCGGTTTTTAGGATTTCCTCGTACTGGCTAAGCGCTTGGGCAAAGTCCCCTTGGGCGTAGGCGGTTTCGGCCTTGGGCATACTCTGTGCACTTAACCCCAGCGGAAAAAATAAAAACGCCAAAACTAAATGAGTGATTTTTTTCATACAAGCTCCCCTTTATATAAAACACCCTAGAATAAAAATCTCCGTCCGCCCAAAAGGGGGGAAAGAGATTTTTATACAGTCAGTTGTAAAATCCGGCTTTGGGCTACATCACTTCCGGCGCGCTCACGCCGATAAATTCCAGCCCTTTCTTAATGCGTTCCGCCACCCGCTGGCAGATGAACAACCGAGATTTTGTCAGTTCCGGGTTATTCTCGTCCAGCACGCGGCAAGTGTCATAAAACGCATGGAAAAGCCCCGCCAGCTCAATTAAATAAGTCGTCAAGTGGTGGGGGCTTAAATCGGCCACACAGTTGCGCAGCACCTGTTTAAACCAAACTAGTTTTAACAAAAGCGCCCGCTCCTGCGGCAACAGCGGCGTGAGGACGCCGTTGTATTCGTTAAATCCTTTTTCGGCAGCTGCTTTGAAAATGGAGTGAATCCGCGCATGTACATATTGCACATAGAACACCGGGTTTTCGTTCGTGCGTTTTTTGGCCAGGTCCATATCAAACAGCATATGCGCGTTGGGCGTGCGGCTGGCAAAGAAGAAGCGGCAGACATCGGTGCCCACTTCGTCCATCAGTTCCCTTAGGGTAATAAAACGGCCCGCCCGTTTGGACATTTTAACCTGTTCTCCATGCTCGGTTAAATGAACCAGCTGGTGAATAATCGGCACAAATGAATTTTCCTCTTTTCCCAACGCGTGCACCGCCGCTTTCATGCGGGGCACATAGCCGTGGTGGTCGGCCCCCAGGATATCAATGAGGGTATCGTAGCCGCGGTCGTATTTATTTTTATGATAAGCGATATCGGCCAGGAAGTAGGTGGGGCGGCCGTCTTTGCGCACGAGTACGCGGTCCTTATCGTCCTGCGCTTCGGCGTCTTTGGTGGAGCCGAACCAAACGGCTCCTTCTTTTTCGTAGGTATAACCCTGCTGGGTAAGCGTTTCCAACGCTTTTTGGGGGGCTTGCTCTTTATGCAGATCCGATTCCCGGAACCAGCGGGTAAAATCCACATGAAAATCTTTCATATCCTGCTGCTGGGTTTTAATTAATTCTTCCATCGCCCAGCGGCCGTATTCTTCTTCTTTTAAATCGGCCGGCATTCGTTTGGCCAAATCAATTAAGTACGAACCGTGATAGCCGTTTTCCGGCGGTTCTTTGCCTTCTTTGCGGGCTTTGACGGACACCGCCAATAATTCGGCTTGGTTGCCCGCATCGTTGACATAGTATTCACTGTCGCAGGAGTAGCCCAGCGCGCGGTGAATTTTAACTAAACTGTCGCCCAAGCTGGCGCCGCGCCCGCTGGCCACATGCAGGGGGCCGGTGGGGTTGGCCGATACAAATTCAATTAAAATGTTATGTTTGGAAGTTTCGGCCCCGCGGTCTTTAATGCGGCGGTCCGAAGCGGTGTTGATGATAAAGTTGTCTTCCAGTTTTAAGTTGATGAACCCGGGCGGCAGGGCCGAAGCGTCGGCGATGGCGGTAATTTCCCGCAGCACCACGCACGCCTCTTTGGCGATTTCCAGCGGGTTTTTGCGCATTTTTTTGGCGGCGGCCATGGCCCACACCAGCGAAATATCCGCCCCGGTATGGGCGGGAGCAACGGAAAATTCCACTTCCGGCAGTTCAACGCCTTTGAAGTAGTCCGCGTTGGATAATTTTAAGGCAATATCTTGTTTAAGTTTTTCTAGCATTTGGATTATTTCTTTTTAGCGGTCTTTTTCGCTGTGGACGGTTTCTTAGCAGCGGTTTCTTTAACGGCGGTCTTTTTAGCGGCTTTCTTAACAGTTTTTTTAACAGCCGTTTTGGAAGCCGTCGTTTTGGAAGCGGCGGTTTTTTTAGCCGCCGGTTTTTTGGCAGCCGTTTTGGGGGCTGCGGCTTTTTTGGCGGACGGCTTTTTGGCTGCCGTCGGTTTTTTCTGGACCGCCTTTTTGACGGGTTTTTTGAAATCTATTTCTTTGCCGAAGCTGAAAATTTTATCCAGGGCGTAAAAATCGCGTGCTTCCTGGGTCATGATATGCGCTAAGAAGCCGCCGTAGTCGCTCACGCGCCAGAGGTTGCTTTCGCTCCCGTCGCGGTTGAGTTTATAGAAGCCCTGTTCCTTGAGTTTTTTGCTGATTTCTTCTTCTACCGCGTCCAGGTGCGGTTTGGAGGTGGCCGTGGCAATTAAAATGTAATCACACAGCGAGGAGATCCCCCCCAGGTCAATTACTTTAATGTTTTCTGCTTTTTTGCTGTCTGCCAGCCGCGCGGCCAGGCAAACGAGTTCTTTCATATTCATAAACCACCTCTGTAAAAACGGTTATAACCACAATAAAATTAGTCTAGCATTTTAAAGCGGCATTTCAAAGTCTTTCCCCAGCACGATGCGGGTATCGCAAATGGCGTTGGGGGAAGTTTCCGATTTAATTTCGCTGTTAATGCCAATGGCGCGGCTTAATTGTTTGACCTGTACCAGCCGGCCGCTGTAATCTACGATAAACGATTCGTCCTGATATGAGGGATAATTATCGTATTGCAATACATCCACACGCAGCAGTTCTTTTTCGTTTTGTTCGCGCAGGTATTGCGTCAGTGCCAGCGCCAGCCCGCGTTTGCCCGACGCATTGAAAATTTCCACAATGATAGGCCGGTCTTTTACCGCAAGCGGCGCCATATCTGCTATCGGTTCGGCCGCGGCGGCCGGTTTGCGCGGTTTCCGGGCGTTGGAGGAAGCCGGCAGCCGCATCGCAAAATCCGCCGGTTCCAATTTAGAAAGTTCCATCGCCAGCAATACAAATTCTGCCGGCGTCAAGTTGGTGCGCCGGTCGTGCCGGGCCGTAATGTATTGCCAGCCCATTTGCCATACCAGCAGCGGATTGTAGCGCCAGGAAGATAAAATGTGTTTAAAGTGGTTCCAAAATGCGTCCCGTTCGGTGGTTTGGGGAATAAAAAAACGGTCTTGGGGGTGCGGCAGTTTGGGCGGACGGGTTTTGGAAAAATTTTTGTCCGCACGGACGGATACCACCGCTTTCTGGGAGGCCGGATTGTAGGAAAACTGCATGGCCGGATCCGTCAGCACCATTACTTCAACGGGGGACTGATCCCGCCGAACCAGGGACTGAGCCAGCGGCGACGAAAACTGCGCCGCCCCCGCGCCCAACAGGGCCAACAACAACAGCCACAGCAGCCACCGTTCTATTATTTTTCTTGTTTTATAAGATGGTTCCATAAGGCAATTCCTGCGGGGCAAAGCCATTTCTGGGAGTCAATCGTAAACAGGAGCTTGCGGTTGGCCGCGTATAAAAGGGCCGAATCCAAATCCTGCAACGCCAAATTGCGTATGACGAAAGCGTCTTTGTATTTGCGGTCTTTGGACGAAATATCCGCCACAAATAAAATTTTGGAAAGCGTACTCATATGCAGACTGCCCAAGGTATGTTCGGCTATGGCGTTTAAAATATCCTTATCCCGCACGCCAAATAAATGCTGGGCCAGCCACGCCGAAGCGTAACTGTGCAGCAAGCTGGGTTCCAGCCGGCAGATATCTTCAAAAAACGGTACTTTGATTTTATGTTCTTTGCAAAAGCGAATCAGTTCCGGCCCGGAAAAACCTTTCCCCGCATCGTGCAGAATACCGGCTTTAACGGCCGATTCTACATTGACTTCGTAAATATCGCTCAGCGCGGCGGCCATTTCCGCCACATTTTTGGAATGCAGGTACCGGTTGGCTTTTAAATGGGCTTTTAGCCAATCGTGCACTTCCAGCCCGTAGAGTTTATTTTCCCGGATCGTGGGAGCAATTTGAGGCGGAATGGTATCGGGTACATCTCCGCACGCCAAAATATGCGCCCGCACCCGGCTGGAGGAGAGTTTTGGGAAAAATCCCGGCAGAAAAATATGGTTAAACGCGGCCGGATTTTCGTTGTATCCGCGGCGTTTGCCCGCTACCACGACGGCATTTTCAAAAATATATTTCGGGTTTTTCCAATTATGCAAATCATTCAGGCAATCGGTTCCCACCAGCAGGTAAATTTCCGGATTTTTATACCGCTTTTTAAGGTATTGCACCAGTTGATAGGTATAGGTTTTCCCGCCTTGTTTGAGTTCATAGTCGTCAAACACAATATTCCCGCGGAAACCGGCAAAGGCATGCTTGAGCATTTTCATACGCAGCCGGAACGGAGTGGGCGATTTGGCTTTGAAAGGAGAATGATACGCCGGCACAATATGCGCCGCATCCGGCGCGATGGCTTTCATCGCGCGGCGGAATAACGATACATGCCCTTTGTGGACGGGATCAAAACTGCCGCCAAAAACGAGAACTTTCATAACACCTCATTATACAAGTTTTTCCGCCAGCGCCAAGCCCTCTAACAGGGACGACTCCATAAACGAGTATTCCCATTTCCCGTAACGGCCCGCACAAAAACACCCGCGCTTGGCCAAAGCCGCCAGGGCTTGGCGCACGGCGCGTGAGCGGCGTCGGTCGTAAACGGCGTAAGCATAAGGCAGGGGCTGCCAAAAGGAAAACAAAACTTCGTCGTGTTCTTCTATTATACCTTTTTGGACAAGGGCCTTCCAAATGCGTTTTTCTGTGCGGGCGGTGCGCGGCAGGGCGGCGGGGACTTCTATATATATAGAACTGGTCCCCCGCGGTGCATTGGCGGGCGAAAACCCGCTTTGCAATCCTACCCGGTAAAAGGGGTCCTCCTGGTCCGGAAAATAAATCCAGCTAAACAGTTTAAGCGGTTTTTTAAGCGCCAGGTTGTAAACATTAACCGAAGTGTATGCCAGCTGGTCGGCCAGGGCCGTCAGCCGCGGCTGGCCTTTGAGTAACCGCAAGAAAGCCGGCAACGGCAAGGTGTTAACCAGCCGGTCGTACGAAATGGTTTTTCCGCCGGCGCGTACGGTTTTGTTTTGTAGATCCACCCGGGTAATCCGCATACGGGTTTTTAATCCCTTTAATCCCCGAGCCAGTGCCTGCACCAACGCGCCGCAGCCGCCTTGTTGGGGATAATAAAAATAGCAGTTATATCCGTATTGGCGCCGCGGCGGCTTTTGCGCACTTTGGAGAATTTCTTGTTGCGTAGGGATAGGTACAAACGGGCCGCACCAATCGCAGGTGAGTTTATCGGGCGAAACTCCCCATAGTTTCGTATTATACGGCCGCATAAACAGTTCATACACCGGCCGCCCGAACGCCTGCAGACACCATTGTTCAAAATTTTTAGGGGGGCGTGCCGGCCGGGCGGCGGCTTTTAAAAGTCCGTCCACGCACGCTTGGCGCTGTTGCGCGGGCAAGGCAAACAAATTGGCTTGAAAAGGATAAGGCACCCGGGCGTTGCCGGTATAAATCCAGGCCTGTCGGGCCAGCCGGGAGAGATTCCCTTTTAATAATTTTTTGACCAGTTTCTTTCCGTAGGCGGTATGCAGATGTAATAAGTGTCCGCCGTAATCAAAGGTAAATCCGCTGCGGTGCTGGCTGGCGCACAAGCCGCCCGGTTCCGGCTCGCGTTCCAGCAACAGGTAATCGGTATCTCCCCGTTGCTCCAGGTGATAGGCGGTGCTTAATCCGGTAAGGCCGGCGCCCAAAATGAGGGTTTTGCTGTGCATACTATTCCGTTTTGATATGCAGCAGCCACAGGGTGATCAGTCCCAGCGCCGCCGCAGAAAAGACAAATAAGGCCAGCGCTATTTCTATCCCGCAGTGCGTGAGCGCGAAAGCCAAGAGATTAAAAAATAAGCCCGCCGTTGCAAAAACCGTCAAAATCAAGGCCGGTTTCCATTTTAAACGCTCAAGCCGCAGGGCTATATGATCGTTGCTGCCCTTGAGGGGGTTTTTCTTTTTTAACAACCTGGCCAAAATAACAAAACCGGTATCAAATAACGGTACGGCCAAAATAAATAACGGAGCCAAAAAACCCCAGTCGGAGCGTTCGCTGTAGCCCGTACCTATAGAAAGCGCCGCAATCATAAAGCCCAAAAAAGTGGCGCCGCTGTCGCCCAGAAAAATTTTTTGCCGGGCGTGATTATACGGCCAAAAAGCCAGCCCGCTGCCCAGCAGCGCCAAGGCGGCAAAATTTACATATATATATTCCGACGGCAGGGAAATAACCGTCAATCCCAAGGTACACACAATGGCCTGGCTGACGCAGAGCCCGTCCATAATATCCAACAAATTAAAGCTGTTGGTCAACCCTACGACCCACAAAAAAGTAAGCGGCCATGAAATCCACGGCGAGGTAAACGCGTGTATGCTGATGCCGTAATAAATCAGGGCTCCCGCCGCTACGGCCTGCACCAGTAATTTTACGCCGATAGAAACCCCTTTCGGTTTTTTTAAATCGTCTGCCAGTCCCAATAAGAAAATAAGGGTGCCGCCAATAAAAATACCGCGCAGGTTGTGTAAGGTTCCGCTGGGAAAGTCCGTAATCAAACGAATCAGCGTTAAACTGCACAGCGTCCCGATAAAAATACCGCAGCCGCCCAATACGGGAACGGCTTGGGTATGTGTTTTAAGTCCGCCGGGAGCGTCTAAAAATTGATGGCCGGCCCAGCGCCGCAGAAACGGCAGTACGGCCGCCGTAATAACGGCCGCCGTCAGCATACTGATAGAGTAAAGGACAAACGGTTTCATAATATCTATAATATCATAATAAGGAGATTGACTATGTTTAAAAGAATTTTAACATTTTCCCTGGCCGTGCTGCTGGCGGCGTGCGCGGGGGGGCGCGTGAAAGAAATCCCTACCGATGTGCGGGATTATAAACGGGTGGATTTTTTTACCCAGGGCCGTACCCAGGCCGCTTTTAAGGTGATGGGCCAAATGGACCAGGATTATTTGGAGGGCGTCCTGCGGATTAAGAAAATCGGCGAGCGGGATTTTGATGTTGTGCTGATGACCGGCGCGGCCTATCGGGTTTTGCACGCCGTAGTCAGCCCGGAAGGGGTGGCTTACCGGTACTTATTTAAAGAAGCGGATACCGCGGTGGTGCGGGGGCGGATTACCCAGTTTTTAAATTTATTGCTTGCTGAAGAAGGAGTTTTCCAGAACCGCCGGATAAAAGGGGAGAATGTTATTCTTACCTATAAAGGCCGCGAAGCCAAGGAAAAATTCTTTTACCGCAAAGGCGAATTTTATCCCTATGCCGCGCAGACGATTGTAACCTTGAATACCGGGGATTTGTCCTACGAAGAATACGCCCCGTTTGATGCAGACGGTACGGAAAATATCCCGCATATGCTGGTGTATAAGGACGGCAATGTAACGCTGGATATGACGCTGATCAGCTTGCGCTGAGCGGGCCAAACAGTTTGGTATCAAAATCCCCCGGTTTCCCGGGGGATTTTGCGTTATCATGGGGAAACAGAAACAGGAGTGGCTGGTGGATTCTTCCGAATAATCAGCCACATCCACAGCGGGTAGAGCGTCAGCAGGATTATTTTAATGCCCAGCGGCGTCCAGCCGCTGCAGCGGCTAAATCCGTAAGATACGGCAGCTGTTGCCACGCATACTGCTGCCATAGCGGCCAGTTTTTTGTATTCGTATTGGATTGGATATACTTTTTGGGTAAACAAAAACAGGGCTCCTGCCATAGCGGCATAGCTAAGCGCCACGGCCCACCCCGCTCCCACAATCCCGATATGGGGTACCAGCGACAGGTTCGTTGTAATGCTTACCGCGGATCCCAGCAGCGTAATCCACATTAAAACCCGCGTTTTTTTGGTCAGTACCGGGGCCACCATAAAGTTAATATACAGCCCGTAGCAAAAATAACCCGTCAAGACAAGCGGTATCACCGAGAGTCCGCCCCAGTAGGCCGGGCTGATAATGTGGAAATGACCAAATAAATTGCTTTGGATAATCACGGGCATCAAAAGCGATAACCCCAGCAAAAACCAACTGCCCACCGCAAAAAAAGCCGATAATACCTTGGCAAAGGTTTCTTTCGCGTCTGGCTCTTTGGCGTGTGCCAGAAAGAAAGGCCGCCAGGCCTGGTCAAACATAGATACTAACAGCATCATGAATACGCCAATTTTAAAATTGGCTTGATACACACCCACTTGCTCCAAACCCGCCAAGTGAACCAAAATGGGTTTGTCTATCACGCTGATGAGCAAGCTGGCCAGTCCGGCTGGTACAAACGGCCACGCAAAACGCAGCATATCGGCGTATAGCGTACGGTCTAATTTGCACAGCCCGCTGCGCAGTTCGCCAAAGACTACCGGCGATAATAACAACAAGGACGCCAGCGACCCAAAAATGTTCGCCCATAAAATAGACGCAATCCCTTGGTGCAAATATGCAATAAAAACGATATTGCCTGCCACATTGACCATAATAGACACCGTCCGCACGCCTGCAAAATACCACGGCCGCCGTTCCAGCCGCAGCTTGGTAAACGGAATCATATTCAGTACATCTAAAAAAAGAACCCACACTGCCAAGTGGATAATCTGAGCATGCTGGGCGCCGATGCCAATCAGCTGTGCAAACGGTTTGGCAAACACCCACAGCAGTACCGATAGCACAAGCCCATTGAATAACACACCGTAAAAACAATGTTGAAAAACTTTGGATTTATTTTCTGCTTCGCTGGCAAAACGCAAATAGCTTTGATCCAGCCCAAACAGAAATAATACATTGAGCAGGGCAACGACGGCAAAAGTGGTGGCTATGATACCGTATTCCCCGGGTAACAAATAGTAAGTGTAAAAAGGAACCAGACAAAAATTAAGTAACCGCGCCAGCACCGTGGATGTGCCGTAAATTAAGGTTTCTTTGCCCAGCCGTTTGAGGTTTGCCATATTAAAAATCGCGCGGCAGTGTGCTTGAGCTGCCGCGCGCAATTCTTCCTTATAGTTTTACAAACAGAATTTCCAATAATTTTTTGAATTTTCCTTCAATTTTTTTGGTTTCACTGATGGTTTGCGCGTGGGAAAGCGGCTTCTTTTCAATACCGCAGCCCATATTGCTTACCCAGGCCAGCCCCAAAACGCTGATGCCGCACTGCCGCGCAACCAACACTTCCGGCACAACGGACATACCCACTACCGTAGCGCCCCATTTTTTAAACATTTGAATTTCGGCCGGCGTTTCAAAGTTGGGGCCGGTCGTCGCCAAATACACGCCTTCGCCGGCATTGATAGCCGCTTTTTTGGCGGCGGCCAAGGCGGTTTTACGCATGGTTTTGTCGTACGCTTCGGACAAATCAAAAAACATCGGGCCGAATGCCGGGTCGTGGTTGCCAATCAGCGGATTGTTGCACATAAAGTTGATATGGTCTTTGAGTACGCACAGCGAACCCGGTTTGAGTTTTAAATCCATCGAGCCGACAGCCGCAGACACCAATAATTTTTCCACCCCCAGCATTTTTAATGTGCGGATAGAAATGGCTAAATCTTTCATCGGGTGCCCTTCGTAATAATGAAAACGGCCCTGCATTACGACAATTTTCCGCCCTTTATAGACGCCAAAAATCAAATTGCCGCTGTGCCCGGGAACCGTACTTTGCAGGAAACCCGGAATAGAAGCATAAGGAACTTTGATTTCTTTTTCCAAGGGCGGAATGGAACCCGCCAGGCCGGAGCCCGTAATGAGGGCGATTTCCGGTTGAAAGTTTTTCGTCTTTTTATTTAAAAAAGCCGCGGCTTTTTTTACTTGCGAAAGTTGAGTCATAAGTTCCTCCGTAGAGAATTTTAGAGCGTCGTGCGGCGGGGAATAAACGCATTTTTAATGTGTTCAATTTTCCCCGGCAGAACGCACAGCACATCAAATCTTATACTATCAAATTTTAAGCCCTTTTCTTGCACATACTGCAGGGCCGTTTGCCCAATGCGTTTTTGTTTGGCCGGCGTTACGGCGCAAAGCGGGCCGCCAAACGCTTCGTAGGAACGGGTTTTTACTTCGGCAAAGATCAGGGTTTTCCCATCGGAAGCAATAAGGTCTATCTCGCCCGTGCGGGTGCGGTAATTGCGCTGCAGAATGCGATATCCGGCAGCTTGTAAGAATTGGGCGGCGCAGTCTTCGCCGGTTTTTCCTGCGGAAGTGCTGTTCATGGTAAAAAGGAAGGATGGAGTAATTTATGAACCGGCGCAAAACTGCGGCGGTGTTCCCGGCAGGGGCCTTTTTCCCGCAGAAACTGCATATGTTTGGCGGTGCCGTACCCTTTGTGGGCGGCAAAACCGTAGCCGGGGTAGAGTTTATCCAATAAATCCATATAATGATCCCTCGTTACTTTGGCGATGATGCTGGCTGCTGCAATAGCCAGGGATTTGGCGTCCCCGTCTATAACGGGTTCCTGGCGCATTTGGAGCCCCGCCGCCCGGTGCGGGCCGTCTATTAACGCGATGGCGTGCGGCAGATTTAAAAATTTTTGGGCCGCCCGGCGCATCGCCAGGAAAGTGGCTTGCAGAATGTTTAAACGGTCTATCTCCGCGGCGCAAGCAAAGCCAATGCCGTAGGCCACTTCGGCCTGAATGAGCCGGCGGTAGATTTCTTCCCGTTTTTTTTCGGTCAGTTTTTTACTGTCGTTGACATCGGCGAAGTCCGACACCAGTGCCGGCGGTATAAAACACGCACACGCTACCACCGGGCCCGCTAACGGGCCGCGGCCCGCTTCATCTATACCGATAATGCAGTTTGCTTCCAAGCGGATGGCTTGCTGTTTATCAAATTCCTGTAACGGCGTGGACATAGGGCACTTTCCCTCTTTGATCAAAGTCGTTGCGCTAGAAGATGGACTGCTCTATAATCTTCACATGCGCGTTGCCGCGGAAGGACCGCAGCGGTTTGAGAATCATATTCTCGTATAAAAATTCGTTCTGGTGATGTGCCGGCAAGCCAGCCGGTTTTTCCAGCGGAATAAATAAATTGAAATTGACGGTTTCCTTTACTTCTTGACCGGAAGCCGTGGTGATAACGGCTTGGCGCGATTCATTCAAATGAATGTGCAGATTCCCCGCAACGGAATACTCATGCGGCGTAATGCGAAGCCAGAGGGTGCGGTCCTCGTTGTAAATAGCCATAGAGCGGGCATCTTTGTCAAACAGGATCGTCATTAAATTTTTGGGGTGATTGCCATTAATCAAGTAACGATACAAATTGGGCATATAGTCCAGCGGGCCGTTGTAACGATATACCGGATACAGGGCTTTCTCTCCTACCGGGAACATACTTTTGGCTCTCACATGGCGGATAGAAGCGTTAAACTGCCCCGGATTCATTTTCCGTTCAAACGACAATACCAAATTCTTGGCGTTAAAAGAAGCTGCCGTCATTTTGCCAATATCTTTAGTATAGCGCAGCCGCAAGCCCGATTTTGGAATATTCGGAGCAAAAAAAGCACGAAAACGGCTTCGGTTTTCAATAATAAAAGCAATCCTTTTAATGATACTTATTTCCAGCGTACGGCTGTTTTCCTGCTCTGCTTTTTTAAAAAACTCCCGCAAATGAGGGGTAAGCGTGGGAAAATTCTCCCGGTAGTATCGGGCAGCAAAATAGGCAAAAAACTTCTTGTTTGTATATTGATCCTCCACTTCCCATACTGCTTTCAGCGCTGCTACCGGATTTTTATTTTGCTGTAAAATTTGATCTACTTTTTCCCGCGGATTTTCGCGCTGCCATTTGTTTTTAAAAAACTCGCGGGAAGAAGATTGCCGGGACAAAATAATTTCCTGCAATTCTTTGGCGTTTACAACCGGTGTTTCCAAGGAGTTCTCTGTCGGTAATTCCTGGTTCAACGGAAGGTTTTTTAAACTCCCGGCCGCTAAAATATGGGTGGTGGCGGCCTTTCCCGCTGCTTTTTGGGCGGCAGTCGGAACAGAAGGGGCGTTTTTACCGGCGGCGGAAAGCGTTTTGGCTAAGTGTTGCTGCTTTTGCAGCGCCCGCAGGTTTTTGAGCGTCGGCTTTTGTGCCTGCGCCGGGGGGAGCGCAGCCAAAAATATAGAAAGCAAGAACAAAGTAAGTTTCACAAAAGCTAATTTTCTCATACCCATATCTTATGAAGAATGCCTGCGTAAAAAAAGGGTCAAAAGACCTATTTTGCCCTAGGTCTTGGCTGGATTGCCGTTTCTTTATTATATAACAATTTAAATGACCCGGCGTTAAGCCCGAATAGCCGGCAGGAAAGATTTCTCATGCAGTAGTTGCCGGCCAAAGCGAAAATTCAAAAATCCCTGCGTAATTACTCCGCGCAGCCGATACGAACTGTTGGGGAAAAATAGCAGTTGGATAACGCGGATATCTTTGAAACAGGTCGTTTCAGCCCCATAGAGAAAAATGCGGGACTTAATGGAATACGAACTTGAGGGAAACAGGGCTCCCGCTAAAGGGGCTCCTTTTACCTATGAGCGGCGGCAGGTATGAAGCGGGATAGGGATATCTTCTACTGAAGAAAGAAATCGGTTTTTCCCAACAATCCCTAGGTCTTTTATATAGCCGGCCCATAGGGTCAAGTCGGCGGGTAATCAAGCAGCATTTCCCGGCCGGAGGTTTTCCAGAAATGCAAAAAACCCCCGCGGGACTAGTAACCGCGGGGGTATGTTCGGAGTTTGTTATTCCGTCTGGATAACTATTTCGCCTCTTCTTGCGCGGCTTCGGCGGCCGGAGCTTCGGCTTCGCCCGTGGCGGGAACTACTTTTTTCAGTTCCTGCAAGCGGGCCGCTTTACCGGAGAGTTTGGTCAGATAATTAAGTTTGGCTCTTCTGACTTTACCGATCTTCAGTACTTCAATGCTGTCCACGCGGGGGGAGTGAATCGGGAAAATGCGTTCCACGCCTACGCCAAAGGAAATTTTGCGTACCGTGAAAGTTTCGCTGATGCCGCTTCCTCTGCGGGCGATAACGACACCGTCAAAGGCCTGGAGTCTTTCATTGTCGCCTTCTACGACTTTTACTTTCACTCTGACCGTATCGCCAGCTTTGAAAACCGGTATATTGGTTTTGAGATTGTGTTTAATTTCGTTGATATTCATAAAACTTACTTCCTCCGAATCTTTTTCTTTTGGACCTTTTTTAGCTTTTGAGAGGCGGTTTCAAGCAAATCGGGTCTTAACTGTTTTGTAAGCTGCAAAGCTTGTTCGTGTTTCCACGCTTCTATTTCTTTATGGTTGCCGTTTAAAAGCACAGCCGGCACTTTCCGCCCGCGCCATACTTCCGGGCGCGTATATTGCGGCGCTTCCAGCAAGTTGCCTTCAAACGACTCCGAAGATGTTACACCTTCTTTTTTGAAAGTCCCCGGACGCAAGCGGGTTATGGCGTCTATCATTACGCAGGCCGCAAGTTCGCCCCCGGTAAGGATAAAATCACCCAACGATACTTCCAAATCCACCTCGGGATAAATCCTTGCGTCTATCCCTTCGTAATGCCCGCACACAAAGATCAGGTGGCGTTTCTTGGCCAATTTTTTAGCTAATTCCTGGCTAAATACTTGGCCGCGCGGGCTGGTTAAAATGACATACGATCCTTTCTTGCGCAGCTTGGAAATGGCTTGATAAAGCGGTTCTGCCTTCATCAGCATTCCCGGGCCGCCGCCATAGGGCCGGTCATCAATGGTCTTATGCTTATCCGCGGCAAACTGCCGGGGGGATAGCGTGCCCAGTTTGATTATCCCCGCTTTGCGCGCGCGCCCCACAATACTGTGCGACAACGCTTGCTCTATCATTTCTTCAAAAGCGGTGATAACATCTATTTTCATTAATCTTCCAACTTTAAGGTAACTTTCTTGTCTTGTTTGGCGGCTGCGGCACTTAAAACGGTGCGGACCGCTTTAATAATACAACCGTCTTTCCCAATCACTTTACCTTTGTCGGCGGCGTCCACTTTAGTGGACAGATAAACTTTATTCTGTTCCGTCTTTTCTTCCACTACCACTTTATCCGGTGCGGAGGAAAGCGACTTCAACAGCAGCGTGGCCAGTTCTTTCATAGACGCCCCGCCTTATTTATTTGGCGCTGGCTTTTTTAATCAAGCTGGCGACGGTTTCGGAAGGTTTCGCGCCGACCTTCATCCAATATTCCACTCTGGGCATATTCAGTTTGACTTGTTCGGCCACATTCGGGTTGCACGGGTGGTACTGCCCCAACACTTCTTTGGCTTCCTTGCCCACCGCGGCGGATTTTTCAATCGCAACCACTCTGTACTGCGGCTGGGATTTTTTGCCGACTCTCTGTAATCTGATTACTACTGCCATTATGACTCTCCTTGTATGCTTTTACTCTTGGTAAAAGACGATTTAAATATCCGGGGCCGCCTGTCTGATTTGCTTGAGGGCCAATACAGGGTCCGCGGCTTTGAAAATTGCACTGCCGGCCACCAACGCGTCCGCCCCTGCCCGCACTGCCAGCGGGGCCGTCTGCGCATTGATGCCGCCATCTACTTCCAGCCAGATCTTCCGGCCGGAACGACGAATTAGTTCCCGTACCCGGCTGATTTGTTCTTCGCTTTCGGGCAAAAACGCCTGCCCGCCAAAACCCGGGTACACACTCATTACTAAAATTAAATCCAATAAATCCATCAACGGGGCCAGCTCTTCCGGATCGGTATCCGGCTTAATAGAAACTCCCGTTTTAACGCCCAGTTTTTTGATGGATTCCAACGCTTCTACTATTTCGTCCTTGGCTTCTATATGCACGGTTAACAAATCGGCCCCTGCTTTTGCAAAGGGTTCTATAAACAGCGTCGGTTCTTCCACCATCAAATGTACATCTAAAGGTAAATCGGTTCTTCCGTTCAAAGAGCTTACCACAGACGGCCCAAAACTTAAATTGGGTACGAAGTGCCCGTCCATAATATCCACATGCAGCCAATCGGCACCGGCGGTCTGCACTCGCTGTACTTCGGCTCCCAACTGCCACAAATCGGCCGACAAGATGGAAGGCGCAACAGATATTTTACCATTTGCGGCGGGCATTTTGGAAGTCTTTGTCATTCTATTTCTCTTTCGCGCACCAGGATACCGTCCACAAACACGCGAACGGCGGCACGGTCTGTATAGGGGATTTCCAAGTCAATTTTGGAACCCGGCTGCTTGGTTTCGTTTAAAATTTCATTTTCACCGGTGGCGTCTTCCACAATCACGCGCACGCGGCTGGCGTTTTTGCCTTGCGGCATTTCGTAATGCAAATGGTAGCTCTTTTCATCGTCGCTTGCTTCGCGGCGGCTAACGATAATTTCCAGGTTGGTGCCGGGGGCGATTTGGCTGTCCGCCGCCGGGCGCTGTTCGGCAATTGTGCCGTTGGGGAAGATGGAGCCCGCATCTTCTTTAATGATTAAATTGATATTCTGCGCACTGGCCCACAGGGTGGCTTCGGCCAGTTTTTTGCTCTTAAAATTGGGCACCAAGACTACGCTGGCCGGCGGAGCCCCGTTGGAAAGCACCAGCGATACTTTTTCGCCTTTTTGTACCATGCTGTCCGGCTTGGGGGTTTGGGCTACAATCAGCCCTTTTTCGTAGGTTAAAGAATAGGCGTTATCTACTTTATCCACCAACAGCCCGGCCTGGCGCACGGCCAGTTGGGCGCTTCTTAAATCGGAACCGATGGTATTGGGTACGAACACCATTTCGTCGCCCTGGCTGATCCACACGCGGATCACGCGCCCTTCCCGCACGGTGGAACCGGCCGAAGGAAGCTGGCGCAGCACCGAGCCCGGCGGTACATTTTGGGCAAATTCCACCCCGGCCTGTTTAATGGCCAGATTGCTGGCGCCCAGCATATTTAAGGCCTGCGTAATGGGTTTTTTGGTGATATCCGGTACGGTAACTTCTTTGCGGGTATGCACTAAGGCGCCAAACACCCAATCTATGGAAATAAAAATGAGTGCGGCGAAAAACAAAACAATCAAGCCGGCTACGACCCATTTGGAGTGGGACGACGCCTTGGCCCGGTTTAAAAAATCTTCAAAATTTTGGTCGTTGTTAGCAGCCATTATTCTTTAAATGCCTCATCGCCGGTTTTCAGCCCGCGGCCGTTGGCAAACGCTTCGGCGGGCATGGGTTTTTTACCGGCGGGGTGAACCTCGTTAAACCAAATACTTCCTTGTTTACATTTTACTAAAATTCCGCAGTTCCTTTCAATGTGAAGCACGGTGCCGGGGGCGGCGGCAGAGTCGCCGGGTTCTAAATTTAATTCCGTGCGTACCAGCTGGAGCCATTCCGTTTTGCCGTTGTGGGTAAAAGGAACTTTGGGCTTTGGACCGCAGGCCAATCCGCGGGCCCAATTGTTTAGTTCCGCCGCGCTTAATTCGGCGGGTCGCAGGAGCGCGTCCTCTTTTTGCAGCATAGGGGCCAAAGTGGGGGTTCCCTGCTGCGGGATTTGAACGGTGTGCCCTTGTGCCAGTCGCTGCAGGGCTTCTTTTAAGCCGCAAAGCCCCAGCGGGATTAATTTTTCAAACAGCGTTTGGGCGTTGTCTTGCGGGAGGATCGGCATTTCTTTTTGCAAAAACAAGGGGCCGTCGTCCATGCCGGGCCGGATCCAAAATACGGAAATCCCCGTTTGCGTGTAACCTTGAATGAGGGCTTGTTGAACGGGGGCCGCTCCCCGCAAATGCGGCAGCAGCGAAAAATGTACATTTAAAATGCCCAACTTGGGTAATGCCAAAAAGTCGGGACGGAAAATTTTTCCATACGCCACTGCTACGCCCAAATCAAAAGGAACGGCGGCAATTTTATTAAAATCGTCTTTGAGTTTTTCGGGGGACAGAACAGGCAGTCCTAATTCCAATGCGCGTTGTTTTACCGGGCAGGGGGAGATTTCCATACCGCGTCCGCGCGGCTTGTCGGCTTGGGTTACTGCCAGCTGGACATCGGTCATTTGATGTAATAATTCCAAATACGGAACGGACAGCGCCGGCGTTCCAAAAAAAATCGTTTTGAGTTGGGTCATATATTATAATATTAACAAATTTAGTTTGCCGGAGGGGGATATGCACTTGGAAGGAATTGCCGTAGGCGGGTTGGCTTTTTTGATTATTGGTTTGTTTCACCCGATTGTCATCAAGGCAGAGTATTATTTTTCCAAACGCATTTGGCCGGTATTTTTGGTTTTTGGAATTTTATTTTTAGGGGGATCCGTGTGGGCAACTGGATCTGTTTTATCCAGTGCGTTGGGGGTGTTGGGGTTTACTTGTTTATGGAGTATTTTGGAGTTGTTTGAGCAGGAGGAACGCGTAAAAAAAGGGTGGTTTCCCAAAAATCCCAAGCGGAAATAAGGGGGCTGTTCAGGCCGATCCACTCCCTATAATTTAAAACCCCGCCTAGAAGCGGGGTCTTTAAATTTTACGGAGAGGGAGGGATTTTCCTTCCGGTAATTTTCCTAACGGAAAATTCCTGCAGTCCGGCCTCGCGGTTTTGGCCTTGCGACTTATCAGCGCAAACCAAAACATCGCTCCGGCTTTCAAATCCCGACGCGGCATAAAGCAGTTTATGCCGCTCCACTCCCTATAATTTAAAACCCCGCCTAGAAGCGGGGTCTTTAAATTCTACGGAGAGGGAGTCCGTAATATATACGACGAAGCGTCCCCCACTTTGTCCCCTATTCTTTAGGGGCTATTTTGTTGTTTTTTCTCATAAAAAATTCTTCTTTTTTGCCTTTGTTCCAGCTTTGCACCGGGCGCAGATAACCTACCACGCGGCTATAAACCTCGCAGGGTGTACCGTGGCACGAGGCCTGCTCGGCTTTTAATGCTTCAATTTTTTCTTTGATTTCTTCTTTCGTCATATATGCCCCAGCTTGCCTAATTTTGGAAGCTAATCCATTAGTTTCCATTTTTGGGCCGATTTTTGGAAACTAATTATCAATTTCCTAAAAATTGATAATCATAGAAATAATCGCCACTTAATTTCTATTTTAAGATGCAAAATAGAAATATCCTGCATTCAGTTACCGATATTTTCTCGGCAGCTTCTGCACGCCACGCGGCACGGAAGGCCATATTTTTTACAGATAGCTTCGCTGAAATAGTGGTCAATTTCCGCGTGCGGGCAAGTCATCAAAAGTACACCCCCACCAACACGCCAAGCCGCCCGCGGCCGCCATATAGGCCGACCGTGGTATTTTTAAGAAGGCCCGTCAAATCGTCCAGCCGGCGGTCCACAAACAAATATCCTTCCAAATCCGTATCCAGCCCCACGCCTGCGCCGTAGCGGTCAAAATAAACCAAACGCGCGCCTAGGCCGGCTTTTAACTCTTTTCCCAACAGCCCATGCACCGCCGGACGAAAAGTCAGCCCTGCCCGTTTTACGCTGATTTCTGCCGGCCCTTCCGCGGGTTGCACTACCTCTGCGCGACCTTCCGGTGGAAGGTATTTAACTTCCGTTTTAACACTCCCGTCCGGCTGCCTTACCGTGGCCGTAAGTTTATTATCTTTGAGCACCACTCTAGCGGCCTGGCTTTCAGTAAGCGTGCCAGACTGCGCGGACAGCTTGTCTATCTGCCGCCCGCGCCACCAATTTGAAAACAAAAGCCCCGCTATTACGAGCAGGGCTAATACGCTAATTAACTTTTTCACTGTCTACGCCCAACGCTTTTTCGGCGCGTTTAATAATCGCCGTTTTCAATCCATCGTAGC
>CALUZQ010000019.1 GCA_944325225.1 uncultured Elusimicrobiales bacterium
TCGGCCATTTTCGTATCCGCCATCGCCCGGTGCCACCCTTGCGCATTGATGCCCAAATCCTGGGCGATGTAGCCCAAATTGTTCCGGGAAAACAGGCCGCTCTTGCGCGCCAGCTTGAGCGTATCCAACACCGGATACGGCGGGAAACGCATGCCGCATTGGGCAAATTCGTTTTTTAAAAAGCCCACATCAAATTCGGCATGATGCGCCACGATGACGCAATCGTCCAACAAAGCCAACAGTTTGGGCAATATATCCGCAAACGACGGCGCCGACGCCACCATTTCGTTCGTAATGCCGTGAATGGCCACAACCTCAGGGTGCATCGGCATACCGGGGTTAACCAGGGTGGAAAATTCTTCCAACACCCGCCCCCCTTGGGAAACAGACACGGCCACCTCGCAGATTTTACCGCCTTCATCCGGGGAAAGCCCGGTAGTTTCCGTATCCAAACACGCAAATTTAATTTCGGAAAGCTGCATAAATTACCAATTCAAATAAAACCGAAGCCGCACCAAAAAACCAATCAGCGCCGCGCCGAACGCACCGACATAAAACGCCATATTGGAAATATCCATCAAGCGTATTTTGCGCGCATATACGCACGCCACAAACCACACCACCAGCAAAACGGCCCAGCGCCAGCCGGGCAGCAACATAATTAAAAAGAAAATGGCGCACATCATGGTCAGCAGCCAGCGTTCGTCAAAGGTGGGGTAATCGCGCCCGTAGCGGTCCTGCTCTATGGCAAAGATAAACCAGCCCAACACGCGCGTAGCCGAAATCAGCCCCACACAAAAAATAATCCACGGTTCGGCAAAGAAATTTCCCGTTTCATACAACACTTTAAACGGCACGCACAGAAACAGAAATAACAGATTAACAATCGTTTTAGTAAAAAAGGTAAGGATATGCCCATGACGCATTTTGCTGCCAAATTGGAAAAAATGGTCGGCAAATACCAAAAATCCGCAAAATAACAGAATACACGACCAGCCCGGGATATGCCAAAATCCCAGAAAAGGCCACTTCATCGTCAGATAGCCATAGCACAGCAAAAAGGCCCAACATAAAAACACGCCGGCATGAAGCAATAACGCCCGAGGCCGGTTCTGTTCTTCCATTTGGTTAATGGTTTTATGGAAGAATACGAAATCCGTCAGAAAAAACGCCAGAAACAAACGCCAAAAAACAATCATTTAATCTCCTTGGGCAAGGTTACGGTAAAAACACTCCCTTCGCCCTGTTTTGAAGAAACTTCCAACTTGCCGCCATGCGCCTGCACAATTTGGCGGCTGATAAATAACCCCAGCCCATAGCCGGGCCGGTCGGAACGGACTTGATGATATTTTTGAAACAGTCCTTTCAGCTCCTGTTCGCTGATGCCGATGCCGCTGTCCTGCACGGTAATATAATAGCCCTGCTCATCTTGAAAGCCCCGCACGCGGACAAATCCCTTATCCGTAAATTTAATCGCGTTAGAAACCAAATTCATTACCACCCGGTGCAGCAATTTCGGGTCTGCCGGAAGCCGCGGAACCTCCGTCTGAAAAGCAAGATCCAACCCCTTTTCCCGTGCGGCGGGTGTCAGCGTATCGGTTACATTTTTAAAAAGGGCGGCTAAATCCACACTTTCTTTTTTGGGGGTCATCATCCCCGCCTGCACGCGCGATACATCTAACACATCTTCCAGCAAAGAGGACAAATTTTTCGCCGCCTGGCTCATCATCTCCAGGTATTCTTTCTTTTCGGTTTCGCTGGCTTTTCCACTCTGTAAAATATACAAATATCCCTGCAGTCCCAACAAGGGGGCGCGCAAATCGTGTGCTACGGCGCGAAAGACTTGTTCTTTCATTTCGCTTACCTGCGCCTGCAGCTGCAGCACTTGATAATCCTTTAAATCAGCGGTCATTTGGTTGAAGGACGCAATCAGCTGTTTAAATTCTCCCCAGCCGATTTCTTCGTCCACCTTTTCGTCCAGGTTGCCGCTGCTGACTTCTTTGGCGGCGTGGGAAAGGGCTCCTATCGGTTCTCCTAACCGCTCGGCAAAAGTCAATGCGCCAAAGTAGGATAAGGTGGCAATAGACAACAAAAACAAGGCAATAATCACATTGGTATAGTAAATACCGCGGTAGGCCTCGCTTTTAAGCTGAAGCACCGTTACATAAGCCCCCAAAATCGGAGAAACCGAGAACGCACCCACATAAGTTTCCTGCGGGGTTTTCAAATTTTTAATTAGGGGAGAATTGGAAACAAAAGCGTTTTTTAATGCTTCCGCGTCAAACGCAGGTTTATATTGATAGTCATTGGCATAAACTTGGCCGTCCTGGTCCACAATATAGATTCTGCCGGTCAGCCCGATGCGCTGTTCCTGCACCCGGGAAAGGAAGCTAAAAAAGCTCATAATGCCGTATAAGAAATCCCCGTTTGGAAGCGGATAAATAAATTCGCTGATGGGTCTGCCCGCCACCACATCAAAACTGCTTACCGATAACCGCGGATTTTTGGCTAACTCCGGCAGGGAAGGATCATGTTCCAGGTTTAATTTGGGAATTTGGTTTAATACCTGTCTTTCTCCCGCGCGGTAGCGTTCCTCCCCGGTGGGAGAAAGCACCGCCAGCATTAAAAAATCGGGATTGGCGTTTAGGGCTTCCTGCAAAACGGGCTGGGGGTTTTTGCCGGCTGTTAGCCAATCGGTCAGCTGTTGGGCAAAAGCCAGCCGCCAGTTTAAATCTTCTATATGTTGGTTCATGGAAGAAGAAACAATCTGGGCCAGATTGGCGTGTGTTTCCAGGATATTATCTTTCAAATGCACCTGGTAATAGGCCAGCAATAGCAGCATGGGAATCAGCGGCATGAGCACAACCGCCAGGAACATTTTGAAAAGTTTAGAAAATATGGACATAATCTACCTTATTATAGATTATATCAATTCACAGCGCATAAGCGGACACGCTTCTGTTAGGTTCGTCCGGCACCCGCGCTGGCAGCGGTTCTTTTCGGCAGGTCTAAAGGCCCAATTTAACTAGGCCCCAGAAAGCCGGAACAACTGGGTCTTTTTTATAGGATAGACCGGGCCCTTTGACCCTGGCGGAGCCCCCCTCTAAAGCGTATAGTATAAGTATGACCAAACATTTAATTTCTTTAGCAGACCGCATGAAAAAAGCGCTTATCCGTGAAATAGAACGGGATATCTGCCGTCCTCATCAGTTGGTAAGTGTGCGGGAGAAAATTATTTTGTTAAGCGATGAAGAAGCCGCTTTTGTAGCACTGGAAACGCGCCGTTTGCTGCGCGCTCAGCGCCAGGAAGCCAAACGCAAAAGACGGCTGGGCATCCCCCCTCCGCCCACACCCGGCAAAATTGCGTATGCCGTGTATATGTAAGATTTGTAAACCGAAAAACCCGCTTCCTAAGGAAGCGGGTTTTTAATAACTTCATTCATATAGCTCTTTTGGATCCACCCGATATATACTCAAATCGCACCCTAACGATACCGCCGCCCGTTTACTTTTTAAATGGCGTACAAAATACACAGGAAGAATCGGATCTTTACGCAACAAGCTTCGTGCCTGGCTATAGACTTCTTCGGAAAAAGGAACATGTCTGTTCAACAAAGTATTTAACTGGATATTCCTTTCGGAAAATTCCGTTACAAACGGTTTATATTCTTTCAGCAACCACGGCAAGGCAATAGACTGATTGTAATTGGTATGCCCCATCCCGGCATGCACGACCACCAGGGCGCGGGGATCTTGCTTGTAAATGCGGCGGATAATACGCGCCCAATACAGATTTCGCTCTCTTACAGCAACGGCAGAAACCGCCTTCCAGGCAAAGGCGCTTTGACGGGAAAAAGATCTGCCGCCAACGCGGATAAATTCTTCGGAAAGATCCGGGGGTTCCAGCCCCACTACCCGCACCCCGGCCTTCATCAACCGGCCTGTTACGGCGCGGTAATACGGCCGCTTACGCACCAGCCGTTCCACATCGTATTCATGTTGTAAGATATACAATTGCTCTGAATCGGAAGCGTCCACAAATTCGGACGCATAATATATATTTTTATCCGGATAGCGGGATTTTAACTGCAAAATCGCCCTTTCCACTTCGTTGACCATCCAATTCTGTTGATGTATTTCGCCCATAATGACCAGACGGGTTCCCGACGGGATATAGCGGGTGTAGTCTTGTTTCCCCTGTACGGCCTGAACCAAAATGTTTTTCCGCAGGGCTTGCATATAGCGAGCAGCGTAAAAATCGCGTTCCAGCCAATCACGCACCAAAATACGCCGCAACTGTTCATCTTGCCGCAACACGGCTGGAGAAACTTTTTGCGCGTCCAATAAAAAATAATCCCGTATCATACGGTCCAAATCGCAGAAATTTTCCCGTTCCAAGCTACGCAAATGGGCCTGGTAAGCTACGCTGGAATCAAAAGATTTGGAAAAAAGGATTTGATCGGAATTTTTTAAAAAGCTTTTTGCTACCGTAGCAGGCAACGGCATCAACTGCGCCGGGCAAGAACCCGCAAGTAACACCCACCCCGTTGCTAAAATCCACGCTTTTTTCATATTGTTTCCTATTTCCGGCTGATTTATTCCGCCTGGGTCCGGGGACGGCGAATGAACAAATTGCTTCCCAACAGCCATGCGGCAGGTTTTCCGTCCAACGCTTGTACAAAATAAATGGGCTCCTCCGGTTTTTCGGCCTGCTTTCTGCGGGCCTGCTCCGCCACCTGCGGAGAAATCGCCAAGTATTTTTCCGAAGGTGCATAAGTTTTTTTAAGAAAAGAAAATTCCACTACAAATGGTTTATAGGGCTGCAACAGCCGGGAAAGCGAATTTAACTGGCGGTAACTGGTATGCCCATTCCCCGCATGCACCACAACCAGCGCCTGCGGATCTTTGGCGTAAATTCCGTGAATAATTTCCGCCCAATACCGATTGCGCTCCCGTACGCCTTGCGGCGAAAAAACATTCCAAGACTGTGCAGATTGCCAAAAATGTGTTCCTTCCCGGTTTAATTTTCCCTTCAATCCATTATCGGGGTTTTCCAGCCCCACCATACGCACGCCCGTATCAAATAACAACGCGTTAAACTCCCGGTAAAAAGGAATAGAAATGGAAAAATGGGCTAGCTCATCCTTCGATTGCAATACGGCACCGGGATTATCTCCGTCGGCATAAATAAATTCGGACGCATAGTAAATAGGGCGGTCCGGGTAAGCCGCTTGAATTTGCTTAATTAGGGCAAATATCTCCCGCTTAATCCAAGGGATTGCATGTATTTCCCCCAACAATAACAGACGCGGGTTGGACGGAATAAAACCCAAATAATCTATCTCCCCTGCCACTATATGCGTCCGCACGCAACGGCTCAAACTTGCCGAATGTTTAAATGCGGCATATTCTTTTTCCAGCCAATGACGCACCATTTCAAACTGCAATTTTTGATTTTCCTGCCGCTGGGCCTCGCTGACGATTTGAGGGTTTGGTAAAAAATAAGGTCCAAGCGCCATATCTATATGCAACGCACTGACCTGCTCTTCCCAAAAGGAAACCTTGGCAGCCAAGCCCTGCGCATTCCGCACAGAGGAAGGGGCTAAAGCCGCCGTTTCAGAGGCCGAGGAAACAATTTCTTTAGCCACGGTAAAAGGCATCTTTTGTACTTGGGCGCGGCACGGCAGCAGGCAGGCCACCAGCAGAAATAAAATCCAAAAATTTTGCCTCATAAAGTTCCTCTTATAAATACTATGGCTCTTTTTATGGAAGGGCAACAGGGCCTTTAGCCCCAGAAGCAATAAAAAAGAGGACCTATCTCACGATAGGTCCTCTTTTTTTCAAAAACCGTTTATTTGGTTTTTTTAATCTGCTCAATAATGCGCGGCAGGATTTGATGCGCATCGCCCACAAACCCGTATTTGCATACATTGAAGATAGGGGCATTGGCATCTTTATTGATACCAATAATCACATCGCTGTGTTCCATACCCACAATATGCTGCACCGCGCCGGAAATACCGCACGCTACATACAGTTTGGAAGCCACGGTAACCCCGCTCTGGCCGATTTGTTTGTCTTTGGGTTTAAGCCCCAAGTCAATCGCCGCGCGCGAAGCGCCTACGGCGCCGCCCAAATCAGCGGCCAATTCTTCCAGCAGGTTAAAACCGTTTTGGTCTTTCATACCGCGTCCGCCGGCGATAACCACTTCGGCCTCGTCCAGTTTGTCCATTGCGGACACTTCGTCAATGTGCGTATTGATAATGCGCACTTTGGCGGCCTGGGGCGGAATGGCAATGGCTTCGGTTACGACTTGAGCCATTTTGCCGGGGGTGGTAACCACTTTTTTGAACACATTGGGGCGCACGGTGGACATCTGCGGGCGATAGTCCGGGCACTTGATGTCCGCCATAATGTTGCCGCCAAAAGCGGGACGGGTTTGAATGAGGTTGCCTTCTTTAATGGAAAGCCCCGTGCAATCCGCCGTCAGCCCGACAAACAGCTCGGAAGAAATCCGCGGCGACAAATCGCGCCCGATATAGGTGGACGGATACAATACCACGCTGGGGTTATACTTTTTAATCAGCGTAACCATCGCATTGGCATACGCCGCGGTATTGTAATTGTGATATTCCGGCCCGTTGACGGCATAAATTTTATCCGTACCGTACTGGGAAAGCTCGGCATAATACTGGGGCACATTGTCGCCAATGATAACCGCGCAGAGTTCTTCGCCCAGCTGGTCGGCCAGTTCCCGCCCTTTGGACAACAACTCAAAGCCCACGGGGCGCACTTTTTGGGATTTGCCGTCATCGGAAATTTCAATAAACACCCACACGCCTTTGTAAGCGGAAAGGTCTTTTTTAACCGCGCCGGAGGCCGGCAGCGACAACGCTTTTACCGGGCAGACGGACACGCACGCACCGCACATCGTGCAGCTGGCGTTGGGTACCGCTTTGCGGTTGACCAAAGAGAGCGCGCCAAACGGACAAGCGCTTACGCATTTACCGCAACCTACGCAATTAGAAGCTACCTGAATCATTTGATTACACTCTCCTTTTTCAAAATTTCTACAAATTTATCCGCTAATTCCACCGCCGAACCGGAGAACATTTCCCCTTTCGGGCGCGCCGGCGGCGGGAAGATGCGGTCCACACGGGTGGGCGAACCTTCCAACCCGATTTTATGCGGGTCGGCGCCGATGTCCGCGGCCGACCAGGTTAAGGTAACCTTGTCCTGCGCTTTGTGCGCGGCCATAAAGGAAGGATATTTGGGGGCATAATCGTGCGGCATCGTCATCGTAACAAGTACGGGCAGATCCGCTTCCAGAATTTGGTGTCCGCCCTCAATATGCTTTTTCACCACCACCTGGCTGCCGTTGGCGTCAATGCTTTCGCAGAAAGTAATTTGGGGAATGCCCAAGTGGAACGCAATACCGGGGCCAGTTTGGGCGGTATCGCCGTCAATGGCCATTTGCCCGCAGAGAATCAAATCGTACTGGCCGATTTTGCGAATCGCCATCGCCAGTGCATAGGAAGTAGCCCAGGTATCCGAACCGGCCAACGCGCGGTCGGCCAGCAGGACGCCTTCATCTGCTCCCAGGGCCAGCGCCAAGCGAAGCACCGCATTGGCCTGGGCAGGGCCCATTGTCAAAACCGTTACTTTCGCGCCGGTTTTGGCTTTAATGTCCAACGCTTTTTCCAAGGCGTAATGGTCATACGGGTTTAAAATGCTGGGCACGCCTGCACGGATGAGCGTACCGGTTTTCGGGTCCACCTTTACTTGGGTGGAATCGGGAACTTGTTTAATGCAAACAATGATATTCATGCGTTAATCCTATTTCTTGAAAACTTCTCTAAGTTTGGCGGAAACGATATCCATATCGTCAATAAGTCCGCGCATTTTTTCTTCAATGCCAACCAAGTTCACGCCTTGGCTGAGTTCGGCCGCGTTGATGTTGGGGCAGGTGCCCAAAATAAGGCGCATACCGTCCGCCGCGGTTTTAAACGCGCTCTGGCGGGCATTGACGCGGGCCATCGTGCTAAGCGTATTTAAATCAAAGCGGCTGCCTTCGGTAATGACCTTGTTGGCGCACTGCCGCGTAAATACGGCGGCCACTTCCATTTCGCTGATCAGATCGCCCAACATAAAGGTTACATACTGGTGGCGGGTCAGTTTGTTGATGCGGCAGTCGTCCAGCACGCGAGCCAGGGCTCTAAAACCCAACGCCACACTGTCGGCGCCCACATTGGGGTTCTGGGCGTGGATAGTGTCAAACTCGGCGGCCTGGTTTAAATAGTATTGGCCGCGGCTCTTTAAATGTTCCTGCCAGCGTCCGCGGAAGATGGTCATCTCCAGCACTTCGCTGGTACCTTCGTAAATACAGGTAATTTTGACATCGCGTTTGATTTTTTCTACGGCAAATTCTTTGGTATAGCCAAACCCGCCCATGGCCTGGATAGCGTCCTCGGCGGCTTTGTTGCCCGATTCGGTGGCATAGAGTTTAGCAATAGCCCCTTCGGTCGCCAAGCCGTGGTTGTTCACTTCCAGCTGTTTGGCCGTCCAGTCAATATAAGCGCGGGCCGCTTCAAAGCGCACATAATGCGGGGTAATGAGCTTTAACATAAAGCCCTGTTTTTCGGCCAGAGGTCCGCCCGCCTGAATGCGCTGCTGGGCATACTGCAAAGCGGTTTCCACCGCTTCTTCGCCGCCGCCCAACCCAAAGGCCGCCACCATGAGGCGCGTATAGCCGAATACGGCCTGCGCCTGCAGGAAGCCCTGGCCTTCTTTGAGCCCAATTAAATTTTCAGCCGGCACATACACATCGTCAAACGCCAAACCGGCGGTGTTGGACAAGCGAATACCGTGCTTATCCTCGTGCACATCTTGGGTAAATCCGGGGGTGCCCTTTTCTACGATAAACCAGCTCGGGCCGCCGGGAGCCAGCGCAAGCACGGTGTAAATATCGGCTACGCCGCCGTTGGAAATCCACATCTTGCTGCCGGTAATTTTGTAGCCCACCACTTTGCCGTCTTTAATGACATGTTCCGCGCGGGTGCGCAAAGAAACAAGGTCGGAACCGGCATCGGCTTCGGTAGCGCCGTACGCCACGAGTTTATTTTCGTGGGCGATTTTTTTAAACCATTTGGCTTTCTGTTCCGGGGTGCCGCCTACATTAATCGGGTCGCTGCCCAGGAAGGTGGCGAATACGCCGGTAGCGATGCCCAGGTCAATGCGGGCCAACTGTTCGCACACGCGGTAAATTTCGGTGGTCTGGCCGCCGAGTCCGCCGTATTCTTCGGGAATAAGCAAAAGATGTACGCCCAGCACATCGTGGTCATACATCTCTTTTAAAATGTCTAACGGAATTTCGTTTTTTGCGTCATGCTCCCGGATCAGGTTAAAGGAAATCCGGTTCTTTGCATATTGCTTTAAACTGTCCAACATCAGGTTTCTGGTTGTCAGGTCGTTTTTTGCCATATTTGGGAGTCTCCAAAATACAATATAGATATATGATACCAATTTTTAAGCCCCGGCGCATATTGCCGGGGCTTAAAGAAACTTCTTAGAAAAACAATTCATTAATTTAATTTATAATAAATGTCAACTGAATTTGCATGATGAACCTTCCCGTCGCCAAAAGATTTACATAAATCATTCATTTTTTTATTGTTTTGGCGTGCTACACAAAACTGAGCTCCTTTCCAGGAAGAGCTTATTCGGAATTCAAAATATAGCCCTGTTTTAGGGTGCCAAGCAAAAAGGCCGCCATCGTGACTTTGATACTTATAATAACTATTAGCCGGAATACTTACATCTAAATCCTCCAGATTGTTTGTAAAACTGCCATTAGCCAATATATAAACTTCCATGGCACGCTGTAAAGAAGCCAGTAAAGCAAGGGCTTCTGCCGCGCGGGATTTTTCCACCGCTTTTTCATACTGAGGCAAAGCCACCGCCGCCAAAATACCGATAATTAAAACGACCACTAGCAACTCTATCAGCGTAAATCCGGCATTTTTAGAGCTGGGGAATGATTTTTGATAAATTTTAGTCATACGCAAAATTTATCAAAAAAAAAAAACGAGTCAAGGGGCGAACCGTCCCTCCCCATTCTAGACCCGTTGACACGATTGGTTTAAGCCACACTGCTTCTGTACTGTCGCACTCTTACAATAATATAGACCAAAGACACACCTCTTAATAAGGTATTTCCTTTTTATGCCGTTGCCGTTTATCCGCCCCTTTGTCCTGCTGATAAAAATCCTTTGCGGCAGAGCGGAAATTTTATTGTTTGAGCGTAGCGAGTTATAAAATTTCCTGCCGCAAAGTGATTTTTATAGGACACCGGGGCGGACGCTTTTTGGTACTTTTTCCCGCCGGAAAAAGTACAAGAAAAAACAGCAAACATTTCTTTATAAATATGTATAATAGCTATATGAATTGTATCTTTTGCGGCATTGCCGACGGCTCTGTAAAAAGCCAATTAATTTACGAAGATGAAGATGTGGTCGCCTTTAAAGATTTAAATCCGCAGGCGCCCACCCATCTTTTGATTATTCCGCGCAAGCATATTGCGCGCTTGTCCGAAGCGGACGAACAGGACGCCTTGCTGCTGGGAAAAGTGTTGCTGGTCGCTAAAAAATTAGCCCAACAGTTTGACCTCAAAGACTTTCGCTTGGTAACCAATAACGGCAAAGGCGCCGGGCAAAGCGTGGATCACCTGCACTTTCACTTAATGGCCGGGCGGCGCTTTTTGTGGCCGGCGGGTTAAAAACGCCCCAAAACGGAAAAAATAAGCTATAATATATATAAGGTAAATAATACCGTTTTATTTTTGTCTATTGACCATAGAAGGTGGTGAAAAAGGAATGGTTTTTGTAAAAGTAAGAGACGCCGAGCACTTGGAAGAAGCTCTTAAACGCTTTAAAAGAGAATGTGAGAAGAACGGCATTTTGAAAGAAATCAAAAGACGCGAAACTTATATGCCTCCGAGCGTGAAGAGAAAAATTAAATCTCAGGAAGCTCAGCGCCGTGCCCGCCGCACCAAACGCAGACGCTTTTAATTAAAGCAGCATCACAGGCAATAGTCCTTTACGCAAGTATCGGGCTATTGCCTTCTTTGCCTTTAATCTAAAACAGGCGGCCCAGGCGTGAACAATAATATCGTAGAACAAATCAAGGACAGGTTGGACATTGTAGAATTTATCCGGCAATATGTACCGGACTTAAAACGCGCGGGTAAAACCTACAAGGCCTGCTGTCCTTTTCACAAAGAAAAAACCCCTTCTTTTACCTGCAGCAGTGAAAAGGGGTTGTTCTATTGTTTCGGCTGCCAGGAAGGGGGCGACATCTTCGCATTTTTAATGAAGATGGAAAACCTTTCCTTTAACGAAGCCCTGGAAAAACTGGCCGGGCTGGCCGGTGTGGAATACAAACCGGCTAAACCTTTAACGGGCGAAGAAATCCGCCGGGCCAATACGCGCAAATTGTTGGAATTTGCCAAAGCGTTCTATCATAAAAACCTAATGTCCGCGGGCGGCGAACGCGCGCGCGCGTATGTGAAGGAACGCAACCTGAGCAAGGACACCTGCCAACACTTTGAATTAGGCCTGGCAAAAAACGAACCCACCGCTTTGGCCCGTGAGGCCAAAGCTGCTGGCTATACGGATAAAGATTTAAAAGAAGCCGGGCTGTGTGTGCTTACGCCTTACGGGGCGCGGGATTACTACCGCAACCGGCTGATGTTTCCCATCATCAACCAACGGGGCGACACGGTGGGATTCGGCGGACGGATTTTAGGGGAAGGCGAACCCAAGTATTTAAACTCGCCGGAAACTGTTCTTTTTTCCAAAAGCCGTATTTTGTACGGGCTGAATTTTGCCGGGCCGGCTATTCGCAAAGCGGGGCGGGCCGTCCTTTTAGAAGGGTATATGGATGTGATTGGCTGCCACCAGGCGGGCGTAGCATACGCCGTGGCGCCATTGGGCACCAGCTTAACCGAGGACCACGCCCGGCTGCTGAAACGATATACGGACAATGCAATCGTACTGTTTGACCCGGACGCCGCCGGCATCAAAGCCGCTTTGCGCGGGGCATTAATTTTGATAGAACAGGGAATGTTTGTAAAAGTAGCGTCCCTGCCGGAAGGGCTGGACCCGGACGAATTTATCGCCAAATACGGCAAAGACCAGTTTGAAAATATACTCAGCCAAGCCCAGGATTTAATTGCGTTTCATACGCGGCTGCAGCTGGATCTCTATCCCCAGCCGCTAGACGCTCAAAGCAAAACGCGCATTATATCCGAACTGGCCGAAACGATTGCCAAACAGCCGGACGAAATCGTCCGGCGCGAATGGGCCAAGTATGTGGCGGAACATATCGGCGTGGACGAACAATTAGTTTTGCAGCGGCTGCGCAAACCCATTTTGCAGCCCGCGGCGTTTCGCCGGCCGGCCGAGGCGGCGCCCAAGGCCCGTCCGTCGGTCAGTGCAGCCGAGGAGGATTTATTATCCTGGCTGCTTAAAAGCCCGGAACACATGGTTTTATGTTCCGAATTATCGCAAGAAGATTTTTCAGGCCCTGCGGGTTGGAAAATTTTTCAGGCCATCGTACAGGCCCATACAGAAGCCCCGCAGGAACAGGATTTAGCGCAGCGGGCCGCGCAAAAAGAGCCCGGGCTAAAAAATGAATTGGTCAAACTGGCCCTGCTTCAGCCGCCGGCCGATTTTGACCCGGCACGCGACATCGCGGCCTGTGCGGCCAAGCTGGAACAAGCCGGTTTACACAAACGGCTGGAAGCTATTAAACGGCAAATGAAACAGTTGGGAGCAGGAAATGTTCCGCCGGAAGTTTTTAAAAAATATATGCAGTTGCAGCATAAATTAAAAAAATACCGCAGTTGAGGGAAATATGGCATCTGGAAACAAAGCGCTGAAAGATTTAGTGGAAGAAGGAAAAGAAAGCGGATTTCTGTCGCTAGAAGAATTAAACCGCTCTATTGCCGCGTCGGATATGAGTGCGGAAGATATTGACGGCGTAATGGGTACGCTGGACGATTTGGGAATCCAGGTTGTAGATCAAAAGAAATTTAAATCTGTTTCCGCTTCCGACAAAGAAGCGTTAAGCGAGGATTGGTCCTCCAGCCCGGATATCTCCAATTCTATCCGTATGTATTTGTCCGAAATGGGCAAAGTGCCGCTCTTGTCGCGCGACGAAGAAATCACGCTGGCGCGCAATATCCGCGAACGGGAAAAAGAACTGCGCAAACTGGTGTTGGAATCGCCTATTACCATGCGCGAAATCTGCAACTGGGAAGAATTGGTGGACCAGGAAGAAATGACCACCAAAGAACTGATGCCCCGCGGCAAACGCACCACGCGCGAGCTGAACAATATGCGCAAGAAACTCAAAGACGCCGCACAATTTATTGGCAAACGCGAACAGGAAATTACCAAGCTGATGAAGGAAATCCGCGAAGGGGACTTGACTGAAAAGAAACGCAACAATGCCATTGAGAAACTGGAAGCCAAACAAAAAGAAGTGGTTGCCAGCATCACCAAGCTGAATTTAAACCAGAACAAAATCAAGCGCTTAACCAATAAAATCAAAAACCTGGCCGACCGGCTGACCGAAGCCCGCAACGATATGCAGCGCTTTGACGATTACTTCGGCCCATATGCGGAAGTGAAAAAATTGGTCAATCGGTTTAAATCCGGCAAAATTACGGAAAAAGAATTTAAAAAGGCCACCAAATTCACCTTGCCCGAATTGGAACGGGCGCTTTCCAACATTGAAGATGTGCAGCGCCGCCACGCCCAGATGGTGGATATGCTGCCCATGACGGAAAAAGAGTTTATTGCGTTTAATGACCGCATTGTATTTTTTGAAGATATGATTTTGCAGGATAAGCTCAAACTGATTAAAGCCAACCTGCGCTTGGTAGTATCTATCGCCAAGAAGCATGTCAATTCCAATTTGGAACTGTCGGACCTAATTCAGGAAGGCGGCTTGGGGCTGATGAAAGCCGTAGAGAAATTTGAATATAAACGCGGCTTTAAATTTTCCACCTATGCCACTTGGTGGATTCGCCAAAGCATCAACCGCGCCATTGCGGACCAGGCCAACACCATTCGTATCCCGGTGCATATGAAAGAGTTGGTTTCCAAACTGACGAAAGTTACCAACAAATTCCGCCAGGAACATGGCCGGGAGCCCACGCTGGAAGATTATTCCAAAACGCTGCGGCTGTCGGTGGAAAAGGTCAAAAGCGTGCTTAAAATCATGCAGGATCCGATTTCGCTCTCCACGCCTATTGGCGAGGACGAGGACTCCAACCTGGAAGATTTTATTGAAGATAAGAACGGGCCGAACCCCACCAGCGCGGCGGTGGATTTTCTGCGCAAACAGGAAGTGTCCGATGTACTGGCCACGCTGTCTGAACGGGAAGCCAAAATCATCAGCTTGCGCTTTGGAATTGACTCGGGTTACCCCCGCACCTTGGAAGAAGTGGGCAAAATGTTTAATGTTACGCGCGAACGCGTGCGCCAGATTGAAGCCAAGGCCATTCGCAAACTGCGCCACCCCAGCCGTACGAAAATGCTTAAAGATTATCAAGAAAACTAAGCAAGCAATAAATACAAAAATTCCGGCCTTATACGGCCGGAATTTTTGCATAGATACGCCCTTAAAAGCCCTATTAAAATCCAACTATTTCTTAGGTGGGCTAATTTGTTGGTTAAACCACACAATCAGTTGCTGCTTTATTTTTTCGCGCCGGTTTATTTGCATTTGCTGGCCAACTTCTTGAGCAATCGCTTCAGCCCGCCGATCCGACGGGGAAGCTTGGGCCGAAATCCCCTTGGGTTGTTGGGCACGGGAATTGGCCGCAAAAGTGGATTCTAAAAATTCATTTGTTACCACCCCCCGTTTGTCTATATCAAAGGACATTTCCAGCGTGTTCCGATTGGGGGTGGGTGTTTCAACATAGTAACAATACCCATTCTTTCGTTTGGAAAACGCCAAACCGGCCGTCGTCAGTATGCCGTCTTTTTTAAAATAATATATTTTGCCCGTCATTTTTTTCCCTTGGGGCCAGGCAAAATAATTCACTTCCGCCCACAGTGCCCGGCCGTCTTTCACCGCCAGCCGGATAGACGATTCAAAGCGGTAAGAGTAATACATGGTTTCGCCTGATTCGCCCTTTGCCAAAACGGCCCGCCCCAACGGATCGCGCTGCAGGACTGTTTCACGAACGGCCAGCAGCGGCACAAATTGATGTTGGTCTGCCAAAGAGAATGATTGGGTGGACACTTTTTTCCCTTTTTCATAGGTGTCTAAATGAAAAATTTCTTTATCGGGGGTATAGATTACATAATTCCCCCGCAACATAGACTGCCCCCGCACATAATAGTCCTCGGACTTTGGACATAAACTTTTCCAACCCTCCTCCCCTCCCCGGGCAGTTCCCCGCACCAGATCAATTAGATTAATTAATCCGTCCGCATCGTCGCAAGTAATTTTATTGGCTTCATTCATAATGGCTTTTCCGCTGCGGGCGGAAGCATAACGGGGGTGAGAAGTACTATCAATGGCTTGTTCATACTGGTCGCTGAGTCCCAAAGAATGGCCGATTTCATGGAGTCCTATACGAGAGGTGGAAACTTTCCCGCGGGAAAACACTTTTAATAAAAATTGGTCTTTAGGCAGCCAAATTTCGTGCACATTTCGGGCCATTTGAACGCGTCTATAGCAGCCGGAAGCCGAAAGGCCGCACCAACGCCTTACCTCTGAAAACGGCCTTATCATAATAACTACATCCGCCGTATATAGCTCTGAAACGAACTCAACCGCTACGCCTTTTTTGAGCAAAGCCAAAATATCTGCAAATTCCTGTTCCCGTTTGGACTGTTCAATCAAGCGGGCTGTTTTAGTAAACCATTCGTTATAATTATCCGCAATCATCGTTTGGTAGGATTCTTGCTGTTTTTCGCTGGCTCCGGCAGCATCTATAAATATCCGCACGGGTTCACCCCGCAGAATCTGGGGCAGCAAGTAGCGCTCTCCCAGCTGAACGGGTTGTTGATTGGGAAGCAGGGGCTGATCAAAATCGGCCAACGCCCCCCAGGGGGCCTCTCCGTAAGCAAGCGGTCCCGATAAAACAATCCATGCGCTCAGTAAATAGAAAAATTTTTTCATAAATATATTTTTATTATAAGGGAAAACACGAAAAAAACACCCCCTTTACCGGGGGTGTTTGGCGGTTAAGCTTTTATTTTTCTTCTTTTTTAAACAAATCCCGCAGGAACTCGGCCACCAACTCTTTAGAGCCCAATCCTACGCCAATGCCAAAAGCCAACCCCAGCGAGGCCAATACGATAATTACCACATTATTTACCAGCTGGTTGGCAAAACCCAAATTTTCTATAGCCACCAAGGCACAGAAAAACACAATAAACACATTGACGGCTTTCGCCAGTAAAAAACCGCCTTTTAAATTATTGGCCTGGGAAGAATTTTCAATGATATTCCCCATCAGTTTGCCAAACAAAAGCCCGGCGAACAAAATCAATACGGATACAAAAAGCGTCGGGATAAATTCCAAAAATTGCGTAAACAGATTGCGGATAATCTCCAAATGCAGCACTTCGGCCGCCAGCACCACGGCGTAAAAAATAACCGCCCAGGCCAGCACGAACGAAATAATGTAAGTGGGTGATTTCCCTAACCCAAACCGCACACACAGCTCATTAATACCCAATTTGGAAGTTTTTTCATCAAACGAAATTTTATTTAAAATTTTCTTTGCATACGACCCTACAAACCGGGAAAGATATAACCCGATTACCATAATCAACACCGCTACTACCAAAGCGGCTAATATCTTTAAGCTGCTCTGCCCCACCTGGAACAGATGCGCACTGACTTGCGTGGAAATGGCTTCTAAATCCATAAATTGTCCTCCTTTTTTTTAATTGTAGCATATATTATTTGTAAAATAAGAATATAACTATGACGGCAAGCACCCAAATTCAATATCTAAAAGGCATTGGCCCGGCCAAGGCCAAACTGTTTGAACGGCTGGAAGTGCACACGGTGGAAGATTTACTGCATTATTATCCCCGCACCTACCAGGACCGCCGTCTTTGTGCACCGCCCAATGAATATAATTCCGACGCTTTGGTCGTATTTAAAGGCCGCGTACTGAGAACCCAGGAAATCCCCGCCCGCAGCGTGCTTATTTTTAAGGCCTTTTTAGAGGACGAACAAGCCAACCAAATTGAATGTACCTGGTTTAAAAAGCGCATGTACCGCGGATTTCGGTTTGACCCGTTCGGTACGCTGAAAAAGGACTTTAAGCGGGACAGCGAAGTTTGGGTTATTGGCAAGCGGGACAATAAAAACAATTTCTTTGGTCATAAAATTACGGTGGACGAACATTATCCCGCCGCCGACGCGCTGACAAAGCTGCACGCCGGCCGCTTAACGCCGATTTATGCCCTGACAGAAGGGCTGACAAACAAACAGTTCCGTCAATTTGTCTATGAAGCGCTGCAAAGCGGCTCTTTGGAGCGCGAAGCGGAAATTCTGCCGCCCGAACTGCTTTCCAAACGCCGCCTATTAAGTGCGCCGCAGGCACTAAAAGCGGTACACTTTCCCAATTCTATGGCCGAACTGGAAAACGCCCGCACCCGGCTGGCTTATGAAGAATTTTTGTTATTGGCTACGGCCTGGGGCATTAAACGCACACAAACTAAAATCCTGGCGAAAGATTACTCGTATGACATCAAAAAAACACTGCTGACGCCTTTCCGCCGCCAACTGGGTTTTGAATTTACTAACAGCCAAAAGAAAGTCATCAACGAAATTTTTAAAGATTTAGCGTCTCCCCGCCCCATGAACCGCTTGCTGCAGGGCGATGTCGGCTCCGGCAAAACGGTAGTGGCGTTATGCGCAATGCTGCTGGCGGTAGAAAACAGCTACCAGGCCGCACTGATGGCCCCAACCGAAATTTTGGCCGAACAGCATTTTTTAACTTTTAAGCGTCTGTTAGCGGGTTTAAATGTGAATCTGGCCGTACTTACTTCCAGTACCAAGGCGGCGGCAAAAAAGAAAATTTTAAAAGAACTGGCGGAAGGAAAAATTGATATTTTAGTAGGCACCCACGCCGTCATTCAAGACGGGGTGTCTTTTCGCAACCTGCGGCTGGCGGTTATAGACGAGCAACACCGCTTCGGCGTTAAACAGCGAAGCCGCTTAAAAGAAAAGACCGCCAAGCTGGACCTGCTAACTATGACGGCCACCCCCATTCCGCGCACGCTGGCGCTGGCCTTTTACGGGGATTTGGATGTGTCCACCTTAAACGAACTTCCCCCGGGCCGCCAACCCATTCAGACCGAAACCGCCACTTCTAAGCTGGCTTACGACCGGGTGCGGGAAGAAGTACAAAAAGGGCGCCAGGCCTATATTGTGTTCCCGTTGATTGAAGAAAGCGAAAAGATCTCCGCCAAAGCCGTTACGGAAGAATTTGAAAAACTCAAAAAAGTATTTCCGGCGTTTCGGCTCGCTATTTTGCACGGGCAAATGAGCCAAAGCGAAAAAGAAAGCGTTATGGCGGATTTTGCCGCCCATAAAACCGATATTTTAGTAGCCACCCCGGTTATAGAAGTAGGCATTGATGTAAAAAATGCGACGGTAATGGTGATAGAAAATGCCGAACGCTTCGGGCTGGCCAGCTTGCATCAGCTGCGCGGACGGGTAGGCCGCGGCGAACATGAAAGCCATTGTATCTTAGTGCCCCAGCATGCGGGAAGTGTGGCCAAAGAACGGGTGGACATTATTTGCGCCACGCGAGACGGTTTTAAAATCGGCGAACGGGATATGCAGCTTAGAGGCCCGGGCGAGATTTTGGGCACGCGCCAAAGCGGCGAGCTGGAATTTAAAGCCGGAGATATTTTTAAGGATAAAGACATCTTATACTGGGCCATTGAGGACCGCGACGAACTCTTATCGCAAGACCCCGCGCTCACCGCCCCCTCCCACACGCTTTTTCGGCAAAAATTGATAGAACTTTACCAAAAAGACTGGCACCTTATTGATTTAAGCTGAGATAATCGTATTTTTATTCCTGGGAATAATAACGCATACCGCCGTCATTATCCGGTTGGCCGACCAAATCGCCTGTCAATGTCTGGCAGCCATTTCGCGCATGAGCACTATACGCAACACATATTTTTTGCTTCGTGGAAAGATAAAAATCCCAATACCACCCGAAGGGCTTATCACTCGTGGCCGCCCATTTGCCGCTAGGTCTGATCCAAAAATGAATATTTTTACCGCCCACTCCTTGCAAAGAAATCGTAAAGCGGTTACAAATCCAACCCGTATTCGTATCGTTTACGGTACAATTTAAGGAAATATCCAAATCCGTTACTTCTTCTGCATAAGTCCCATTAGATAAATAAAAAACTTCCTGGGCCGCCAACAAACTTTTCCCTAATACCACCGCTTCTGTCATACGGCTTTTAATTACCACTTTTTCATACTGCGGGATCGCTACAGCCGCCAAAATACCGATAATTAATACGACCACCAACAGCTCTATTAGCGTAAATCCGGCGTTTTTATCGCCGGAGAATGATTTTTGATAAGTTTTGTTCATACGCAAAATTTATCAAAAAAAAAAAACGAGTCAAGGGTATTCCAGGCCACGGGTACTTTTACCCGTTAGCGCGACTCGTTTAAGCCACACTGTTCGTGTAAGGTTGCACTCTTACAAAACAACCAGCAAGCCGCCCCTCCCTATTCTATTCCCGTTAATACAATTGGTTTGGGCCAAGGGGGCTGCTAAGTACGCTGTTACGCATTAGGGAACAACAAGTGGGCGATGTGTCCGCAAATAGCTTCCAGGCCTGGGAGCTCCGGCTTAAACCGGTTTTTGCAAATTACGGTACTTATGTAAGAAGGTAACAACGGGTTAGGGATATTTCCTCAAAAGGGCTGGGCTGTCGTGAGCTCGTTCGGCCGTTTTTTTGTGCTTTTTACCGCTGGGGAAATTACCTCTCGCTCCGGGGTCCCTTTTCTTTCCGCAAAAAGATTTTTTCATAGCAATCAATACAAATAACCCTTTGGGGAAATTTCTTTCGCAAAGGGTTATTTTTTATTTTACAGGAAAAACAAGCGGCGGAGCCGGAAGCTCCCGGGGCATAGGTTCAGGCGGCAGAGCCGAAGCCGCGGCCGGCGGCAGACTTGAAACAGGTTGCTGCGTCTTGCCAGCGGGTTTGGAAACAGGTTTGGGACAAGCGTCAAGCAACTGTTTGGGGGTTTTCCCCGCCGCGTTGCGTGCCAAAGGGTTGGCTCCGTTCGCCAGCAAATACTTATAGATTTTTAAATTACATTTTTGCGCCGCCAAATGAAGCGGTGTATTTCGGTCATTACTTTCGGAACGGGGTGCCGCTTTTTCCTGCTGGCGGGGCATATTAAGCAGGTATTTTGGCAAATCGGGGTCCTCCTCGGTTGTCAAGCGCAGCAACAGGCGAACCATAGGTTCATCTTCGTTATTGACGGCGATGTGCATGGCATTGCCGGGGGCGCCGCTGTCGCCCAAGCGGGAAAAATAATCCGCCAGCAGATAAGCCATTTCCACATCTTGGCTTTCCACCGCCGTTAAAAAAGGGGTCATACCGCGCTCATCAGTAGCAAACACGAGGGTTTTGTCCTTGCTGATTAAGCGTTCCACCTCGTCCCGGTCGCCGCTGCGAACCGCCGAAAAAATCGGATCCGCACCGCCCGCCCAACAGCACACGCTCCCCAACAGCCACATTCCTAAAACAAACCCGTTTTTTATTTTCATCTTTTTAGTTTAACCTATTTGCCGTTTTTTGACAAGATTCCGCCCTCAATCGTTGAAGCGAAAGAAACGCGTGTACAAAATCCGCTTATCCGGCGCCTAATACCCTAAAAAACAGAGCGGACAATTTAAAAAACCGTCCGCTCTGTAAAAGGGAAAGCTGTTTATTTCTTATCGGCTTCTAGCCGCGGGAAAAGCGGCGGATATTTTTCAATTTTTCCGGGCAGCAAGCGTTTTTGCATTTCCTTGGCTACCGTGGGCATAAAGGGCTCCAGCCATACCGCCACTTTACGCAAACACGCCACCAATTCCAGCAAAACCGCTTTGGCGGCTTCGGGATTGGTTTTAGCCAGTTCCCAGGGTTTTTTCTTGTCCACCAATTTATTTAAATCGCTGGCAAACCCGTAGATGTTTTCCAACACTTTATCAAAAGCCAAGTCGTCGTACGCCTTATCAATGGCTTGTTCCACTTCGGCCGATTGGGTAAGCAGTTTATAATCGCCTTCAATTTTTTCCGGCAGCTCGCCGATATTCTTCGCCGCCATATTCAGCGTGCGGGAAAGCAGGTTGCCAATGTTGTTGGCTAAATCGGAATTATACCGATTTTTAAAGCTTTCCATAGAGAAATCGCCGTCCTGCCCGAAAGGCACTTCACGAAATAAAAACGCGCGCAGCGGGTCCACCCCGTATTTGGCAGACACTTCGGCCGGGTCAATAATGTTGCCCAGCGATTTGGACATTTTCTCCCCTTCCACCGTCCACCAGCCGTGGGCAAATACCTTTTTAGGAAGCGGCAGCCCCAGCGCCATCAAAACCGCCGGCCAAATGACCGTATGGAAGCGGAAGATTTCTTTGCCCACCATATGCAAATCCGCCGGCCACAAATCTTCAAACCGTTCCGCGCCGATTTGCTTTAGCTGGGCTTCGTGCAGGGCTTTATCATCGCACAAAACCGTGCCGTAACCGGCGGCGGAAATATAGTTAATCAACGCGTCAAACCACACATAAATCGTGTGATGCGGGTTGCTGGGCACGGGGATACCCCAAGCCACTTTGGTACGCGTAACCGATAAATCCTGTAAACCGCCTTTTACAAAATTGATGATTTCGTTGGCGCGGGTTTTGGGGCTTAAAAATTCGGGATGTTCTTCGTAATATTTAAGCAGGGGTTTTTCGTAGCGGGACAGTTTAAAGAAATAAGTTTCTTCGTGCACTTCGGTCAGCGGGCGTTTGTGCACGGGGCAGAGGTTGCCTTCCAAAATTTCGCTGTCGTTGTAATACTGTTCACAGGAAAGGCAGTATTTGCCCGAATAAGAACCCAGGTAGATATCGCCGCTTTTGAGTAACTTTTCAAAAATGGCCTGAACCACTTGCTCGTGTTTTTTATCCGTGGTGCGGATAAAATCATCGTACGAGATATTCAGCGTTTTCCAAAGGGCTTTGTATTTATCGGAAACATCGTCCGTCCACTGTTTGGGCGTAACGCCGGCGGCGGCGGCGGATTTTTCAATGTTGGCGCCATGTTCGTCGGTTCCAGTTAAAAAGCGCACCTCAAATCCTTTCTGGCGTTTATAGCGAGCCAAGACATCTTGGGCAATCGTTGTGTAGGCATGGCCGATATGCGGCACCGAATTGACATAATAAATAGGGGTGGTAATATAGAATTTTTTGGTCATAATCTCTCCGTATTAAAAAATCCGTATGCTGAGCCCGTCCAAGCTCATAAGAGCCGTTTCCAGCACCAAGGAAGGCGATACATTCCGCCCGATACTGCGTTTGTAATTTTCAAATCGTTTGAGGGCTTCCTGCAGCCGGCGCTGTTCCGCTTCTTCCGCCGCAGCCACCCACTGCCGGTGCAAAGCCCGAATTAATAAATCCAGTACGGCCTGGGCTTCCTGGCGGGCGGAAACCAGCGTGCGGGAAAGCCCCGCCGCCACGCCCGCAGGCCCCTGCGGGGAGCCGAATCCCCCACTTTGAAGCAGGTCCAATGCGGCGTCCGCTTTCAGCGCGCCCGAAACCGAGCCGCCGCTGTATTGGGCACACAACTCCGGGTTGGATACGGCCGCTTCGGTAGTTAATAAAATTTGTTTTACCTGTTCCGCTTCCAGCGGCGCAAACGCCAGCGGCTGACAACGCGACAAGATGGTTTTGAGCATCGCCGCCCGCTTGTTGGTAATTAACACCCAAACAGTTTTCTGCGGCGGTTCTTCAATAAATTTAAGCAACGCGTTCGCGGCGGCGCCCTGCATGGTTTGGGCCTGGTCAATAATCAGCACTTTCCAACCGCCGCCCACCGCTTTTTGCTGGGATTTGGCGGTTACTTCGCGAATGGTATCCACGCTGATATGCTGCTGTTTGGCAATTTCTTTTTCCAGTTCTTCTTCATACCCTTTGCTGGAAAAATCCTTTTTCACTTCCAGCCGGGCCTGATAGGTAAAATCCACAAAAATAACATCGGGGTAGGTAGCTTTGGCGATGGCCTGGCAGGCGGGGCACACGCCGCACGCATCGCCGGTTTGGCGGGCCTGCGGGTCCTGGCAGTTAAGCGCCTGGGCAAAGGCCAATGCGGCCCGGGCCTTGCCCACGCCGTCCGGCCCGTAAAACAACAGCGCCCCCGGAACTTGTTGGGTCCCGGCGATTTTTTTTAAATACGAGGAGGCCTTTTCCTGCCCCAGGATATCGGCAAACGGCATTAATCTATAATTCGGTGTTCTTCCAATAACTGCAGCACGCGGGCTTGAATATCGCTGATATTTTTATCCGCGTTAATTAAATAAGCATTCGGCGTCCGCTCAATCATTTCCAAATACCCTTGGCGCATTTTTTGGCGAAACGCCAAATCTTCCTGTTCCAGCCGGTCGGAAAACAGGTATTCGCCGCGCTCGGTAAAATACTTGTCCGACATTAAAAATACCAGCGTTAAATCGGGCTTTAAATCCTGCGTGGCGATTTGATTTAAAACGCCAATCGTTTCCAGCGGGATTCCGCGCCCATACCCTTGATAGGCGCAAGTGGACATTGTATAACGCTCGCAAATGACGGTTTTCCCTTCTTCCAGCGCCGGGAGAAGTTTCTCCTGGGTGTGCTGGGCGCGGGAGGCCTCATACAACAACAGCTCCGCCAGCGGCCGCACATCCAGCCCCGGTTCCAATACAATCTGCCGGATCCGTTCCGCCGTAGGGGTTCCGCCCGGTTCGCGGGTTAACAGGACTTCTTTCCCCCGGGCCACCAACTGGTTATAAAGCATTTTGGCTTGGGTAGATTTCCCGCAGCGGTCCGGGCCTTCCAATACGATAAATTTGCCTTTCTTCATACGCTGTCCCGCTTGCTTACGCCAACCCTTCCTGCGAAGTAACCACTTCCATTTCCGGGCGTTTGCCCGAAGTCCAGGCGGAAGCTTCCACCTGTTCCAGGATAGGGTCCAGTTTCCCTTGGGCGTTTAAGATAAAATCAATAATTTCGCGGTAAGCGCCATCGCCGCCGACACGCTTGGTAATATAATGGGCGTGTTTTTTAACGCAGTCCAGCGCGTTGGGTACGGTAGCGGCAAAGCCCACTTCTTTTAAGAGCGGAATATCGGTAATATCATCGCCGATATAGGCCACTTCTTCGGGGGTTAGGTTCTCTTTTTCCAAGATATCTTCCAAGGGACCGATTTTGGTTAAAAACCCCTGGTACATATATTTAAAACCCAAGTTTTTGGCACGGGCTACCGTAGTGGGATGCCGGCGGCCGGTAATAATGCCGCACACAATATGCGCGCTGTGGCAGAGCAGGACGGCAATACCGTCCTGCGTGTGAAAAGATTTAAATTCGTCTATTTTGCCGTCGTCCCGCACGAAGAAATTGACTTTTCCATCCGTCAAAATTCCGTCCACATCGGTCAAAATGGCCTTAATTTTTTGGGCCCGTTTGATAGCTTCTTCCATATATAAAGGTATTATACAAAATATCCCCGCGCGGGGTTTTGCACGGGGGAATAACAAGCAAGGGATAAAATCTCTTTAAGGAAGCTTATACATATAGAAAGAGGAATAATCGGCAATTTCCGTATTAAGTGTTCCCCCCATACTTTTACAGACTGTTTGCTGAACTTTATCTTCCGGCAAAGCGGCACAATCCCGCCGATTGGGGAATTCGGAATGCTCCAACCATACCAGATATCTTCTATCATAAGTGCCATTTTTCAAAATGACCGATAGATTTTTACTGCTTTGATGATACAAATCCACAATAAAGGAGCCACAGTTGAAATATCCCCCATCCTGATTATCCACACTGCAACCTGCCGGCGGATCAATATCCAACTCATTCCACCGGTTCGGGTACACTCCGTTGGCCCAATAATACACTTCACAAGCTTCTTTTAAAGGTTTCATCAAAGAAACCGCCTGAGAAAATCTTGCCTTGGCCACCGCCACTTCATATTGAGGCAACGCCACCGCTGCCAGTATGCCAATAATTAAAACCACCACTAATAGCTCTATTAGCGTAAATCCGGCATTTTTAACGCCGGGGAATGATTTTTGATGATTTTTGCTCATACGCAAAATTTATCAAAAAAAAAAAACGAGTCAATCCCCCCGATAAATGAGTTTTTGTAGGGGAAAACAGGTTAAGTGCAGTTACTAAAAACACCCGGCGGGAAAAAACGCCGGGTGTTTTAACAGGTTGTAAGTTTAAATTTTCAATTCAGCCAATAGCGCTTGCAGGAAGGGCAGTGGTTTCCACCTGCCACGCCGTCCAAGGTACCGGGCTGGCCTTCGCACAGTTTTTGCATGCGCTTACTGTCCGCCCCGGCGCGGCATTCAATCCGGCCGGCATAATCAGGCGATAAATTCAGCCAAGCCACATACGCCACATAGTTCCCATTGGCGGTAAATTGATTTGTGTCGGGATTCATCATTCCCACCACATTGTCATTTTCTCCATCTCTATAATCAATAAAAAATTTGCCGCAGTCCGCCACGGTTTTATCGCCCGTCAGCGAACAGTTGGAGGGCAGCCCCACTTCCAAATCTTCTAACGAATCGGGGTAGCGTCCGCCCGTCATATGGGCTAATTCCAGGGCTTCTTTGACCGATTTTACCAGCACTTGCAGCTGAGTATAACGGCTGGAATCTACGGTGGATTCGTACCACGGCATGGCTATAGCCGCCAAAATACCAATAATCAAAACAACAACCAGCAACTCAATCAGCGTAAAACCTTGTTGTTTCATAGAGGACCTCTTTTGTTCACTTTAGCAAAAAAAACCACCCAACTCAAGATTTTATCAAGCACAGCCCGCGCCCGGCAGTGTTATTTTATATAATGGTAGTAATCGCTTTAAAGGGGTCAAACCAAGATGGCAAAAAGATTTACCGAAAATGCACAAAAAATTATTCTCATCGCACAAGAGGAAGCCAAACGCCTCAATCACGACTATGTAGGCACGGAACACATTTTGCTGGGGCTCAGCGCCATAGAAGGCACGGTTTCCAATAAAATTCTTACGGGGCTGGGCGTTACTTTTCGCAAAGTCCGGCTGGAAATAGAGAAAATGGTCGGCATCGGCGATACGATTATGCTGCTGGGCGAAATTCCGTTCACGCCGCGCGCCAAGAAAGTGCTGGAGTTTTCTGTAGAAGAATCCCAAATGCTGGGGACGGAGCACATCGGCACCGAACATATTTTGCTGGGGCTTATTCGCGAAGAAGAAGGCATGGCCGGCCGTATTTTGGAAAATTTGGGATTAAAATTGGATACCGTGCGCGATGCCGTACTCAATTTTATCGGGGACGCCGAACCCAGCGATTTAACGGAAGATATCGCCGATATACCGCAGGAAATCAATTTAAACGCCGCCCCTAAACGGGAACGAAACCAAACCGACAAGAAGCCGACAAAAACCCCCACGCTGGACGAATACACCCGCGATTTAACCAAACTGGCCGCCAAAAACCAGTTAGACCCCGTCATCGGCCGGGAAGAAGAAATAGAACGGCTGGTGCAAATTTTAGCCCGGCGCACCAAAAACAATCCGGTGCTTATCGGCGAACCGGGCGTAGGGAAAACGGCCATTGTAGAAGGGCTGGCGCAAAAAATGGCCCGGGGCGAAATTTCCGATGTACTATGCAACAAGCGGCTTTTGGCGCTGGATTTGGCTTCGGTTATTGCCGGCACCAAATACCGCGGCGAATTTGAACAGCGCTTAAAAAATATCATTGACGAAATGGCCGCCGCCAAAGACGCCATCATTTTTATTGACGAGCTGCACACCATCATCGGCGCCGGCGCGGCGGAAGGGTCCATAGACGCTTCCAATATGTTAAAACCGGCCCTGGCCCGCGGCGAAGTGCAGTGCATCGGCGCCACCACCTTTGACGAATACCGCAAATACATTGAGGCCGATACCGCCCTGGAACGCCGTTTTCAGCCCGTGGTGGCCGATCCGCCGGATGTGGACGAAACCATCACCATTTTACAGGGAATCCGCTCCAAGTACGAGCAGCACCATAAGGTAAAATATACCGACGGCGCCCTGCGGGCCGCCGCCGCCATTGCGGACCGTTATATTACCGACCGCGCCATGCCCGACAAAGCCATAGACCTCTTTGACGAAGCCGGCGCGCGCGCCCGCTTAAAAAACGCCACGCTCCCGCCGGAAATTAAACAAAAACAGCTGGAATACAACCAAGCCGTACAGGAAAAAGACGAGGCCCTGGCCAATAAAGAATTTGAAAAAGCCGCCGCCGCCAAAGACACCGAAGAACGGCTGCGGGCGTATGTGGAACATTTGAAGCAAAAATGGCACGACAAACACGATAAAGAAGTCCCCGAAGTAACCGAGGAGGACATCGCCCTCGTAGCGTCCAAATGGACGGGCATTCCCGTTACCCGGCTGACGCAAAGCGAAACCGAAAAGATTTTGCATATGGAAGAACACCTGCACGAGCGCATTATCGGGCAGGACGACGCGGTAAAAGCCGTTTCTTTGGCTATTCGCCGAAACCGCACCGGGCTTGGCAACCCGCACCGGCCGATTGGCGGATTTTTATTCCTGGGGCCGACCGGCGTGGGAAAGACGGAACTGGCCAAGAGTTTAGCCATGTTCCTGTTTGGCGACGAGGACGCTATGATCCGGCTGGATATGTCGGAATATATGGAAAAATTTGCCGTTTCCCGCTTAATCGGCGCGCCGCCCGGCTATGTGGGTTATGAAGAAGGCGGCCAGCTGACTGAAGCCGTCCGCCGCCGGCCTTACAGCGTAGTGGTATTAGACGAGCTGGAAAAAGCCCACCCGGATATTTACAATATCCTGCTGCAAGTGTTGGACGAGGGTTCTCTTTCCGACAACTTGGGCCACAAAGTAAGCTTTAAAAATTGCGTGGTGATTATGACATCCAATGTCGGCGCGCGGGAAATTACCAACAAAGGCAACACGCTGGGCTTTGCCGCACACCAAACAGAGGAACAAGAATACCAGGACATGCGGAAAAATGTGATGGAAGAAGTCAAAAAAACCTTCAATCCGGAATTTATCAACCGCATTGACGAAATTGTGGTATTTCATTCCCTTTCCAAAGAGAATATCGGCCAGATTTTGGACCTCGCCCTCAAAGAAGTGGACGCCAAACTGGAAGAGCGGGAATTGACGCTTAAACTGACCGACGCCGCCAAAAACTTTTTGGTGGAAAAGGGCTTTGATATTAAATTCGGTGCGCGCCCGCTGCTGCGCACCCTGCAGCGCGAGCTGGAAGATCCGTTGGCGGAAAATATCCTCGTCAACCAATATCCGGCACATACCGAAATTATAGTGGATTTGGATAAAAACGCCGGCAAATTAAAATTCTCCGGCGCGGCGGTAAAGAAAAAAACCGCAGTAGCGATTTAACCTGACTGGGAGGAGCAACAAATGGACGCAAACAAACAAAAAGCGCTTGATTTGGCCCTGGGTCAAATTGAAAAAGCGTTTGGCAAAGAAGCGATTTGTAAACTGGGAGGCGGAAGCGTAAAAAATGTGGAAGCCATTCCTACAGGGGCCTTATCCTTGGACTTGGCCCTGGGCGTAGGCGGGCTGCCGCGTGGGCGCGTCATTGAAATCTATGGGCCGGAAGCAGGCGGCAAAACGACATTGTCGTTACATGTGGCGGCGCAAACCCAAAAAATGGGCGGCACCGTAGCGTTTATTGACGCCGAACACGCGTTGGACCCGGTCTATGCGGCCAATTTGGGCGTTAATGTAGATGAATTGTTGGTCTCCCAGCCCGATTCCGGCGAACAGGCCTTGGAAATTGCCGAAAAACTGGTGCGCTCCGGCGCGATTGATTTGATTATTGTGGACTCGGTGGCCGCCCTCGTGCCCAAAGCCGAAATTGAAGGCGAAATGGGCGACGCCCATGTGGGGCTGCAGGCACGGCTGATGAGCCAGGCCCTTCGCAAACTAACCAGTATTTTAAATAAAACCAAAACGAGTATTATTTTCATCAACCAGCTGCGCCAAAAAATCGGTGTGATGTTCGGCAATCCGGAAACCACCCCCGGCGGCTTGGCTTTGAAATTTTACGCGTCCGTGCGCATTGATGTACGCCGCATTGAGAACCTCAAAAAAGGGGACGAAATCATCGGTACCCGCGTGCGCGCCAAAGTAACTAAAAACAAAGTGGCGCCGCCGTACCGCCAGGCCGAATTTACGATGATTTTAGGCCACGGCATTTCGCGCGAAGCGTGCATTATTGACAAAGGCGTAGAAGCCGGTTTTATTGAAAAAAGCGGCAGCTGGTTTATCTATGGGGAAGAAAAGCTGGGCCAAGGAGCCGAAAATGCCCGCCAGTATTTAAAAGATAACCCGGAACTGGCAGCTGAAATTGAAGATAAACTGTATGTCAAATACCTCGGCCACCACTACAACGGCAAAAAGGCCGACGCGGCGGAAACAAAAGCAGAAGAATTCAAACCCGAAAAAAAAGCCGCTAAAAAATAAAATTCCATCTGACAAAAAACCCCGGGTTAATCCCGGGGTTTTTATTACAATCAATATCCCATACTCTTACAAAGTCCGGCTATTTTACTGCTACAACTTGTTTTTCCCGGACTGTCCGAATGGTCCAGCCATATAGTATAAGTAGCTAAAGCTCCCCAATAAGCATCTCCTTTTCCCCCATTCTCTAATCCATACACATCAAAAAACACTAAATTTTTTATTTCCGAACTAAACATATCCACCGCAAATTTATCGCACCACAACATATATTCTTGAATGGGCGATGGCTCACAGCCCTTATATTCAATATCCAGCTGATTCCAGTACTGCGGATATGCTCCATTCGCCAAGTAATATGCTTCCATAGCGTCTTTTAAAGATTTCCCCGCCGCAACTAAATGCATATACCGGGCTTTCGCGACGGCTTTTTCATACTGTGGCAGTGCCACCGCCGCCAGTATGCCAATAATTAAAACCACTACTAACAGCTCTATGAGCGTAAATCCGGCGTTTTTAACGCCGGGGAATGTTTTTTGATAGATTTTGTTCATACGCAAAATTTATCAAAAAAAAAAAACGAGTCAAGCCCAGGGGCTGGGCTCCCAACTTGTTACCCGTTCATGCGACTGGGTTAAGCCACACT
>CALUZQ010000020.1 GCA_944325225.1 uncultured Elusimicrobiales bacterium
GGTTTTTTTCAAAAACGCTGAGTAAATTGTGTTGTCCGGCGGCCCGGCGGAAGAGCCGTTCGTCCCCAAAATCTTCCAACTGCAAAAAAGCCGCCCGGGTTTTCAGTTCGCGCCGCAGGGGCTGGGCGCCGGCGGCGGAAGAAAAATAAGCAGTCGTTAAAAAACCGGCAATTCCCCCTTCTTTTAGTAAATCCAGCGCCAGGTAAAAGAAAAAATACAACAAATCGCTTTTAGGAGCGATTCGGCCGCGCCAAAGCGGATTGCGGCGCAAGGCGTCAAATACGCGGCGGTGATTTTTTTGCCCGAGGTACGGCGGGTTGGACAAAATAAGGTCAAACCCGTTTTGAGCGTTAAATAATTGCGGAAATTGCTCCCGCCATACGCTTTTTTGCTTCCGTTCCGCCAAACTGTCGCCGCACAGCAGGTGCGGCAGAATCTGCCCGCTGGCAGGCCGTTTCCCATACTGTGTAAGCAATAAGGCCGCTCCCAACTGTAAATCGTCCAAGGCGTGTGCGGAAATATCGCCGGCGTATAAGTTATGGGTTAAAATGCTGTATAAAATTTCGGACAGCGGCTGATTCGGAGTTAATTTTTGACGCAGGGCCGCCAGCTCCAGGGCAAAGGGGAGCAGTAACCCCCCCGCGCCGGCGGCGGGATCACATACGGTTAATTGCTTTAGCAGGCGGTCTATTTGGGGGGCTGAGGAAATACTGGCCGCCGCGTACGGCGCGGCGGTTAATAAATTTTCCGCAACGGACGCCGGCAGCCCGCATCGGCGCATCAGCAGGGATTGGAGCACCTGCCGGGCTAGGCGGCGGGCGAGGGGCCAGGGGGTATAAAAAACGCCTTGGGTTTTAGCGTGCGGCGCAAAAAATTCGCTGACGGCGGCTATGCTGTGTATGCCCAGTCCTTCGGCCCCGGGACGCGAAGCCACGGGCAAAGCGTCCACTAATTGCTGTATTTCGCCGGGCAAGGGTTTTGTCTGGTCAAAATTATCGGCTGAAAAGAATGCGTTTAGCCATTCGGATTTTGTTCCGGCCAGCCGTTTGGCAATTTCCAGCCGCAAAGCGCCGTAGGCGGAGGAGCGGTCCCAGCCCAATCGTTGAAAACAGCGGTCTATTCGGCGCAGTACCGATAAATTCATAAATCACTTAGCCCGGCAACTTGTATGTATGCCCGATCACAAACGGCTGCCGAACAAAGCAGACCCGTCAAAAAAGGCGGGCTGTTCAGCCCGCCTTTTAAAGCATTTATTTCACTTTTTTGCCTTGTTCCAACAGCAGGGTAAAAGTGGTCATATCCGTAATTTCCGCCGGTCCAAAATACTGAATCGGTCCCGGGAAAACATACAGATCGGCTTCCGCCCAAACCGCCCGGTTTTTGGCCAGGTATTTGAACGGTTCGGCTTTCAGTTCCACCAACGCTTTTTTGATGACGGGTTTTTCTTTGCCTTTGCGGCGTTCAATGTTCATCATCATCGTCAGCGGGATACCGCCGCATTCCCAATCCTGGGCTTTTTTGGTCAGTTTGCGCACGGAGGAAAGATAGCCGGAGCATTTGTTAAGAGCCAATACCGCGGCGTTGTAACCCAGGGCATAGGTATAGTTGGCGTCAAAGGTAGAAGGAACGCCGCAGCGGCCTTCGTAGCCAAAGAAGTGGGTAATCGCGGCGAATTTGCCGTCGTATTTGCCCGCTTTTTTCATTTCGGCCAGTTGGGTGCGGATCATTTCCACCAGCAGTTTTTCGGTTTCAATAAGCGATACCTGCACATTGCCGTGCGGATCGCGGTCCAGCATCAGCTGGCTGGAAATGCCTTCGGGAAGCGATTTCATCAGCGCCGCCAGCTTGGCCGGCAGTTTGGATAAAATAAACGCTTTCTTTTCCGCCACGGTGTTCATTTTGGAAAGTTCGGCTTCGTGATCGGCCAGCGAGTCGTTAAGCGCGCTGATGAGCTCCTTCATTTCCGGGATAAATTCAATCAGTCCTTCCGGCACGAGCACCACCCCAAAATTTTTGCCGGCTTTGGCGCGTTTGGCGATGAGCTGGGCCAGATTGTCCACCACTTGGCCGAGGGTCATCTTTTTAGCCAATACTTCTTCGCCAATCAATACGGCGTTGGGGTGAGTTTTAAACGCCACTTCCAGCGTAATGTGCGAGGCGCTTCTGCCCATTAAGCGGATAAAGTGCCAGTATTTGCGCGCGGAGTTGACATCGCGGCAGATATTGCCCACGAGTTCAGCGTAAATTTTGGTAGCGGTATCAAAACCGAAAGAAGTTTCAATTTGTTTGTTTTTAAGGTCGCCGTCAATGGTCTTGGGTACGCCGATGACGCTGATATCCACCCCTTGCTGTTTGAGGTATTCAGCGATTACGCAGGCGTTGGTGTTGGAGTCGTCCCCCCCCACTACGACTAACGCGTCCATTTTATTGGCGATTAGGTTGTCTTTCGCGGCTTTTAATTGTTCGTCGGTTTCAATTTTGGTGCGGCCGGATTGGATTAAGTCAAATCCGCCGGTATTGCGGTAATCTTTCATCAATGCGGGCGTAATTTCCACCCATTTGTTTTCTACGATGCCGCTGGGGCCGCCCAAAAAACCGAACAGTTTATTTTTCGGGTTGGCTTTTTTAAGTCCGTCCAAGAGCCCGCCGATGACATTGTGGCCGCCCGGGGCTTGGCCGCCTGAAAGAACCACGCCTACGCGCACGGCTTTTTTAGCCACCGCGCTGTTGGCGCCTTTTACAAAGGTAATTTCCGGCAGTCCGTAAGTGTTCGGGAAAATCCGTTTAACGGCGGCTTGATCGGCTACGCTTTTGGTAGGTTTGCCGGCTTTCGGTTTAACGGAAGCGGGGCCTTTTTTCAGAATAGCGGGCAGCACGGGCTGAAATTTGCAGCGGTGTTGCTGAAGTTGGGAACATTCGCATTTTACAGTGCGTTTAGTGGGCATTGTCATCTCCTGTACAAAAATGAAAATCCTTTTATTTATTATAGCAAATTCCGCTCGTACGCATAGGGAGCCGGGCTAAAAATCAAATTGGAGCTGACGGTCATCTTTTGGGGGAGCCGGCGGGCGGGAGAGCGTCAGCCCGATGAGCCGAACGGGTTTGGTTTTAAAGTCGGTTTTTTGCAGCAGTTGTCTGCCGGCTTGATAAAAGGAATCTTCCGAAGTTAAATGGGCGGCGAATGTTTGGGAACGGGTAATTTGTTGAAAGTCGGCGTATTTTAGTTTAAGGGTAACGGTTTTGCCTAAGAATCCGGCCCGCCGGGTACGGACCCAGGCCTGATGGGCGGCTTTTTTTAATTCTTCCAGCAGGCGGTTTAAGTCGGAAGTGTCGGCGTCAAAAGTATTTTCGGCCCCGCAGGAAAGCCGTTGCCGGCTGGGCTGTACTTCGCGCGGATCCTGCCCGCGGGCGTAACCAAAATAGGCCCGGCCCGCTTTGCCAAACAGCCGGACCAGTTCGGCTTCGGTTTTCTGGCGCAAATCCGCGCCGGTATAGATGCCCAGCCGGTGCATTTTCTGAGCGGTAACGTGGCCAATACCAAAAAATTTTTCCACCGGCAGTTTGGCCGCAAACGGCGCCGCCTGTTTGGGGGTAATGACAAAAAGACCATTGGGTTTTTGATAATCGGACGCAATTTTTGCCAGCATTTTATTAATGGAAACGCCGGCGGAAGCGGTCAGCCCGGTGGTTTGGAAAATTTTTTCTTTGATTTCTTTGGCGGCCTGGGTCGCGCAAGGCAAGTGGGTTACATCTAAAAACGCTTCATCAATGGACAACGGTTCCACCAGCTCGGTATATTCCTGGAAAATCGCCCGGATTTGGCGGGATACTTCTTTATACACTTCCATTCGGGCGGGAATAAAAATCAACCCCGGGCACCGCTGTTTAGCCGCTCGGGCAGACAGTGCGGAATGAACCCCGAATTGGCGCGCCTCGTAACTGGCGGTTGCCACTACTCCGCGCGGGCCGTCGTGGCCGACCGCAATGGCTTTGCCGCGCAGGGCGGGATTGTCGCGCTGTTCAATAGCGGCGAAAAAAGCGTCCATATCTATATGAATAATTTTGCGTATAGTCATAAGCGGATTGGTTATATTGTAGCACTTTGCCGGTGCGGCCGACAGACACCAATGAACACCCGGTTGAGAGAAAATTTGGAAACTCCGTTCAATTTGTTGTAAAATATATACAACATTGTGGAAACAGTGTTTTGCCCCCATAGCTCAATGGATAGAGCATCTGCCTTCTAAGCAGGGGATATAGGTTCGATTCCTATTGGGGGTATTTTCGTTCCGCCTGTGGGCGGTTTTTTTATATCTAGTAAGGGCCTAGGTGAAAGACCTAGGGGAAAGTAGGTCTAAAAGATATTAATTTTTAGGTCTTTTGTATCTGTTTTTATAGAAGAGAAAATAGTATATTTAAAAAAACTAGAGAAAATGAGGAGCATTCTTATGAAACACTTATACATGATATTGTTCATGCTCTGTTTATCCATATCGGGGTTTGCACAGGCAAACAAAGTGGTCCCGGCCGCTGCAGAAACTTTGGCCAAACAGGCGCCAAAAGTAGCAAATAATATCTCCAGCAAACTGCTTCGGTCCCGTTATTTGATGAGTGTCCAGTCCATTAATACCTTACAACAAGTGCACGCTCAGCAAGTGGCTGCTGTTTTTGCCAACAATGAAGTAGAACTGGCCTTGCGGACGCAAGTGATTAGCGAACTGAAAGAACAGGCCGCCGTTTCGTTGGCTGAGTTGACTGCCCAAATGGATAAAGAATATGCCCAATGGGCCGATGCCTTGCTGCGTGAACGAGATCCTCATTTCTTGCCGAAAAAAGATCCGGCTATCCCGGGGTTGTTGGCTTGGTCCCCCGATACCAAACAAGCGGCGCATTTGACGCCCCGCTTTTTCCGGGAGTGGACGGCTACCATCCCCGATTATGAAGAATTGCCGGAAGAAGTAAGTGGATTGGTTTTTGCTTTGCGCAAAAGACTGGCTACCATAGAAACGGAAATTTTCCAGGCCATGCAGTCTTATATGAAGGCGAAAATGCAGCTCAATCCGACTGATAATTTTAATGCCAACCGCTTTTACCGCAAACAGATGGCTCAGGCCAACCGCACGCTTTTGCGGCTGTCTAAAGAGTCTGCGCAGTGCGTGGCGGATTTGGTGTCTATTTTGAATTTGTATCCGTCTTTGTTCAAAAATTCAATGATTTTGCTGGCCGCTAAACTGGACGGTACCATGCAAACGGAATTTACCGAATATATCCGCAAGCAAATAGATGTGCCGGTGCAAAAAGCGACCGCACCGGTTGGGTTTAATTATGTTCAGAAAGGAAAACCCGATCGCTTGCAAGGAACCATTTTTAACGGATTTAAAAAATAAATAACCAATCCCCGCTTCGGCGGGGATTTTTTTGTCCTGCCGGAGCCATTCAAAATGGTAAAATAAAAGGGATTCTTTTGCCGGAGTATTGATATGGTTAAAAATTTGTCTTTTTCGTATTCAAAAATGGGAATGTATAAGGAATGCCCGCAGAAATATAAATTTCGTTATGTATATATGATTCCGGAACAGCCCAAATACTATTTTGCCTTTGGAACGGCTTTGCACGAAGTGATGGAATATATTTATAATCCCGAGGCACCTTCGTTTCCTACGCTGCAGCAGGCCCTTTCTTTTTTTGAAAACCACTGGAATAAAACTTCGTTTGAACAAAAGGGATACGCTTCGGTAGAAAAAGAGCTGGCCGGCTATGCGGAAGGCCGTCGGATTATTGAAGCATATTATGCCAAACACGCGGCGGCTTTTTTCCACCCGCTTTCTGTAGAAATGAAAAGCACCTTAGAAATGGACGGGCTGAATTTAGTAAGCATTTTGGACCGCATTGATTACCTGGGCGACGGGAAAATTAAAATTTTAGATTATAAAACGGGTAAAACCGTCCAGCGGGAGCCGGACCAATTGTATATGTACCAGAAAGTGGTGGAAAATTCCCCCACCATAAAAAAATTGGTTCTTCAAAAAGATCCGTCGGTAAAAGAGTTAAAAGTGGGGCAGCTTAGTTTTTACCACCTGCCCACCTTGCAGGAAATGACCTTTGAACGCGCACCGGATAAAGAAATTTTTGAATTTTGGCAGGGCGTTTTAAACATAGCCGATCAGATTCGCGCCGGAAAATTTAGTCCGACGCCCGGTGAAAACCAGTGCCGCTGGTGCGATTACCGCAATATTTGCCCGGTATTTACCGGCAAAGATTATACCCCTTCCTCGGCTAAAACGGCGGCCCAGCCGGCGCCTGCGGCCGGCCCGTCTGCCGCGGAGGCACAGCCGGAGCCGGAACAAGAGTTGTTGAGCCGGAAAATTGACCGCTGCGGCGCGCTGTTGGACGAAGCCAAAGCCCTGCAGCAGGAAATTATCGCCTTGATGAAAAAAAATCAGTTTGAACGCCACTTCGGCAAAAATTATCAGGCGGAACTTTCCCGTATAGAAAAATTGGAATTTACCGATAAGGAAAAAGTGGTAGAGTTATTACGCACGCTTAAACTGCTGGCCAAAGTGCTGGTACCTACCCAAAGCACCGTGGCCGGACTGCTGGCCGATGAGTCCGTCCCCGCCGAAGCGAAAGCAAAATTGCAGCAATTTGCCAAAACTTCACAGGAATTTCAACTGCATCTTCACAAAACGGAGTAACTCATGAGGGCTGAAAAAAAAGATTTTCGTGTTAAATTTTCATTGTGGTTTGTTTTTCTTTCGGCTTTATTGTTTACGGCGGCCCGGGCGGCGCTGTTTTTACTGAACCGGGACTTTTTCACCGGGCTGTCCGGCGCGGAAATTGCTTCGGGCTTTTTAAATGGGCTGCGTTTTGATTTTTCCGTGCTGGCTCTTTTTATCGGGCCGGTAATTTTTTTGCTCAACTTGCCGGTTAAGTCCCCCCGCTGGGTAAAGATATGGACTTCGGTTTTGGTGGCCCAATGGGTGTTTATGGCCGGGTTTTTAATCGGGGATTTAATCTATTTCCCTAAAGTAAACCGACATATTGCCGAGGAAATTATCCAGCTGAGCAACGACTGGGGATTTATCTTCTCGTATATGGTTACGCAGACCTGGCTGCCCCTGCTTATTTTGCTGGGTTCTTTGGGCTGGGCGGTGTGGGAAATCTGCCGCTTTACGGACCGGCATTACGCCCCCCGCCGCTGGGGGTTGGGTAAAACGGCGGGATTGTTGATAGCTATTATCGCTTTGTGCGTGTTGGGAATCCGGGGGCATTTTGGCGGCGGTAAATCTTTAGGCGTGGCCGATGTGTATAATTATACCGATTCTCCCGCCGGTTCGGCGCTTATTTTAAACGGGGTGTTTACGGCTTATCAGGTGGGGCGCAAGGGCGCGGTGGATATCGTAAACAACTATCCAGCTGATCAAGCCATAGCCAAAGTACAGCAGTTGTTTATCTCGCCCGATGAAAAACTGCTGGATCCGCTCTATCCGTTAATGCGCCAGCATACCGACGAAAAGAATCCCATTTATTACAATGTGCTGATTGTATTGTTGGAAGGGTGGCACCCCTATTACATAGACGGGCTTTCCCATAACCAGTTCGGGGCAACCCCGGTATTTGACCAAATTATTAAAGACGGGGTTAATTTTACCAATGCTTATGCGGTTGGCCAGCGCAGTATTTTTGGCTTTGCCGCTGTGTTTGCGGGACTGCCGTGGGTGCCTGGATTGCCGATGTTTGGCTATGGGCTGGAACTGGCGGCGCTTTCGCCGATGCCCCGGCACTTTTCCAAAATGGGCTATTATACCTTTTTTGCCCAAACCTCCCGCCGCAGTTCGTACCGCTTGTGCGCGCTGGCTTCTTACCTGGGGGCGCAGGAAAGTTACGGCTGGGAAGATATTCCTGAGTTATTGCCCTATCAAGAGAAAGCGCCGTTTGGCTACGACTACGATGCTATGATGTTTGCCGCCGACAAAATTAAAAACCGCAAAGAAAAGAATTTTATGGGGATGTTGTTCACGGGTATTACGCACGAACCGTTTACCGCTACGCTTCCACAGTTTGATAAATATCCTTATGATTCCTGGGAACACGGTTTTTTAAATACGCTCTCGTTTGCGGATTGGTCTATTGGCGAATTGTTAAAACGCGCCAAAGAGGACGGCTGGTTTGACGATACTGTTTTCGTGTTTGTGGCCGATCATACCTCCGGCGGTCCGGCCGATGACTCGCTGAAAAATCATTTCCGTATTCCTTTGGTAATTTACGCCCCTAAAATTTTAAAACCGCGTCAGATTGATTATATCGTGTCCCAGACGGACCTAATCCCTACCGTTTACCGGCTGACGGGGCTTACTCCCGCCTATACCGCATTCGGACGGGATATGTTTGACGAAAGTTCCGAGCGGGTGGCGTTGGTATCGGAAGGTGTCAACATCGGGCTGATTACGCCTAAAGGCGAAATTCGCCACGGCGGCGGCAAAATCTTGTCCAGCCGGGAATATGCTCCCGGATTTGATAAAAAGCAGGCCGAAGAAACGCTGCTTTCGTTGGATAAAACCGCTCACACCCTGCTAAAAGACAATCATTGGTACAACCCGGCTTTTGACGCCGCTGAGAAAGAGGTGAATCGTGGAAAATAAGCCCTTTATTGTAGCGCTGGACCAAGGGACTTCCGGCTCCCGTGCGTTTGCCGTAGCGCGGGACGGTTCCGTGCTGGCCCAAAAAAGTGCGCCGCTGACGCCGACGAGGCCCGCGGCGGGGCTTTCCGAATATGACGCCCAATCCCTGGCAAGCAGTCAATTGCGCGTACTCAATGAGTTGTTGGACGAACTTGGCCCGCAGCATGCCGCAGCATTGGCGGTTACCACCCAGCGTTCTACGGTGGTATGCTGGGATAAGCAAACCGGCCGGCCCTTAGCCCCGGTGCTGACTTGGGAGGACGGCCGCGCCAAATTGGAAGCAGAACAGGCGGATATTTCCCAAGCACGAGTGCATGAAATTTCCGGGCTGTATAAAACGCCTTATTTTTCGGCCGCTAAAATTGCCTGGTGTTTTAAACATATACCGGCTGTTAAACACGCCTGGGAAACTAAAAATTTATGCGTCGGTCCGGTGGCTTCTTACTTAATTTGGCAGCTTACCGGCGGTAAAACTTTTGCAACTGATGCCACCCTGGCCCAGCGAATGCTGCTATTGGATATTCATACCCAAAGCTGGAGCGAAGAACTCTGCCGCAGTTTTGCGATAGCCCCCCAGGTTCTGCCGCAGCTGCTGCCCAGCGTGGCCGATTATGGAATGTATGAATATAAAGGCGCCCGTATTCCGATTACTGTTTGCAGCGGGGATCAGCAGGCGTCTGTTTCGTTTTTAAATTTACAGCCAGGCGAAACCTGTATTAATTACGGGACAGGGGCTTTTTTAGTGCATAATGCCGGGGCGGCCAAAAACGCTTTATTGCCGGGAATGTTGTCGTCCTTATCGGTTGCCCGAGCAGACGGGCGCTGCGATTTTTTGTTAGAGGGGCCGGTCAATGCGGCGGCCAGTGTCTTGCAGTGGCTCAATGCACAGGGAATATCGTTTCAATCCCAGGAAATAGATGCGTTGTGTGAATCGGCTCGGAACCCCGTTTGGTTTTTGCCGGCGCTGGGCGGTTTGGGCGCGCCCTATTGGGATTTTTCCCGCTCGCCGGTGGCGGCGGGTCTTTCCCCCCATACCCGCAAGCCCGATTGGGTGGCCGGGGCGGTGCGCTCCATCGCCTTTTTATTGACGGATATTGCCCAGTATTTGCGCGCCAACGGGTTTTCGGTAACGCCGCCTGTAAAAGTATCGGGCGGGCTGTCGCGGGTAAAGTGGCTGGTGCAATACCAGGCCGATTTATTGCAGGTGCCTGTGTCGGTGCTTCAGGAGCCGGAAAGCACCGTGCTGGGGGCGGCGCGGCTGGCGGCGGAGTATGCCGGTTGGCCTGTTGAACAGTGGGCTCCGAAATCCGCCGGACAGATTAACCCTCAAATCTCGGCGAAAAACGCTTCCGAACGCTGGACCCAGTGGCAGCAATTTGTATCCTGGAGCCACGGTTTCCCCTTAAAAGTCAATTAAGTCACATGCCCACCCCCGTTGGTGGGTTTTTTATGCCATTTATTTCGGTTGCTGCCTCTTCCTCCATACGCGGTTTATGGGGCAGAATGTGAGGGGAGCAAAACGACTCCGGCTTGCCGGGGCTAATTGGGCGGTGCGGTGAAAATCCGTATAAAAATCCGAACGAAGCTGTTTTGCCAAGGGCTGTTGCTTGAATGCGGCCGATACGCAAAAAGATACCCCCGAAATTTTTGTAGTTTCGGGGGTTGAATAAAACTGCCAAAGTAATGATTATTTGGCTTCTTTTTCTTCCGGTTTTTCTTCCAATACGGAAGGCGTTTCCGGTTCTTCTTTATCTTTAGCTAACTGGGCGGCGACCTGGCGGTCAATCTCTTCCTGCATAGCGGCTTCGCGCTGAGCTTTAGCAGCTTCCAGCTGCTGCTGCAAGCGGATTAATTCCGGATCGTTTTCCATCTGTTCGGCGGCTTTTGCCTGGTATTCTGCTTCCAGTTTAGCGCGCAGCTCCGCTTCTTTAGCGGCCGCTTCAGCGGCTTCTTTAGCTGCTTGTTCTTCCTGCAGTTGTTTGACCAGTGCTTCTTCCTGGGCTAGCTGTTCTTCCAAGGCGCGTACTTCCGCCAATTTCTCCGCTTCCACCCGCAGTGCTTCTTGGTGGACGGCATTTTTCTTCACAGCCAGTACATTGGCCGTCATGGATTCGGGCAGGTACTCTTCTGCCAGCATAAATACATTTTCGCCGGAAGAATTGGCGGCCGTTAAGTCTGCCCCTTGTTGGATAAAGAACAGGGCCATACGGTCGTTTTTCGCTTTTACCGCGCTCATTAACGGTGTATTTTGAGAGCTGTCTCGCGCGTCTAAATCCGCACCCGCTTGTAAAAGCGCCTGCGCGGGGGCCAGTTCTTCAGCGTACACGCTGTAGGTAATGGCGGTGCGGTCTTGAAAATCCTTTAAGTTGGGATCTACTCCTTTTTGTTTTAACAGAATCTTCACGCAGTCTTGGCGGTTTTTAGCCGAAGCACGCATCAAGGCCGTAACGCCGTTGTGATCCTGTGCGTTTACATCAGCCCCTAACGAAAGCAGCGTGCGCAGGGCGTCTTCTTGATTTTGTTCCACAGCATAGAAAATGGGCGTTCGGCCGGATAAGTCGGCAATGTTTACATCGGCTTGTCCGGTGCGTACTAGGAGCCGAATGGTATTGCTTTGCCCTTCAGCCGCCGCAGCCGACAGGGCTGAAAGCCCGGTAGCCGGGTTGCGGTAATCGGGGTTAGCCCCATTCGCCAGCAGTATTTTTACATTATCATTCAACCCGTTTTGTGCAGCATAAATCAGCGGCGTGTTGCCGGAATTATCCGGCAGGTTGACGGCTTTATTATCCAACTGAATTAAGTTGGCAATCAAGTTGGGGTTATCTATGGTAATGGCGTAAATTAAGGCCGTTTTGCCTAAATCGTCTTTAGCGGTTACATCGGCCCCGTGAGTTACTAAATAACCTACGGCTTCTTCGTTGCCCGCAGCGGCCGCCGCGATAATAGGCGTGATACCGTAGCTGGAGGCCTCGTTGACCAGGGCTTTCCCGTCATCTACCAGCATTTCAATAATTTCCATATTGCCTTTTTCAGCGGCGATGGTCAGCGGGGTGATACCGGCGTAGTTCTTTTCGTTTACATCTACATTGGCATACATCAGCGTGCGGACGCGATCAGCATCGCTGATTTTGATGGCGCGGACCAGCGAGGTGTCATAGACGAATTTCGTAGTCGGGCGCGGACGGTTTCCCAAAGTATCGCCCTCGTATTTCTTTTGTTCGGCGCCAAATAAAGTGCCGCGGTAAATATCCCCCGGTACCTGTGTGGCTTGTTTGGCGGCGGCATCGGTGGCAGAACGCGGAGTGCGTTCGCCCAATACCACGCCTTCATACCCTGTATAGCTGTCGCTTTGGCTTTGTGCCTTTTGGGCGCAGAGCGGGCTGACCGCTAATGCAAAAACAAAAATGAATCCTAGTTTTTTCATGTGGTTTCTCCCTCCAGTTACTATATTATAACCAAAAATTAGAAAGAATGAAGCAAAAGTTTTAAAATTTTCCATTTCTTTTTCAAAATTTTAATTTATTAATATAAAAAGATTATCTATAAATAAACCTTAATTTTTGGCTCTAAATGCTTGCTTTTTTTATATCCAGGTTGTATGATTTAAAATATAGGTTCCGCTATAGCGTATTTGATTTTATCCCCCAGAACCTTTCGATTTACCCCCCGAACGGTTCTGAACAAAGAGCCGGGCACATCCCCCGGCTCTTTTTATCTGCTCTTTTGCGGCGAATAAAAACCCCCGGTTAAGCCGGGGGTTTTTCTGTATAGCGGGAGTTGCGCGGCCGCGCCGCTGGTTGGATAGAGGAAGCTATTCTTGGCTGGGGCTAGCCGGTGCCGGGTTATCCAAAAGCCGCCCCAGGAGAGAAGCAAAGGCAGAACCTCTATCAAATGTGCCTAATAAAAAATATCCCCGGCTTAGACGGATTTCCTTATACAAAAAAGCCGCTCCTTAACGGAGCGGCTTAGCTTGAATCTTACTGCTTACAGTGCAATCGCGCTGACCGGGCAGGTACCGGCGCAGGCGCCGCATTCGATGCATTTGCTTTCATCAATTTTTCTTTTGCCTTCCACTTCGCTGATGGCGGTAACGGGGCAGGCGGATTCGCAAGCACCGCAGTTAATGCAAACATCCGGGTTCACTTTATAAGCCATAATTTGAGATCTCCTGTTTGGTAAATTGGGTACTTAAATTATACAAAAAATAGTTTGTCTGTGCCGGGGTTGGGGTTTATCGTCGGGTAATAGGGCTTGTAATGTGGAGCGGGTTGTGGTAAAATATAAAAGTAAGGAAAAACTAACTTTTATGGAAAAAGATAATTCTCGCTCCCTTCATCAGTTAAAACCGGGCCAAACCGCCCAGATTAAAGAAATTCAGACGGACGCCAAAATGGCCGAAAAGCTGGCCGCGATGGGTATCGTCCGCGGGCAGTTTATTACCCGCAAACCGGGGTCCAGCCCGGTAGTGGTAAGCGTGTCCGGAACGGAAGTGGCCGTCGGCCGCGAAACCGCTAAAAAAATTTTAGTCGCTGCTAAAAAGAATACTTTTCTGCTGGCGGGCAACCCCAATGTGGGAAAAAGCTTGATTTTTTCTCGTTTGACGGGTATTGGCATTATTTCTTCTAATTTCCCGGGTACCACGGTGGGGCTTAACTACGGGCAAACCCAGTTTGACGGGGAACCCTACGATATTATTGATATCCCCGGGCTTTACCGGCTGGAAGAAGAATGGCTGATTGAAGGCCGCAAACGAAATCTATTCAAAGAATTGGAATACGATTTTATTGTTTGCGTGGCGGACGCTTCGCACCTGGAACGCAATTTGTATTTTTTGCTGGAAATTATGCAGCTTAAAAAACCGGTTATTCTGTTGCTTAATAAATTTGATGAGGCCCAGCGAAAAGGGATTCAAATTGATGTCAAACAACTGGAAAAATTACTGGGGATTCCGGTAATTGCCGCAGTGGCTACCACGGGCGAAGGGTTAAAAGAGCTGGCTTATCAAGCCGCACGCATCGCCTCGCATAAAATGCCGCTTAGTTCGTTGATGGTTCCCCCCACGCCGGAAGGAAAATGGCACGCGATTGGGCATATTATTCATAAAGTGCAAACGGTCAAGCACAAACACGCTTCGTTTTGGGAGAAACTGCAGGGTTGGGCTACTACCCCGGTTACCGGGCTGCCGATTGCGCTAGCGGTGTTGGTGGTATCGTTTTTTCTGGTGCGTTTTGTAGGCGAAAATTTGATTGCGCTGTTGGATCCGCTGTATGAAAATTATTATGTGCCTTTTTTGGAGCATTTGCTGGCTCCTGTAAAAGACCAGGCGTTGGGCATGATATTGTTGGGCGACGGGGGCACCAAATATTTTGGTTTGCTGACCGACGGCTTGCATATCGCGCTGATTGAAGTCATGTCTTATGTACTGGCCTTTTATGCGCTGTTGGGATTTTTGGGGGATTTGGGCTATTTGCCGCGTTTAGCGGTATTGCTGGACAGCTTGCTCCACCGCATTGGGCTGCACGGATATGGGGCACTGCCCATTATGCTGGGGTTTGGATGCAAGGTGCCTGCTGTGATGGGAATCCGCGTATTGGAGACCCGCCGGGAACGGATTATTGCCCTGGCCCTTATTTTGGTGCTGGCGCCCTGTATTTCCCAAACCGCGATGATTATTTCTATTCTTTCCCCCTACGGGCTGAAATATATGCTGATTGTCTTTTTTGCCTTGTTTATAAACGGTATTTTAGCCGGTACCGTGCTCAATAAGCTGATGAAAGGCGAGACCCCGGAATTATTTATGGAGATTCCTTCCTGGCAAATTCCGCAAATCCGCCCGCTTTTACGAAAACTGTGGATTCGTATGCGGGAATATCTGTTTGATGCACTGCCGCTTATTTTGTTTGGCGTTTTGTTCGTGGACTTGATGCAGCTTTCCGGTTTGACCGACTGGGTTGCCAGAATCGCGCGCTATCCGGTGGAACTTGTTTTAGGACTGCCGGCCGAAACGACACCGCTTTTAATTTTGGGGTTTTTGCGCAAAGATGTATCTATTGCTATGTTAAGTCCGTTTAACTTGGATCCGCAGTCCCTAGTTGTGGCGTGTGTTTTTATGGCGATGTACTTGCCTTGCGTGGCTACTTTCTTTGTCATGCTGCGCGAAAGCGGCTGGAAAGATACACTTAAGGTGGTGGCTTTAACGCTGTCACTCTCTTTTCTGACGGCGTTTGTTCTGCGGCTGATTTTAAGATAGCTCCGCGCCAAGCCCGTTCATATGGGTAGCGGATAAACCGAAATTTTCTAACATAAAACGCCCCGGACAACCGGGGCGTTTCTCTGTTTATTTTCCTGATTTCCTACGATTGCAATTTTTGCATAACATTTGACAGTTTTCAATTTCAGTTTTTCCCCCTTCATGCCATGGAACTATGTGGTCGGCTTCCATTTCGTCAAAACTAAAATGTCTATGACAATGAGAGCATAATCCTTGTTGTTTTTCATAGACATGCCGTTTTATAGATTGAGAAAAAGCTCGGATATTTAAGTGCTTTTCTTCCCTGTCTAAAACAAATATATAAATCCCTTTTTTATTGCTGACATCATCGTCTTGCATAAGCGATTGAATTTCTTTTTCTAAGATATTCGCATCTAGTGATTTGTTTTTAAATTTATTAAAAAGAATTCCCCATTTAATTCCTTTCATTTCTTTACGATAAACAGGAAAAATCAATTTTACCCAATTAATTACATTTTGAAAATAAAGCCACAATTCTCCTGCATGAGAATCATGCTGATGTTTTGACATATATTCATCAATATGTCCATTTGAAATCCAATCAATAGCCGTTTCTAAATAGTCTTGTCTAATAGCACTTCCCATTAAATAATCTCCGGCTAATCCATAAGCAGGACATCCTGTCTTAGAGAAATAACGCTTTGCATCACAGGTCCAAGAACCATGATACACTGCATTTCGTAATTCTTGTTCAGTTAACTCTTCTCCTGCGATATTGATTGTTTTAAACCATTCTAATTTTTCACTATCTGTTCCTTCGCAAAAATAAACCATAAGTTGATAATCTAGTATTTCTTTTTGTTTATCTGTTGGTAAATTGTGAAAATACATTTTTTCAAAAGCGAACTCCCCACAGATATATTGGCAAATAGAAATAGTTCGTTGTTGACCGTCTATTACTTCAAAGTTTTGATCTGTTCTGACGGCCCAATACATTACATTTAGAGGAAATTTTTTCATAATCGTATTAATAACCGCCTCGCGTTGTTTGTCTTTGTAGATAAATTCGCGTTGATATGGTGGGCGAATATCAAGTTTCCCTCCATATCCGATGATTCCTTTTTCAGATAAATCTTGATATCCATTAGACAGTTCTTTAATTGAAATCTTATGTAATTCTATTTTCATTTATCTTCCTCTTCTTCGTATTAAAATTCGGGCATAAGGATCTTTTTTCCCTACACTTTTAAGTGTCAATTGTTTTATTTTTGGTAGTCCCTGCTCTTTAAGTGAAAAAAAATGGGGGTTTAAATCCAAAATTTCAAATTGTTCTGGACTGTATTTATCCAAAAATGTAATTGGTACGCCCATAATCCCGGTATAATCACAAGGAATGTCCGCAGTTTTGTCTATATTGATAGCATCATAATTATCATATTTTGGATATAATTCTGGAGTATATTTTTTATACAAAATAAGGGGTTCATGGCGTTCTTGATAATCTAGATTTGTCCACCAACGAATACCTTTTACCCGTATAAATTTGTTTCCATTGACATCTTCTCTGTGTCCGACTGCCGTAACAGGATAATTCTTTGGAATTTGAAATTCTCTGTCCCCACTATGGATGCTGGCTCCTAGCCAGATTTTATTTTCCTTAATTAGTTTGAAAATTTCTTTGTAAGTAATTGCATTTTGATTTCCAAGAATAATAAATTTTTTATTATATTGAATTAACTGCGCTACATATTCTCTAAATAGACTAAAAGGAGGATTGGTTACTACAATATCAGCTTGTTTGAGTAATTCTATACATTCAGAACTACGGAAATCTCCATCTCCTTTTAATAGTTTTATTCCTATTTCTTCAGCAACGGGTACCCTCCCGCCGGTTTTGTTTCCAGAGTATTCTAAATAAATAGCATGTTCGCTGTCATTGTTGCTAAATAGATCACGCTCTTTACTTTTGTAGCATGTAGTGATAAGTTTTTTTAGTCCTAAAAACTCAAAATTATAAGAAAAATAATGGAAGAAGTTACTGATGCGCGGATCATCGCAGTTACATAAAACAATTTTTCCATAAAAATATTGTTTGTAGTGTTTTAGTTCCGCTTCTATATCCGGCAATTGGGTGTAGAATTCATCTAATTTGTTCCTACGGGCTTGAGTAAGGCGTTTGTTAGACATTTTTCCTCCGAGAACCGGAGGAAAAAACGGCTATTATAGTTGAGCTTCTTGCACTAACCCAATCTATAACAGCCGTAGTTCCTTGCCATTTTTTACATGGCAAGGAACATTCAGCAGAAAAACAGCTGGGAGCTACCCATTTGTTTATTCTGCCTAAACCAGCTGCTTTTGGAGTGCAAGAATGCCTTTGGATTCCCAAAAGCTCTCCGTATTCCTCAATACGGTTCCAAAAACAGATAAATTAAATAATTAAGCTACAAAGCTTAAAGTTTTATTTAGGGAAATCCTCCTCTATTTATTATCAATTATAGCTGCCAATCCGGCCGATATCCACCGGGACAGGAAGTTCCGCCCCCAACGGGCCTTCAAAATACATTGTTCCCGTCAAATGATAATCCAGCGTGGCGCTGCCCATGCTAATCAGCCCCAGCAGTTTGCTGTTGAATGCTGTCATCGGCACATTTAACCGGGATTTGGCGTTCCGGGTGGCATTGGGTTCTATGGTCATACTGTCCAAGGTTACATCGGCCATTTTCGTTTCATTGACGGTCAGCTCCCCCTCAAACCGCTTCAGCGAGGCCGCCTCTTTGCGGTTCATGTTGGTTATGGCGATAATAACATCAAAATCAAACGAGGTTAAATTGTAGTTGGTTAATTCTACACTTTTGAGCGAAAACTTGCAGTTGGCTACATTTTCCGTTTCATCTACGGACGCACAGCCGCACAGCAAAGCGGCAGCGGTAAAAAATAAAAGTAATTTTTTCATGAACCCTCCGAATCGTGGAATAATAAATTGTATAATAAAAATAAGCTTTTATGGAGAAATTATGAACCCTTTACAACAAAAAATTTATGATCGTTTTGTTCGCTATGTATCCGTAGATACAACCAGCGACCCTACCAGTTCTATTACGCCCACTACTTCCAGCCAAATTTCCTTTGCCCATACCCTGGCGCAGGAAATGAAAACCGTCGGTTTTACCGAAGTGGAAGTGGACGAATATGGTTTTGTAACCGGTCTTCTGCCCGCGAATACCGATCAAAAAGCGCCCGTCATTGGATTTTTTGCCCATATGGATACCGTCTGCGATTACAACGGCAAAAATGTCCGTCCGCAGGTTCACCCCCAGTATGACGGCGGTACGATTACCATCAATGCCGATAAAAAGATGTTTCTCTCCCCCCAAAGCGACCACAATTTAAAACTTTGCATCGGGGACGATATCGTAACCGCGGACGGTAACTCTTTATTGGCCGGGGACGATAAAATCGGTATCGCGACGATTATGACCCTGGCGGAATACTTTACCCAACACCCCGAAATCAAACACGGGCCTATCAAAGCCGCTTTTACCATTGACGAAGAAACCGGTACCGGTATCGCTTTTTTTGATGTAGAAAAATTCGGCGCCGATTTCGCTTATACCGTAGATGGTGCTACTTTGGGCGAGATTGACTGCGGCAATTTTAATGCTGACACCGTAACTTTCCGTATTATCGGCAAAACTTGTCATCCCGGTTCGGCCAAAGGATTTATGGCTAATCCCGTACGCATTGCGGCCGATATTATTTCTTCCTGGCCCGAAGATAAATTGCCCGAAACCACCGACGGGGAAGACGGCTTTGTGCTGTTTAAAGATATAGAAGGCGGCCTGGATAAGGCCGAAGTAAAAGGCATTGTGCGGGAACATAATCTGGAGAAATTTGAACATTTTAAACAGATGCTGTGCGATTTGGCCGAAGAAAAAAGGCGCAAATATCCGGCGGCTAAAATTGAGCTGGAATTTAAAAAGCAGTACCGCAATATGCGCGATATTTTAAAGCAACGGCCGCAGGCCATGGAACTGTTGGAAAAAGCGCTTCGGGAAAATAAAGTGCCCTACCGCTTAACACAGGCCCGCGGCGGCACGGACGGCGCCCAGCTTACCCTGCGCGGGCTGCCAACTCCCAATATCTTCGCCGGTTACGAAAATCCGCACGGCCCGTATGAATGGCTGAGTATGGGCTGGGTGGAAAAGACTTTTCATATTCTGGAAAGTATTGCTAAAAACGCCGTTGAGTAATCAACTTCTACTACCCCGGCCCAAAGCCGGGGTTCTTTTTGAGGGGAGTTGAGCAAATTGCTGGTATGAATCAGCAGCGGCCGTATCGCTTTCAAACTGCCGTTTTTTGAGCAAATCCCTCCGTTGGCGGCGTTTTTGAATCCACTGCATCTTTGGGGGTAGTTTGGTGATAAAAAACGATTTGGATTCATTTAACATAGTTTAAGCAGGACATAAATCCAATTTTCCTCTCTCTAACCGCACTATATATTCTAAAATATCCCCCGGCCCAGCTGGGCGGCAAAAACATATTGAGTTTAAACGCCGCTGGAAACCCGCTTTCCAGAGAGCCATACATAAAAAAGCCCCGCTTAAAGCGGGGCTTTTAAAAAGTTGCGCTTTAGCGCTGTACATTGCCGGCCGGACGGGCCGCTTGCTGCTGCGGTTGAACCACATATCCCTGCTGCGGGTTGTAATTCCCGGCGGGTTGCTGCATTTGCGGCTGGCCCATGGGCTGTTGTTGTGGGGCCACCGGAGGTAAAACTCCTCCTTGTGCTACAGAATCCAGCAGGTTTTTAGCGTCCGAAATGGTCGGATCCAGCGCTTTCGTAACCGTGTTATAATTGAAGCGGTACGAAATCTTGAAGCTTTGCGGATTCTCCGGCGGCACTTTGACCAGGATTGAATAATTATCCGGATCTACAGCCGTAGAAATATCCCAGGTAATTAAGTCTTTAGCGGCCGGATGTTTGGCTTCAATGAATTGCTGCAAGGTGTAGCCGTTCATCAACGGGAAGTTTTTGACTTCCGTTAAGGTGGCCTCTAAAGGATTAATCGGCATCGGCTGCTGGTCAGGCATAGCCGGCAGGGGCTGCTGCGGTTCTCCCAGCATTTCTTCCATTTGGGCATTTTGCTCAGCCGGCTGAACCGTGTTCTGTTCCGAAGAGAGCAGATTAAACTGCGGCGGAATCAGATTCATAAAGGCCAACATTACATAAATCCCGGCGGCCAATAATATCGTTACCAGTAAGCCGACAATCATTTTAGTCGTTTTGCCAGCCGGCTTTTCGTCGGCGCTCCTTAAGTCGTGCTGGGTATTTATGTCATCTACCATATTATCCAGATTCAGCCGTTCAGACTGGGCCGGTTCTGGTACCATTGGCACGGTTTTAATATCCAGCGTAGCGCCGCGTTTGGTTTTGATGGTATTTTCCAAAATAACTTGCGATACACTGACCTCTTGCGGCGTATTAGGCGCGGCTTCTGCGGGTTTATCCGATTGTTTTAAAGAAGAAACCATTTCTTGTACTTCGGACGATTGATCATTGGTTTCCAGTTGAGGGGCCTGTTTTTCAGTCGTTTCTGTTTCCAGCCCGGCTAATTCTTTAGGCAAGGCATCTCCGCTGGTTTGGGCAGGCGGTACAAAGTCCGAAATTAAGTAGGTAGATCCCTCTTTTAATTCAATTTCGGTCAAATCGTTCGGGTTGCCCATCGGCAGCGGGTTCGTGGTGGTTTGCTCGTTAAATTGAGGAAGATGCTGTTCTTCGGCAGACGGAATTTCGGGCTGCGCTTGGGATTCCTGCGGCGCAACGCCGAAGAGCTGCTCCACCGATTGGTTAGATTCAGATTCCCGTTCCGCAAATGCTTCATTTAAATCGGCATCGGTAATCAACACTCCTTCCGGTTTTTCATTTTTAGCTCCGGGAACCAATTCTTGCATGGTTTCTTCTTTATGGTCTGCTGCAGATGATGCCTGTTGGGGCGTTTGATCAGCTGCGTCCAAGGATTCCAGATGCGGTATATCTCCCTGCGGAGCGGTTGCTTGCGGTTGGGCGGCCACCGGTTCTGCTGCCGGTTCGGCCGAAATTTCATTTAATTGAGGTACATCGGCCGCTTGGGGGGCAGCAACAGACGGCTGCGCTGCGGGCGGTTCAGCCGCAAGCTCGTTTAACTGAGCCATATCAGCTTGCTGCGGTTGAGCCGGTACATCAGCGGGCATCTCGGCCGCAGGGAGCACTTCTTCTTGTTTTTCCTGCTCAGCCGGATCCGGTGCAATAGAGAGCGCCGGTTCTTGATTTTCGGCGGTAAAATCCAATGTTTGCTTTTCCGGCAAGGGTTCTTCAGCCGCTTGCTGGACGGTTTCAAATCCGGCTGCGGGTTCAGTTTTGGCTGGCTCTTCCGCATGTAAAGCTTCGGCCGCAACAATACCGGCCGCTGCACCCAGGGCGGCGGCTTGCACAATTTTCGCGGTTTGGGCTTTTTTATCCTCTTCTTCTTTTTCTTTAATTACTTGATCTAAAACATCTTCTTTCGGTTCTGCGGATAATTCTTTAATCAACGCATCTTTTGCCGCGTCATCGGCGGAAGGTGTACTGGTCAAGGCAGCGTCTGCTTGCTCAACGGCTTTAAGAGCAGCATCCAGCGTGGGTTTTTCCGATTCTTTTTTGGATTGCAGCGCTTCGGCCTGGGCGGCTAACGCTTCGGCTTGTTTGGGGGTCAGCAAATCCTGGAAAGTGCTTTCTTTTTCTTCTTGGGTTTGAACGGCTTTTGCGTTATACAAAGAATCCAAGGCCGAGCGGAGAACTACTTCTTCTTCGGCTTTGGAACCCAAGGTTAATTCCGTTGGTGCGGCATCGGCTTTTTTATCGCCCAAGTCCACGGGGCCGAGCATATCCAAGGGTTTTTCTTCTTTATTAGCAGCGGCCACTATATTTTCCGCTTGGGAAACCAAGCTTTCCGTGTTGGTAATCAAGGCCTCTTCGTTAACAGGGTTTTCGTCGTGGCGCGTAAGGGTAATGGTATTATGGGCCTCATCTTGTGGAGGGATATAGGCCGGTTCATTTAATCCGGAAGCCGGGGCAAAACGAGCTGACGAAATGGCGGCATCCAGCTTGTTTTTCATGTCATCTAATTTTACTTGCAAGCCCGTAATTTCCTGGGTCAGTAAATCAATTTTTTCAAGCAGTAAATTATTGACGCTGTTATCAACCACCGTCTGTTGTGCGGGCAGCGGATCGCTGTGGGCAGTTTGCGTGTTGAATACTTCTGGGGCCGGCAACGGCTGATTGATGGTTTTTTCAACCTGATCAAATTCAAAAATGCTGGAAGCTTTTACCCACTCCTGGCTGCCGCCTTCTTTTACTTCTTCGGCGCAGATCAGCGTATCGGGGGTAAAGCCCGTAAGCGTTACCAATTTATCCTCTTCGTAAGGACCATCTACTTTATCGTTGATATAGACCCAGTATCTCATATTTTTCACCCTTGAAAAAATAAATATAACACGGCACGATAAAAGCATAGCAAATTATCGCGGAATTGAACAGCATTTTTTCGGCTCGGGCTTTTTATGCTTTTGAGGAAGCCCTGGCTTGTTTATACCGGTTGAGTAAATTTTCCAATTCTTTCTGGCTGGTTTTTTTAGTTTGGATATTTGCCAGCATATCCGTCATTAATTCCAGCGAAGAACCGTTTTCCAACATTTCCAATACAAATTCGGAAATCCGGCGGTTGTAAGTGCCGTTAAGTTCCCCCACCAGCGTATGCAGGGCAAATATATGTTTTTCCCGGTCGGATTTCCAAAAGGTATAATTCATAAGCGACTGTTCAAAAAACTTCATCAGTTCTTCGGCCGGTTTGGTACCCAAGTAACTTTTCATGATTTCGGGCGCCAGCCCTTGCGTCAGCGTTTGGGCTTTTAAGTCGCGCAGGTATTGGGCCTGCTTGGAAGCTTCTTCCATGCTAAGCGATCCCAGCAATACTTTGCAGGCCAGCTCCTTATTATCTTTCGGATTGCTGCAATAGGGAAAATTCTGCAGTAATTCCGTCATTTCCCGATCCAGCTGCAGCATGGTTTTTTTCCCGCCGAAATGTTCGGCCAAATCATATTCATAACCGCTGTACAGCTCTTTTTTGGATAATTCCCGGCGCAGGATTTCGCGTTCCCGCAGCACAGTTGCTTTTTGGGTGGCGTTTTCAAAGCTTTCGGCCGTACCGTCTAATAATACGCGGACGGCCAGCCCTAAATTTTCTTCCGGCCGGCTTACATGCGGCAGTTTTTTTAGTACGGCTTCAAAAGTGGCGGCAATCGTGGCCGGTTCTTTGGCTTTTAAGTAACGGCAGGCGATAATCAGCAAATCTTCTTCCAGAATCCGGCCGTTTAAAAGTTTAGAAAGAAGCGCGATATCCTGGGCGTCTTTCGGCGTAATTTGGCACAGCATAGCCCGGGCCGCCAACGAAGCGCAGAGCCGTTTGTCCGGGTTTTGCTCGCTTAACAGTTTAAGCAGCCGGTCAAATTCCGGCTGAAACAGAATGCTGGCCGGTTGGGTATAGAGTATTTCCAGCTCGGCGGTAATTTTAACGGAAAGGCGGTATTTGTCGGCCGTTTTAAAAATATCTTTTTTATTTTGTTTGGATATTTTAACGGAATTAGCCAGTATTTCGTCCGCTTTTTTTATTAACACATTAACGGCGCCGGTGGCTTTTTCCGGGTCGGGCAGATTTTCGGGTACTTCTTTTAACGCGGAAGCGAATTGTTCGTCAAAGTATTTGCGGGAAGAAAAAGAAGCATATACTTCCAACAGTTTGCCGGTATCTTTGGCCGGTATTTCCAATGCTTCGCACAATTCGCTGATAGAGGTGGAATTGTTGTAAATACGCAACTGGCGCAGAGCGGCGGGAATGGTAATTTCGTCCAGCAAAATTTTGGCGACGGTGGTATCCGTCATGGGAGAATCCGAACTGAGTTGGGCCGCGATATTGGCGATATCCTGCTGCAGTTCGGAAAGCTGCTTTTTATTTTCCAGGGTATAGACCAGTTTGGCGGCATAGTCGTCGTCTATTCCGGGGAGCATATTGTAAATGGTGCCCAGCATACCGCTTCGTTTATTTGCTTTCTCGCTCATACCGTTTCCTTTTAGCAGGCCTTTAAGAGGGTGGCAATCTGCTTGTTGAATTCGTTTATCCGGTCCTCGTTTTTAATGAAAACCAGATTGGCCCGGATACTTTCCACCGAGCTTTTGATACACGCCTGTAAGAGATGTTTGGCGCAGTTGGCGTCTGACAGAATGATATCGGCCACGGCGTCTTTAATTTGATCCACTTCGCGCAGGCAGTGCATGGCGGCCGATGCGGCGTCCGCCGGCACGCCGGCGGCAAAGAGCAGGGCGTCCTGCACGGCTTTTTCGCGTTCGGGCGCGTCTTTAGGCAGTTTGTTTGCCGTCAGATAGGCGGCATAGGCCTGCCCGTCTTTTTGAATATATCCTTTTAATTCATTTTTAAAAGCAGTCAGCCGTTTTAAACTTTGCGTCAGCCGGGGGCGCAGTTCTTCCGGGGTGGATTTTCGCTTTAGGGTTGTAGCTACGGCCATCATAGCCAGCGCGCAGCCCATGGCGCCCGTCATAGCGGCGGCGGCCCCCCCGCCGGGGGTAGGGTCGGCAGAAGCGAGCGCTTCGGTAAAACGGTCAGCAGCGGTGTACCATTCCATTTCGGTTCCTCACATAATGGTACCGGATTCCAAGTCCGAGTATTTTTTAATACGCAGCATTTTCAGACGGTCCTCATCAATGCCGGTACGGCTGAAAAACACATGTTCAATGGCGCTGGCGGGCATAATATAACTGCCGCGCTTAACGCCTTTGGGATCGGTTTTTAAACCCAGCCATACGCAGAAAGTGGTTAAATCGGTAAAATCTTTCGTTTCCAATTCGGCGGCGGCGCGCTGGATTTTTTGCGCTTCGCCAAAACCGTTGGTCAAGACCGCACTGTGAAAACCGCAGTTTTTGGCGGCGCAGATATCGCGGTGCGTATCGCCGATGACATACACATTTTCCGGCGCGATTTTGGTTTTGAATTTCTTTTCGGCGCGTTTGACGGCGGCCTGGAGCATTTCTTCGCGGGTATGGCCGTCCTCGCCGTATCCGCCGACGGAAAAGTATTCGCCCAGTTTGCTCGGTTCCAGTTTTATTTTGGCGCCTTCTTCCAAGTTGCCGGTTCCCAGCCCTAAAATAATATCTTTGTCTTTGCTCAGCAGTTTTAAGAATTTTTCCACGCCGGCTACTAAATCGTATTTTTTACAGCGAACGACGGCGTGGACTTCTATCGGCAGCAACTCCAAGTATTTGGCTTTCATTTTTTTCATTTCGGCGGCCGTAGGTTTTTTGCCTTTTTTGATTAAAGAATAAACAATGGAAAAATTATCCAAATCGGTCCGGCCGGAAATCAGCGAATGGTCAAATTCCGGATTGACGCCGTAAAGTTCCGCCATGGCTTTTTTAAGTGCCGTGCGCCCGGCTCCTGCGGCGTTGACCAGGGTGCCGTCCAAATCAAATAAAACGAGTTTTTTCATTTGCTTTCTCCTTGTTTGACCATACCGGTTACGATGTAAGCCCCGCCTATCGCAAGGACCATGCCCAGTATTTTATAAATTGTAATTTTATCTTGCCCTAACAGTACCGAAAGCACAAATGTCATTACCGGGTAAGACAGAATAATAGCCGTTGCTTTGCTTAAATCCATATGACGAATGGCTTGGTACCAATAGGTATTTCCTAAAAAATAGTTTACTACCGCGCACAAAATCAACATACTCCACAAAGTGGCGTTGCTTTGAAACTGGAGCGGGCCTTGAAAAACGGCCAATCCGGCCACTAACAGCACTAGTGCCGGCATGGCAAACAGGGCCCGGGCGGCGGCGATTAACTGCGGCGGCATATGGGCCGGCAATTTTTTTGCAAAAATATGGCTAAGCTGGAACATCCACAAACAGCCAATAATCATCAAATCGCCTTTTAACTGTACGGTGGTGCCTGCCTGCCACAGCAGAATCCCCACCCCCAGCAAAATCAGCAAAGAACCGCCGATTTGACCCCATGTGGGCCGCTCTTTAAGTAAAATAGCGGACAAAATCAGCGAATAAATAATTTCAAACTGGTTTAAAATGGACCCATTTACCGGGGTGGTATAGTTTAGGGCAATCATAAAGATAGTCATGGGCAGGGCCGTGCCGAATGTGCCCATGGCCAAACATTGGGGCCAAACTTTTTTGTCCAATAAAATTTTCCAACCGCCGGTGCTGCACACATAGGGCAGAAAACAGACCGACGCCACCGCACACGCCAGTAAAATAAACAACGCCGAAGTAACATACGGAACCGCTACTTTGCTGATAACCAAGTTGGCGGCTGTTGCAAACCAGGCAATCCACACAGCAACAACCGGCGAAATATTAAACATAAAATCTCCTGGATATATTGTACTTAATTCCGGGCGGGCAGGAAAGATTAATGTCCTTCTTTTTTAACGGTTTGGCTTACCCAATATCCCCCCGCCAGGGTAAGCAGCAGCCCGGCGGTTTGATACCAGGTAATAGAATCCAGCCCCAACAGGGCCGACGCCGCCAGCGAAAGCACCGGGTAGGACAAATAAATCGCGGTTACCTTGCTTAAATCCAACGCACGAATGGCTTTGTACCACACGACCATAGCCAGCCCGTACTTTAAAAATCCCGTATAGCCCAATACCGAGAACATCTGCAGATTGGGTGTGATTGTAAAATTTTCGCCGACGCTCCCCATTACGGCCAGAATGACCAGCAAGGCCGGCAGGGCAAACAGGTTGCGCGCCATACCGATTACGCGGTAATCCAAGTGCGGGGGCAATTTTTTAGCCAGGGTGGAGCCGGCTTGAAGCATCCAAGTACTTCCGACGATAAGCAGGTCGCCCGTCCAGTGCGGGGTGTATTGTTCTTTAAGCAGAATAATCAATACGCCCAGCACGATGAGGGCGCTGGCCGCCAGTTGCTGACGGCTGGGAAATTCTTTTAGAAAAAGCGCGGCAAACAGCAGGGAGTAGAGTAATTCCGACTGTTGTAAAATGGCGGCATTTCCCGGCGTGGTGTAATGCAGGGCCATGAGGGAAATGGTAAAGGGCAAAGCCGTTCCGAAAGTTCCTATAAATAAAAATTTCCAGCGCGTTTGCGGGGCGAACAGTTCGCTCCATTTGCGGTTTTTGATTATCCAGGGAGCGAAATAGAGCACGCCCAGAATCGTTCCCAAAAAGACGAGCAAAACCGGGCTGATTACACCTACCGCATATTTGCCGGCAATAGGAGAAATTCCAACGATGGCCCAGCATATCCAGGCCGCCGCGAGAGGGGTCATAAAGGGTTGGCTCCGATAAAGATATATTAAATTATAGCAGTTTTTGGGGTTTCTCCGTCGGCAGAGCGGTGCTCTTTTATAGAAATATCCCAACGAGTCGTTTCCTTCTTGCGTCAGTACCGTAATTAGCAAACCCCTTAGCCGGGGCCAAACGGGCGTCCCCCGGCAAGGTGCCGTTTCGGTTGGGCGCGGTATGGCCGTAACGGTGTGGCTTAAACGAGTCGTATTACCGGGTATAGAGTGGGGCTGGGCGGCTCGCCCCTTGATTTGTTTTTTTTTTTTGATAAATTTTGCGTATGAACAAAACTTATCAAAAATCATTCCCCGGCATAAAAAACGCCGGGTTTACGCTTATAGAGCTGTTAGTCGTCGTTTTAATTATTGCTATCCTGGCGGCAGTAGCATTGCCGCAATATGAAGTAGCTGTGGAAAAAAGCCGGATCACAGAAGCATTAGCTGCATTTAATGCATTAGAAAAAGCAGAGAAGTTGTTTGATTTATCCAATAACCGATATACGAGGAAGTTGGATGAATTAGATATTGATATACCAGGTATCGGACGAGATATTGGTTATGGAAAGAACAACTGGAGAACAAGCAATTATTATTTTTGGACAGAATCGGAAAGTTTTGGTGTGACAAACCGGATTTTTAGAATAAGAGCTTCTGCCGAAAAAACTAAGAAATATACCCTTGTAATGGATTTGAACAAGGGTGAAAAGAAAATTTACTGTACAGGATATGCATCTTCTACTTGGCCGACTATTCCAGTTCCGGAGGGGCAGCTTCCTGATATTTGCCGTAAATTGGGGGCGGCTTCCGATGGATTGATGAAAATGTAAGAGGGGTAAGTGATTCTTATAAAACCGGCTATAAGCCGGTTTTTGTTCTTTTATTCTGCTGTGACAATAGAGTTTTATGTTTTTCACGCAGGCCAAGCAGTTGGCCTGCTCTCTGCCCAACAAAAAACCCGGGCTGAACCCGGGTTAAATTTTGCGCAGAGAGGGACTCGAACCCTCAAGCCTTGCGGCATGCGCCCCTCAAACGCACGCGTATACCAATTCCGCCACCTGCGCGATAAATCTGTACGACGAGGGATTTTTCAAAATAACACTTCCTGCTACGCTTATATTCTAGCAAAAAAATATAGCCCACGCAAGAAAACACTCCCCCGTTTTCACGAGGGAGCCAAAACTATTTTCCTGCCTCAGCCGGAGCAGCTGCCGCCGGAATTTTGACGGAATCCAACACCGATTCGGACGCTTTTTTGTTGGAAGCAATCGTCAGAATAATGGAGGTGCACATCAACACCGCCGCCAAAATGGCGGTAAATTTGTTGACGGCGTTAAAAGCGGTCGGACTGGCAAATAAATTGTCCGCTCCCGACGCACCAAAAATACCGGCGGCCGAACCTTTCCCGCTCTGCAACAGAACCAGCAGAATCAGTAATAAGCAGACAATAAAATGCAAAATCAAAATTAATGTGTACATTTGGGCAATTCTCCTGTAAAAATAACAGTATTATTATAGCAATTTTTAGGGGGCTATGCTCTTTTCGGACGAGTTTTTACCCTTTGAGAAGATACCACCGTAACGGGTGCAATGTCTAAAAACACCAAAAACTTTTCCTGCCGAACCAGAGGAACCGATTCTTTTGGGTGGTATATTGCTGTCTGCCGCCGAATAGGAAGCCAATACAACTATGCCATTGTTTATAAAAGCGCGGATTCTTTTCACGCTGTTTGTTTGCCGGATAGGGGCGATAATGTCGCCAATATTAGTGAGGCCAATACTAAAATATGTCAGGCCATTACAAATAAAACTTCCGCGCCGGACACATTTGATTGATTTTCCCCATTCGTTTTATTCGGGATTCGGCTTTTGGCAAATCCCGAATATTTTATATAAAATAACCGGGCCCAAACAGCAGGCCCGGTTTGTGTCGGTATAAAGTTTCTTCAGAACGAATTGCCGTCTTATTTGGCTAACGCCACTAAGCCGGGCAA
>CALUZQ010000021.1 GCA_944325225.1 uncultured Elusimicrobiales bacterium
CTTACGCATGAAGGGAACAACAGGTGGGGATATTTCTACAAAAAAGCGCCGCCCCTCCCCACTCCAAGCCCGTTCATACGACTCGTTTAAGCCACACTATTTCCGCCATACCGCGCCCTATCAAAACAACCCAGGTTTGGCGCTCAAACAATAAAATACCTGTTCGTCCTAAAGCTTATTTTACAGACGGGGGAATGGGCCTTAAACCATAAACAAGGAAAGCTCTCTGCATATAAAGAACAAAACCCCGGAAATTAAATTCCGGGGTTGGATTCTTACACAAAAATTCCGTTAATTGTAGCAAGCCACCACATTATAAGTCATAAAACATCTCCCGTTAGAAGTATATTCTGAGCAAGAAGTATAGCCCTTATAGCCCACCGCAGTACATTGTGTTCCGAGAGTTACCCGACCAAAAGGCAATCCGGCACTGGTATAATAATATTCACAAGTTCTACCGTTCGGATTACAAGGTCCACCATATACATATTGAGTGGTACCCATAGAACGCCAATAATAAGTAGTTGCCGTTGAACAGTTATCTGATACTTTGCGCCAGTTACAGTAAGGATAGCCGTCGCACACATACCGTCTTTGCCCATTGGTGCAGTTTTCAGTTTTAGTTGCGCCGGGGGTGCAACTGCCCGACGGACAAGTATAGGAAGAGCCGCCGCTCCCACAATTTTTTAATGCCAGCAAATAAACCTCTTGCGGGGTTGAATCACTCGTTTTGCGTTTTTCCCATACCAACTGACAATTATTTAGGGTTTGATTGGTATTGGTATGAGCGGAAGTCGGTTCCGGGATATCATTTCCTGCCAAGTGAAAGCCATAAGTGCTTCCGGAACTATACAGAGAAACAGCCGCACCGGAATTGCCATTAATTTTTAAAGTTCCGCCTTTTAAAGTGCTTACTTTCTGCTTCAGTACATTTACCGCATTTAAAGTATTAATATACGAATCCGAAAGATATGTTTGCGAACCGCCTTTCACATATACATTGGGCAACAAGCCGGACGGAGTGGAAGAAGTGGACGCACTGTAAGAAGAATAAGTATTAGCAGTATTGCCGTGAAAAGCAGCATTGGTCATCTCTATAGAAGAGCCAGATTCTCCAGTAACGGTTGGAATTTCATAAACACGGCTGGAACTATCTGCATTGACCGATACGGTTCCTCCCGAAGAAATATTTAACGAGTCCGTTCTTAATCCGCCGCGCAAGTTAGCCCTGTCTGCCACTTTTAAATAGGTATATTCTCCCATCCGGGACGGATTGAAACTGATAGAAGATACAATTTCTGCTCCCGCCGGAAAAGTAATACACAAAAAAGAAAAAACACTCAGCATTTTCTTCATAATAATCCACCTATATACCAGCGTCTATTTAGACAAAAACTAAAGCCCCTAATTCCCCCATAAAGGCATTTTAAAAACAAATACACGGGGGGGATTATCCTCGGTTCAATCCCCACTGTATCAAAAAAAAAAAACGAGTCAAGCCCTATCCATACAAGAAAAAAACCGCCGAAAAAAACCAAAGAAATCAGCAAAAACTGAAAAATATCGCTGTTCTTTATTCCGGGCTGTTCTGTTCTAAACAAAAAACGGGAAATGCTTTTTGCATTTCCCGTTTCATAAACAACTTTCTTCTTAGAAAACCATGTCCGCAATTTCCGCCGGCTTATCGGTTATGAAATCCGGTTTGAAAGTGGCCAATTCCTCCCGGGAGCGAAACCCCCAGGTAACCGCACAAACTCGTACCCCGGCGTTATGCGCCGTCTGCATGTCCACATCGGAGTCGCCCACATACAAAGTTTCTTCCCGCGATACGCCGGACAGCCAAAGAATTTCCTCTACAATAGCCGGATCGGGCTTAACGGCAATCCGTTCCCGCTGGCCCAATACCGCTGCAAACGGAATCTGAGGAAAAAAATGCTTAACCAATTTTTCCGTGGCACTTTGGTATTTGTTGGAAGCCACCGCTAATTTAATGCCACGCCCAGCTAACTGAGAAATTACCTCCGGTATGCCGGGATACGGGCGGGTAACATCGGTTAAATGGGCGTCGTAATAAGCAAAAAAAGCGGGACGGATTTTTTCCACATCCAGGGCTGTTTTATGACCGTCCGGCAAAGCGCGTTCCAACAGCTTGTTTACCCCGTTCCCCACAAACCGCTGGCATTCTTCCTGCGTGCGGACGGGGAATCCGTTCTGCTTTAAAGCCGCATTCGCCGCGGCCGCCAAATCGGCGATTGTATCTAATAAAGTGCCATCTAAATCAAAAATAACGAGTTCTGCTCCGTTCATATCATACTCCTGCTAACTGCGGAGGAAACCACCCGCAGAAAACACCCGCCGGCAGAGGCGGGTAAATTTATAAATACTGGCGATAAAAATCGGCCAGCCGCTGTTTATATTCAAACCCGCCGACTTCGGCGCATTTATTATGTTTGGCCCCCGGCACCAGCCAGATTTCTTTCGGTTCGCCTGCTTTTTTAAAAAGCATTTTGGCCTGGGCGGCAGGCACTAAATTATCATGCCGTCCGTGAATAATGAATACCGGCCGGGGCGAAATTTTAGGGATATTATATTTCGGGCTGTAGCGCTCCGGATTGACGCCCAAGTTTTTGCGAATATAATGCAAAATAATCGGAAGCAGCGGGAAATACGGCACCCGGTGATGCACCCAAGCCCAGCGCGATACCACCCGCCGAAATGAATAATACGACGCTTCCGCCACCACGCACGCAATTTCCGGATTGCGCGCCGCTTCACAAATAGCCACCATGCCGCCCATGGATAAGCCATATAAACCGATTTTCTCACAAAACTGTGGACGCGTTTCTTTTAAAAAACGCACCGCCGCCGCAACATCTTTCAGTTCCAAATACCCAATAGAGCTGGTTTTGCCGCCGCTTTCCCCCAAAGCGCGGAAATCAAAATACAACAAATTAAAACCCAAATCCCGCAAAAAATAGGTGTTCTTTAAAATATCAGAGCGGTTCATACCCCAGCCGTGCATTAAAATAATGGTTTTATTGGAGTACTCCTCACAGGGAATAAACCACCCTTTGATTTGCACTTTGTCTTCGGTTTTAAAATAGATGTTTTCATAGGGCAAACCAAATTGGTCCGGCCACGCGTCTAACGGTTTTCGTTTAGAAATGGGATGTAGCACGCTTTTGGCCGCCCGCATGCAAAAATAAACCGTCCCCAACGCTAACACCGCCAGCACACCCAAAACTGCGAAAATAATATACCAAACGGGAGTCATATTTTCTCCTTTTATTTATTGCAAAACTTCTAAAAAAGCGGCCGCTATACTATCTGCCGTATCGCGGGCCAGCACGGCATAATCGGTCCGTTTTAAAGAGGCCAAATCCCCGGCTAAACCGTGCAAATACACCCCGCACAGCGCCGCCTGAAGCGCAGTGCGGGAATCAAATCCTTGTTCCGTGCCAAGCTGGGCCCACAGTCCGGCAATCACGCCGGCCAACACATCGCCCGAACCGGCTTTGGCCAACGCCGGGCCGCCGGTTGTATTTTTCCAAGTTTGAACGCTCTCTCCTTCCGGCCCGCTTACCAAAGTGCCGCTGGCTTTTAAAATACTGATTCCGCCAGTTTGGCGGCATAACGATTCCGCTTGGCAAATCCGATCGGCCTCCGCTGCGGCAATTTGCGTTTTTAACAGCCGGGCCATTTCGCCGGGATGCGGCGTAAAAATACACGGGCGCGACGGCTTCCATTTTTTCGGCCAATCGTTGATGCGCGCCAGCGCATTCAGTGCGTCGGCATCGGCCACCAGGGGCAGATTCGTTTCAAAAAGCAGGGGTTCAATCAATGGGCTTTCCCCCATGCCGGGTCCAACCACCAGCAAAGAAGGTCGCTGCCGATTTATCAAATCCGCCAATACCGAAAACCCTTCCGCCGCCAGTTCTCCCTTTTCATTTTCCGGCAGCGGCACGGTAATCGCTTCGGGCAAACTTGCGGCAAACGCGGGCTGCATGCTTTGAGGAAGCGCCCAAAATACCAATCCTGCCCCGGCAGTCAGTGCACTCTTGGCGCACAAAAACCCCGCCCCGCACATGCGGCGCGAGCCCGCCACTACCAGCACCCGCCCAAAAGAACCTTTATGGGCATGGCGGGGCCGCTTGGGCAAAAATAAACTTAGTGTTTCGCGGGTAATTTGCTTCATTGTTGCACCACCGCCGTTGCTGTGGCATACTCTTCCGTATGCGAAAGCGTAATTAAAATACAAAGTCCTTTGCAGCGTTCATCTGCAATTTGTGCGCAGGGGCGGCCGTTTTCCAAATTAGTTATTTGTATATTTTTAAACGCCACGCCCGCAAAAGGAAGCGCCTTATAAATAGCTTCTTTGGCGGCAAAACGCACGGCTAAGTGTTGATATACATTTTTGCGCGCCCGGCAATAAGAAATTTCCTGTGCGGAAAAAATCCGCTCCAGCGCACCCGGCTTTTGGGCGAATCGGGCGATGCGTTTTACTTCCACAATATCCGTCCCTAAGCCGATGATTTTCATTATTCCACCGTTACGCTCTTAGCCAAATTGCGCGGCTGATCAATATCACAGCCCAACCGTTTGGCAATCCAGTAGGCCAAAAACTGCAGAGGCACCACATTGACTACCGGCTGGAGCAAATCGTCCGTTTGCGGCACGGTAATCACTTTGTCTGAAACATCTTGGGCTTGTTTAACGCCGGACTTGGTGGTTAACACCACCACATAAGCGCCCCGCGCGCGGCATTCCTGGCAGGCCGAGAGCATTTTTTCAAACAGTCCGTCATGCGGCATAATCATAAAGACCGGCGTTCCTTTGTCAATAATGGAAATTGGCCCGTGCTTAATTTCGCCTGCGGCAAACCCCTCGGCGCTCCGGTAAGAAACTTCTTTCAGTTTCAGCGCCCCTTCCAAAGCAATCGGAAAGTTCACATTCCGCCCCAGGAAGATAAAACGGTCCGCTTTGTAAATTTTGCGTGTTAAATGGCGCACTTCATATTCCAATTTAACAGCTTCTCCCATCGCTTTGGACAGCGCCAACAATCCCTTATACGCTTTATCAAATGCGGTTTGGCTCAAATTGCCGTTGGCCTGCCCCAAGAAAAGCGCCAACGCATACATAGAAGTAATCTGGCTGGTAAAGGCCTTCGTAGAAGCCACGCTGATTTCCGGCCCACAATGCGTAAAGAAAGTACTGTCGCAAATACGGGTAAGCGTAGAGCCCAGCACATTACAAATAGACAGCGTGCGAAAGCCCAATTCTTTGGCTTTTTTAATAGCGCCAATCGTGTCGGCCGTTTCGCCGGATTGGCTGATGGCGATTGCCAGCGTATGCGGCAGCTGCGGCACGGGGCGGTATTTGTATTCGCTGGCCAAATCCACACTTACGGGAATCCCCGCCAGCTGTTCTAAATAATACTTGCCCACCAGCCCGGCGTGATAAGCCGTACCGCAGGCAATGATGTGGATATTGCGAAGCTGGCGGATACCTTCTGTATTGAGCCCTAAAATTTTCCCGAAATCGGCGCGGGCGGTGCGAAGGGTATCTTCCAGAGCTTGGGGCTGATCGTAAATTTCTTTGAGCATAAAATGCTCATAGCCGCCTTTTTCGGCGGTTTGCTGGTCCCAGGAAATTTTAACGGGTTTGACGGCTTTCTCCTGCCCTTCTTTATCCAGCACGGTTACTCCGTCCACATGCAGCAAGGCCACTTCCCCGTCCTCCAGGAACAGCACTTTGTTGGTATGTTTGAGGAAAGCCGGCACATCGGACGCTAAGAAATTTTCATTTTTGCCCAGTCCCACCACCATCGGGCTTTGGTTTTTTACGCCGATGAGCAGCCCCGGCGTACGCGCCCACAAAACACCATAGGCGTACGCGCCGGCAATTTCTTTGTTGGTTTTTTGAACGGCTTTTAACAAGCGGTCCGGGTCGTTGGAGGCCCGCACATGCAGCAAATTTTCTTCAATTAAATGGGCGATCACTTCCGTATCGGTTTCGCTTTTAAAGCGGTGTCCGCGCGATTCCAGCTTGCCGCGCAGCGTGAGGTAGTTTTCAATAATCCCGTTATGCACCACCACAATATCGCCGGTGCAGTCCGTATGCGGGTGGGAATTTTCTTCACTGGGTTTGCCGTGGGTGGCCCAGCGGGTGTGCCCAATGCCGGTATTGCCTTTGGGATTGGCAAGTAAAGCAGCTTTTTCCAATTCGGACACTTTGCCCACCGCGCGAACGGTTACCAATTCGCTGCCTTGCAAAATAGAAATCCCGGCCGAATCATATCCGCGGTATTCCAGCTTTTTCAGCCCGTCAATAATATAAGGAACGCTGTTGTTGTTGCCTACATAACCGATAATTCCGCACATACTAACTCCTTATAGCAATTCCTTCATTTCACTTACCGCGGTGGGAAGCCCCGCAAACAGCGAACGGGTAATAATGGAAAACCCGATGTTCATACAAGCCATACCGCCGATATCGGCTACCGCCAGCACATTGTGATAATCCAACCCGTGCCCGGCGTGTACTTCCAGCCCCAGCTCTTTAGCCAGCAGCGTGGAAAGCGTCAAATCCTGCAAGAGTTTGCGGGACTGTTTGGCCGAAGAGGCCTCGCTGTAGTCGCGCGTACACAATTCCACAATGTCGGCCCCTAATTTAGCGGCCGTACGCACGGAATCGGCATCCGGGCTGATAAACAAACTGACCAAAATCCCTTTTTTATGCAGTTTTTCAATCATCTCCAGCAGCCGTTTGGTTACTTGGGGCGTAAATTTCAAACCGCCGGTGGTGGTAATTTCGCCGGGTTCTTCCGGCACGATACAAACGGAGAAAGGTTTGTATTTTAAAGCGGCTTTTTCCAGTTCCGGCGTGTAGGAACATTCCAGATGAATTTTACCGGGAAAAGTTTTGCACAAAACGGCTACATCTTTTTCGTTGATGTGGCGCTGGTCTTTGCGTAAATGCACCACAATATAATCAGCCCCCGTAGCCAGGCAGACAGCGGCCGCGTCCACCGGGTCCGGGAAAGCTTCCCGGCGCGCTTGGCGCAGGGTGGCGATATGGTCTATATTTACCCCTAATTTTAAACTCATTGGGCTGCCTCCGTTTTTTGACGGTATAAAGATTCCACTTCTTCCAACACGCGGTTCACCATTTTTTCTTCTTCTCCCTCCACCAAAATACGGAGTTTGGGTTCGGTTCCGCTGTAGCGCACGACTACGCGGCCGCGGCCGTTCATCGTTTTTTCAATTTCCGCCACGCCGGGCAGGAAGCCGTCCAAGCTGTCCAAGGGCGGTTTTTGCTGTACGGCTACGGCTTTTAATTTACTGGGATATTTTTTCCACCGATCGGCAAACCAGCTGACCGGGTGCCCGGATTTTTTAACAAACTGCAAAAACTGCAAAGCCGACAAAATCCCGTCGCCCGTATTGGCAAACCGGCGGAAAATAATATGGCCGGAAGTTTCCCCGCCAATAGACAAATTGCCCTTTTCCAACGCTTCGGACACATATTTGTCCCCCACGGTAGTCAGTTCCACTTCTACCCCGTTTTCTTTTAAGTAATTGATACAGCCCAAATTGGCCATAATGGTTAACACGGCTTTATTGCCGTTTAACTGGCCGGCCTGCTTCATACACAAAGCGGACGAAGCGATGATATTATCCCCGTCCAGTTGGCGGCCTTTTTCATCGGAAGCGATGACGCGGTCTGCGTCTCCGTCAAAACTAAACCCTACAAACGCCTGTTCTTTTTTCGTCAGCTGCTGCATAAATTCCGTATGCAGCGCCCCTACATTTTTATTGATGTTGGTTCCGTCCGGCTTGGCGGCGGTTACGGTAACCTGCATACCCAGCCCGGCGAACACATTTACTGCCACTTTGGAGCTGGCGCCGTTGGCGCAGTCCAGCACGACTTTGGTGCCTTTTAACAGGGCGGCGTCCACCGTGGACATTAAAAACCGTTCGTATTCTTGGACCAGTTCTTCTTGTTGGGTATAAGTTCCTTTCGGGGCAGGCACCTGATTAAGCGATTCTATTTCGGCTTCAATAGAATTTTCCAATTCTTCGGGGAGCTTTGTACCTTGATTGGTAAAAAATTTAATGCCGTTAAACTCCGCCGGATTGTGGCTGGCGGAAATAACCACTCCACACAAACTGCCGGTGTGTTTGACCAAATAAGCCACGGCTGGCGTAGGGGCCACCCCGACGCTGATGACATTCGCCCCGCTGGCGCGAATGCCTTTTTCCAGCGCGGCCAGAATGGCCGGGCCCGATGCGCGCGAATCCTGCGCAATAATTACTTGGGGTTTTAAATGCTCGCTTTGGGCATATTCCTGTAATTCGCGCAAAGCGGCATAGCCCAATTTTTGGATGAAATCATCCACCAACGGAAACTGCCCGGCTATGGCGCGGACTCCGTCGGTTCCAAAGTATTTTCCCATACAACTTCCTTTTGCACCGTGCGGGCAAACCGCCGGACGGTGCGGCTAATTCCCGGGCAGGGTAAAACCGGTTAAAAGAGTTCCGCCTGTTGTGCCTCCGGCTTGTCGGCTTTCGGCGCCTTCGGTTCCTCTTTTTCGGGTTCTTGCGCTGCGGGCTGCGGCAAAGCGTCCTCGTTGGCCGCGGGTTTCAAGCCCAGTATTTCGTCAATTTCAGCGGCGTCCACCACTTCTTTTTCAAGCAGTCGTTCCACCAATTTATCAAAAGCGGCGCGGTTTTTGTTGATAATGTCTTTCGCACGCGCATAGGACGACTTAATTAAATCCATAATTTCTTCGTCAATGGTCCGGACCAATTCCTGCGAATAAATGGTATGGCGGGATAAATCCCGTCCTAAAAATACTTCGCCTTCTTCCCCGTTAGGCAAGGCGATCGGACCCAGTTTTTCGCTCATGCCCAGTTCTACCACCATTTTGCGGGCATACGCCATGGTTTTATTCAAATCATCGCTGGCGCCGGAGGTAATTTCGCCAAATACAATTTCTTCGGCGGCGCGGCCGGCCAGCAAAATGCACAGCTTATCCAAGAGTTCCGATTTGCTGGTTAAAAACTTATCTTCCAGCGGCAGCTGCAGGGTATATCCCAGGGCTTGTCCGCGGGGGATAATGGTAACTTTATGTACCGGATCCGAGTGATTCGTCAGTCGGGCAACCACAGTGTGCCCTACTTCGTGGGCCGCAATAATGCGCTGTTCCTTTTTGGAAATGATGCGGCTTTTCTTTTGCGGACCGGCAATCACGCGTTCTACGGCTTCGTCCATATCGCTTTTGGAAACGGCCTCTTTATCGGCACGGGCGGCCAAAATGGCCGCTTCGTTAACGACATTGGCCAAATCCGCCCCCACAAAGCCGGGTGTTCCTTTGGCAACTGTTTTTAAATCCACATCCGGGCCCAGTTTTACTTTTTTCGCGTGTACTTTTAAAATTTCTTCGCGTCCTTTTAAATCGGGCGCCGGTACGGAAATATGGCGGTCAAAACGGCCGGGGCGGATAAGCGCCGGGTCCAGCACATCGGGGCGGTTGGTGGACGCCATTAAAATAATGCCCTGTTTGCTTTCAAAACCGTCCAATTCAATAAGCAGTTGGTTGAGGGTTTGTTCGCGTTCATCGTGCCCGCCGCCGATACCGGCAAAACGGCGCCGGCCGACTGCGTCCAACTCATCAATGAAAATGATGGCGGGTGAATTTTTCTTGGCTTGGTCAAACAAATCGCGCACGCGCGCCGCGCCCACACCCACAAACATTTCCACAAATTCCGAAGCAGACGCCGAGAAAAACGCCACTCCCGCTTCGCCCGCTACCGCTTTGGCCAGCAGGGTTTTCCCTGTTCCGGGCGCGCCGTACAAAAGCACGCCTTTGGGCAATTTGCCGCCTAATTTTTGAAATTTTTTGGGGTTTTTTAAAAATTTGATGACATCTTCCAATTCTTCTTTGGCTTCTTCACAGCCCGCCACATCTTTAAAAGTAACCGTCTGCTGGGAAGGATCCTGCATTTTGGCCTTGGAGCGGGCGAAGTTCATGGCACTGCGGCCGTCGTTGCGCTGCGGACGCAGAAAAATAAACCACCACAGCCCAATCAGCAAGAAAATCCACAGCACATTAAATAAGATATTGCTCACCCAGCTGTTATCCAACTCGGCTTTGTATTTGATGCCGGCCGCGGACAGCTGCCCAACGAGTTCCGGGTCCTCCATACGCACGGTTTTAAACGGCGCAAATTCCCCTTTCTCGTTTTTATACATACCGCTGATGATGCCGGGCGCAACGGTTAAATCCGACACTTCGGCCGCGGACACTTTGTTTTTAAATTCGGAATAATCCAGCTCCGCCTGTTTGGCGCCGGGTTTATTAAAAATCAGTACGGCTATGACAAAAACGGCAATCCAGCCCACAATCTGACCGACGGAAACAATCCGGCGGTTGTTTTGATTCTTGTTGTTCTTCATTATTTTCTAAATACCCCTATATACGGCAGGTTCCGGTACAGTTCGTTATAATCCAGCCCGTAACCAATCACAAATTCGTTCTCCACGGTAAAGCCCACATATTTCGGGTGGACATCCACCTTGCGGTTGCACGGCTTGTCCAACAGGCAGCAAATTTCTATGCTGGCTGCGCCGCGGTTTCTTAAATTGCCCAGCAAATAGTTCAGCGTCAGCCCCGTGTCCACAATATCTTCCACCACCACGACATGACGCCCCTTAATGCTTTCGCGCAAATCCAGCATGGTACGCACCTGCCCGGTGCTGGAAGTGCCGGAATAAGACGAAAGGCACATAAAATCCATATTGCAGTCCACGCTGATATTTTTCATCAAATCGGAATAAAACAAAATGCACCCGCGCAAAATACCCACAAAAAGCGGCAGTTTTCCGCGGTAATCGGCAGAAATTTGACGGCCCAGTTCGGCCACCCGGTCGGCCAACTGCTGTTCAGAAAATAATACGCGTTCCAAAATCGGATTTTCAGGCATAAGCCCTCCAATAGAGAATATACATAAAGGATACCTTTTTTTCGCCCGAAAATAAAGCGGAACCGGCCTAGCCCAAAGGCCCAGGTCAAACTGGGTCTTTGGGCCCTTGTATGCCGAAGTGTTTTTCTTTAAAATATTTAACATGAAAAAATCTTTGTATAGCTTACTTTTGTGTGTGCTGGCCTTCTCTAATATCCTTGCCCAATCCGTCCCGGGCCAAGGGCAGACCCCTTTGGACAACTCCCCGGAAATGAAGCAGGAGATAGATAAACAAGTCCGGCTGGCGCTGAAAAACCACAAACAGGATTTTTTCATACAAGCCAAAAACAAAATCCGCACGGAGCAAAACAATTCGCTGCAGCAGATTATCAGCTGGGAAAAATTCCTCGCCTTAGACAAAGCCGCCAAAGAAAGAACGGCCGTTTCGTACAACCTGGATTTGCACGAATTAAAAATGGCCTTAACGCAAACTGCAGGACCGGCTCCTATCAATTATTTCAATTCCCCGCTGGAATATGACAAGCTGTTAAAAGATACCAAAGTCATCTATATCGGCGAAATGCACGACACGCAAACCGTACCTGCGGAAATTATCAAAATTTTACAGGCGGTGCGGCGGCTGAATCCTTCGGCCCGCATTTTGCTGGCCTCGGAGTTTGCCATTTGGAACGGGCAGGAAAATGTTTCGCTGTTAAAAAAAGCCAACGAACCCAGCCAGCTGTACTTTTATTATCCGGAAATCTTCCGGGAAGCAGACCGGTTAAATATAGACCAGCTGGCGCTGGACGACGCCATCGGCTCCATTTATGAAACGGAAACGCACCCATCGCTCACTTTCGTTTCCAAAATGGGGAAATATATGGTCTGCAAACAGGTGCTTCCGCACGACGGCGACAACTTGCATGACCTGTGGCTGCAATACCACTTTTTGCTTAACATCTCGCACAGCGGCCGCCTGGAACGCAACCGCCAATGGGCCCGCTATATCAACGCTGTCAAGCCGTTTTATGACATTGTGCTGGTTTACGCCGGCCGCGGCCATTTAAACGAAACTTACTCCAACGATTTACAGCCCATGGTGGAAAATGCCGATTATGTAAACATACTGCTCTATCCCATTGAACTCACCTCCCGGCGTTTGACCGACGCCGCCGTGCAGGCCAGTGTCCAAAAAGATCCAACGCCCACCCCCGCTGCGGGAGCCAGCTCTCCCTATTCGTCCCTGCTGGCTGCCCAGGTTTATCAAGAATGGAAGGACCAAACCCAACCGCTGTGGGTGTGGGAAGAGAACAAGCGTTTGCGCCCCAAATCCGTGGGATCTTCCCATAAAAAAGGAACTTTATCTATTTTCCTGCCCAGAACCTTTCAGAATTAACCCCAAGGTCCTTCATCAAACAACTGTTTTGCGGCAAAGTCCCACCTGTTCCTGGGCCTTTTGGCCCTGTTCTTTTATCAACTCGTTGATTAAAATGAAAATATGAGATACTTGCCCTTATTTGCATTACTTACCCTTTTCAGTTTCCCCACCGCGGCCTATTCCGGCGGGGAGTTCCCTTTCGCTCCGCCGGCTGATTCCGCACTGGGCCGCCAGCTGCATACCCGTATTCAGCAAGCCCAGGCGCAACAAAAGACGGACCGCCTTACCACAATCCAGCAAAAGTTAGCCCAGGTTGAAAAAGAATTTGCACCAAAATACCTCAGCTGGAACGAGTTTTTAAAAATGAATAAAGCCGCCCAAGAACGCGCAGAGCTTTCCTATCGGTTGGATTTAGAAGAAACGAAACGGCTCCTTCAGCAGATGGATGGAACGCAAAATATTTCTATGCATAATTCCTTTCCGGACTATAAACAACTGTTAAAAGGATTCCGCAATGTGTATGTAGGAGAAACACACTACACCAAAGCCGCTCAAGCAGAAATGACTCGGATTCTGAAGGCCGCCCGAGAGCTTTACCCGGATAAACGCATATTGCTGGCTTCGGAGTTTTTGCTGCGGCTGGACGAAACGAAATCCCCGCTGAAAAATCCCGCCGATACCGCCGGATATTTTCCCATTTATCCGGAAATATCGCAGCTGGCCCAGCAACTGCACATAGACCAGCTGGCGCTGGACGACAGCATGGGTGTCATATATGAAGAAAAAGGCAGCTATTCATTTTATGAGAAATGCGGACGGTATATGGTCAATTTCCGCGATAAAATACCCGTGAAAGAAGCGCAAAAGAATTCTGCTCTTTTTCAGCAATGGCAAAAAAACACCGGTAATTTTAACTACGAATTAGGGTTTAGCTCTTTTGGCGTATTGGAACGCAACCGCCAATGGGCCCGCTATATCCAGGCCGTAAAACCGTTTTACGATATAGTGCTGGTGTACGCCGGGTGGGGACATATCAGCGGCACCAAATCCAATGATCTCCAAACTTTATTGGGCGAAGAGGATGTCCTTTCGGTCATCCTGTTGGTGCCGGAAGAAGGATCCCTGGATCTTTCGCCCCAGCAGGAAAAAGAATTGATGGAACCCCTGAAAAATATCCCCTCCTCCCAACAGGAAAAACAAATACAGGAAGAAGCCGCGAAAATGGCTGAAGGAAAAGTTGCCCTAACAGGAGAATGGGAAGACCCCACTAAACCCTTTTGGGGAATGGAAGTCAGTCCCAATTTTCCGACGGTGCCGAATGCGCCCGTAACGAAAAAAACAGATTTGTTTCTGCTCCTTCCTACTCAAAAAGCCGAAAAAGCACCCGCCGCAAAGCCGGCGCCTTCCATAACGCAACCGGAACCTTTGCCGCGAAAAGGAAATCTTTTCTTCTAAAGAATCTTTCAGTTCTGCCGGAACTATCTATAAAACCGCCGGGGCATATGCCCCGGCGGTTTGGATTTAAACGGCAATCAACTGAAAAATTCGGGCTCTTTGCGTTTGCCATATTTCAGGGAAAACGCTTTCCCGGCAACCGCCAGCAACAACTTATTAATCCCGCGCGCCTGATGAGGGCACACCGCCACACAACGCATACAGCAAATACAGCGCGAGGCGTCCGTCCGGGTGGGATCCGCCGCCGAAATAGCGCCTTGCGGGCAGTGCGCCGCGCAGGCCCCGCATTTGACACACGCCCGCAAAGCCGTCGGCTTAAACGGAATTGCCGGATAATCCCGATAAGGTCGGTTTCCTTTAACCGCCGGTATGCACAACGCTTCGGGGCCGCAGGCCTGCTGCAACTGCTGCCAGCTGGCTTTTGCAAATTCCACAATTTGTTGTTTGTCCCGTGCGTCCGGGCGGCCTGCCGCCACACCCGGCATTAACGAATGTTCCGCCACCAGCGCCGCTGCGGCAAACGGCACAAAGCCGGCGGCTAAAGCCAAGTCCTGCATTTCCAGCAGAGCGTCGTCATAATCCCGGTTGCCGAAAACAGCCAGCAGTATCGCCGGGGTTTTTTCCCCTTTCAGTTGAGCAAAACGGCGGGCCGCCGCGGCCGGAATGCGCCCGCCGTAAACCGGCGCAGCAAAGGCGGCTAAATCTTTCGCCAAAATAACGGGCGGGGTATTCCGAAACATCAGTTGCAAGGTTAACTCTTTTTGTCTGTTGCGGCAGTCCTCATAAAAACAGTTAGCCGTATGGCCCGCTGCACTAAAATAAATACCGCTGATTTTTGGGATCTATATAGTTAGCGGCCAAAGAGTTTATCCAGCTGTTTCCGGTCCAACCGGGCTATGCAGGGCCTGCCGTGCGGACAATGCATGCCGTCTTTACATTTTTTCATATTTTCCAACAGTGCTTCCGCTTCCGCCGGCGAAATGGCATCGTGCGCTTTAATGGCTTTTTTACAGGCCAGCATCGCCACCATTTTGCGTTTTAAAGTTTCCGTGGATTTGGCCGGATCCCCCACTACCTGCGAAAGCGAGATGATAAACTCTTTCATATCATCTTCTTTAAAACGAATCATATGCGGCATGGTTCTGACCAGCACCGTCCGTGCCGAAAACGGTTCCAATTCAAATCCGGCCGTTTTCAGCCAATCCGCCCAGGATAAAAGCGTTTCGGCATTGGAAGGTGGCAAGTCCACATGTACCGGGAACAACAGCTTCTGCACTTTTACTTCGCGCCGTTCAAAAGCGTCCAGGTAATGTTCAAACAACACGCGCTCCTGCGCGGCGTGCTGGTCAATCAACACCAGCCCTTGCGGATTTTCAAACAGCAAATAGCTTCGTTGCAGCTGCCCCAGGTAATGATACGGCCCCTGATACCACGCCGGGTTTTCCCCTGCGTGCATATCGGCCGGAACAGCCGACGGTTTAGCCAAAGAAGCGGCCGCTATCCCCTCCGCGCCTGACTCCGCCGCCGCATGTTCGGCCAAGGGACGGGCGATATATTCCACGGGGTCCTCGGTTTCTTTGATAAAAAAGTTGGGTTTCGCCGGGAAATCGGATTTCTGAGCCGAACGGCAGGAAGCGGCAAAAGCATCCATAGGCGTGGCCTCTGGTGCCGGGGCTAAAATTTCTGACGCGGCGGCACGGGCAGGGGAGGGCATTTCCATTGGGAGTGCCGAAAGCGAAATATCCACCGGGCGGGCATTTTGGAAAATCGTTTCCCCCGCGGCATTCATCAGCAGGCCAAACACTTTATTCTCGTTAACAAACCGGATATCCCGTTTCTGAGGGTGAATGTTGACATCAAAGTCGGACGGATCCAGGGTCATATAAACTAAAAAAGCGGGGTGGCGGTCTTTCGGACGCACATTCTGATAGGCCTTATAAACGGCCTGCTGGACGGTTTTGGAATCAATAGGCCGCCGGTTGACGAACACATACTGCATATCCCGCACCGTAACCAGCTTATCGGCCGGCGTGAGAAAAAGCTTGAGTCCCATATCATCAAATTCTTTAAACAAAAGAGACTGCGCCACTTCTTCCCCCAGAATCTGCCGAGCCCGATTGACCGCGGCCTGCGGCAGGGGCTCTCTTTGGGCGGGTAAATCATATACGCTTCGGCCGTTGATGTGCACACGGTAGCCCACCTGCAAATTGGCTAGGGCGCTTTCTTCTATTACTTTTAACAGACAGGCGCGTTCATACGAATCGCTCTTTAAGAATTTTAACCGCGCGGGCACATTATAAAACAAATTGCGTATTTCCACCGTCGTTCCCTTAATGGCGGGCGCCGGGCTTTTGGCAACTACTTTGCCGGCGTGCAGTTCCAGGCGGTTGCCGCTGCCCGTGCCGGTGCAGCTGGTAAGCGTCATGCGGGATACGGCCGCCGCGGAATAAAGAGCTTCCCCGCGAAAACCGAAAGTATGCAGGGTGGATAAATCGTCAAATTGGCGGATTTTGCTGGTGGCGTGGCGCAGAACGCTCAACTCCAAATCTTGCGCGCTCATGCCGCAGCCGTTATCGTTGACGCGGATTAAATCACGCCCGGCGCCTTCAATATCAATACTCACGCAGGAAGCGCCCGCATCTACAGCATTTTCCAGCAATTCTTTCAGTACGCCCGCCGGGCGTTCAATCACTTCGCCCGCGGCAATTTTGCCGGCTGTTTTTTCGTCCAATACGCGTATATTATTCATTGATCCGCTTCTTCCATTCGCAAATTAGCTGCAAGGCCGCAAGCGGGGTGAGTTTATCCGGGTCGGCCATTTTAATTTCCTCCACAATCGGCGAGGAGAATAAATCTTTCACCATATCCTGTTCTTTCACGGATATTTTGGTAGCTTTTTTGGCTTCTAAATCTTTCAGCACTTTTTTGGCGCGCAGCGTACACGCCGCCGGAAGCCCCGCTATTTCGGCCACATGAATCCCGTAAGAACGGTCCGCCGGGCCGGGTAAAATTTGATACAAAAAGGCCAACCGGCTATGGCCGGACGCGTCTTTGTATTCTTTGGCTTCCACATGAAAATTACGCACGCTTTCGTATTTATTTTCCAAATCTACCAATTCAAAATAATGCGTGGCAAACAACACTTTCGGTCCGCCGTGCGGCTTGTAAAGATATTCCACAATCGCCCAGGCGATGGAAATCCCGTCAAAAGTAGAGGTGCCGCGGCCGACTTCGTCTAACAAAATCAAGCTGCGCGGCGTCATAGACGCCAAAATATGCGCCGTTTCGTTCATTTCCACCATAAAGGTAGAGTTTCCGCGGCTGAGGGCATCGTGCGCGCCGATACGCGTCATAATCTTATCCACCACGCCAATCCGCGCCGAAGAAGCCGGCACGAAACTGCCCATCTGCGCCAGAATAACCATAACGGCCGTTTGTTTTAAAAACACGCTTTTACCGCCCATATTGGGGCCGGTAATGAGCATAATTTGCGTTTTGGGCGTGCCGATATCCAATCCGTTGGGTACAAAACTGCCGGCGGGAAGCGTTGCTTCCACCAACGGGTGGCGGCCGTTTTCATAACAGATTTCGGTCCCGTTATCCACCACCGGTTTAATCCACCCGCCTTTCATCGCGCACAGCGCCAAAGACACATACACATCTAATTCCGACACAATCTGCGCAAACTCTTTCAAGTCGTTTATTTGCGCCGCCAGCGTTTTGCGCACCGCATCAAACAAACTGCTTTCCAGCCGCAGGATTTTTTGTTCCGCGTTTAAAATTTTATCTTCCAGTTCTTTGAGTTCTTCGGTAATAAAGCGTTCGGCGTTGACCAGCGTCTGCTTGCGCACATACGAGTAAGGCACCTTATCTATATGGCTTTTGGTTACCTCAAAATAATAGCCAAACACCGAGTTATAGCCCACTTTCATCGTAGAGATGCCCGTTTTTTCGCGTTCACGCACGCAAATTTCTTCCATACATTTGCTGCCGTTGGATTTAAGAGAGCGCAATTCGTCCAATTCGGCGTTATACCCTTTGCGAATGACATGCCCGTCAGAAAGCCGAATGGGCGGGTTTTCGTCTATTGCGTCGTATAAGACGCGGGCCATATTCTGAAGCACCGGCAAAATGTGTAAAAATTTCGCCTGCAAATGAGGCACGATAGCTGTCCCGTAGGACTCAAACCAGCGGGCAATCGGATCCACATTTAAAAGCGACTGGCGCAGCCCGGACAAATCCCGGGGGGACGCCGTACCGGTAGCGGTACGCGTCATGATGCGTTCAATGTCGGAGATATTTTCCAACAAGGCCGTCAAATCGGCTACCGCCGCTTGATTTTTTACAAATCCTTCCACACAGTCCTGCCGTTGGGAAATTTCGGCCGGATCCATCAGCGGGTGCAAAATCCATTCTTTAAGTTTTCGGCTGCCTACGGCGGTTTGGGTTTTATCCAATAACGCCCACAAACTTCCCTTGCGTCCGCCCTCCTGGCTTTTGACTAGTTCCAACGCGGCTACGGCGTTTTCGTCAATTTGCAGGCATTCTTTCAGTTCCCGGTAAGAAGGGATTAAAACGGTCTTAAAGCTGGGCTCGGTTACATTTAAGTAATCCATAGTCTGCAGGGCACAGCCCAGGGCTCTTTTTTTGTTGCCCCACGCGCCCAGAGCCGGCCAGTTATCAGGCAAGGTATAGTCGCCGTCAAACGGAGGGCGCTCGGTGAGGGTTAGGTTGCCCGGCAGTACGATTTTATTTTTCAGCAGAGAAAGGGATTCTTTATCGCCGATAATTTCGGACGGATTAATCGCCGCCAGCGCAGCGGCCAGGTTGGTCAGCGTCGGGTCTTTATCGTTCTGGTTGACCCAAAATTCGCCGGTGGAAACTTCCACGCAGGAAAGCGCCCAGCCATTGGAGCCGACACAAACCGCCACCAAATAATTGGCTTGGTTTGCGTCCAGCAGGGTATCTTCCATGAGGGTACCGGGGGTAATTACGCGCGTTACTTTGCGTTCAAACAGTTTGGTATTTTTATCCATAGCCGAGCTGGTCTGCTCGCAAATACCGATTTTCTTCCCTGCGTTTAGAAGCCGTACGATGTAGTTGTTTGCCGCATGATACGGAATGCCGCACATGGGGATTCCGTGCCGCTGGGTAAGGGTAAGCCCCAAAAGGGCGCTTACTTCGCGGGCTTGATCGTCAAACATTTCATAAAAATCACCTAGCCGGAAGAACAAAACAATCCCCGGGTATTTGGCCCGGATTTCAAAGTATTGTTTCATTAAAGGGGTGGCAGTGGTCTTTTGCATAGTGATATTTTAGCAATTTTAAGGACTTCTTGCCCGACGGGAAACTCCTTTAGAAAGCGAAAGAACCGCGGCGCAAGAAAGATGACACAAAACCATTTTTTTGTTATAATATTGGTACCTAGTTGTTTAAGTAATAGTTAAGCCCGGGGGCTTTTGGTTCCCGGTGTTTTTAACGGTTTGTTTGGTAGGATGGCTGAGCGGTCAAAAGCAACGGTCTGTAAAACCGTCGGGCTACGCCCTACATAGGTTCGAATCCTATTCCTACCACCATTTAACCCCTGCGGGTGCCTTGGGCAGACGCAGGGGTTTTTATGTAGGAAAGCAGGCCAACTGCTTGGCCTGCGGTAGGATTCGAAAGGCGGAGCGATGTTTTGGTTTGCGCTGATAAGCCGCAAGGCCAAAACCGCGAGCCCGGCCTGCAGGAATTTTCCGTCAGGAAAATTACCGGAAGGCGAATCCTATTCCTACCACCATTTAACCCCTGCGGGTGCCTTGGGCAAACGCAGGGGTTTTTATGTAGGAAAGCAGGCCAACTGCTTGGCCTGCGGTAGGATTCGAAAGGCGGAGCGATGTTTTGGTTTGCGCTGATAAGCCGCAAGGCCAAAACCGCGAGCCCGGCCTGCAGGAATTTTCCGTCAGGAAAATTACCGGAAGGCGAAATCCTATTCCTACCACCATTTAACCCCTGCGGGTGCCTTGGGCAAACGCGGGGTTTTGTTTAAAAACCTAAAATCAAAACGCCCCGGAAAACCGGGGCGTTTAAATGAGTTTCGGAACCTGCTAAATTACAGCGATTCTTTTAATTGCCCGACCAGTTCCTGCCACGGGCGTTTGGCTTCACCGCCGCCTTGGGCAAAATCCGGCCGGCCGCCGGCCCGGCCATTTAAATCAGCCGCAATTTGCTTGGCCACGGTTACAGCGTCGGTATTGGGCAGTTTGCCCGCCATTTTGACCACAAACGAACGCTTGCCGTCCTTATCGCAGGTAACAATGACCAACGCCTGCTGGTGTTTTTGGGCAACCGTATCGGCAATCGTGCGCAGTTCTTTGGGTTCGGCGCCGTCCGCATTGCGAATCACCAGCGAGGAACCATTCTTCATGGTAAAAGTCATTTCGTTCATACCGCCGGCCGCCAGCGTTTTTTCGCGGAATTGGGTATAGCGTTTTTTGACTTCTTTCAGCTCGTCCATAATCGCGCTAACGCGGGCAAATACATCTTTGGCAGGCACTTCCAAGCGCCCGGCCAATTCATCGGCCTGGCGGTTGACCTGCTTCAAATAATCCAAAGCCGCATAACCCGCCACGCCTTCAATGCGGCGAACCCCGGCAGATACGGAACCTTCTTTTAGTACCAATACGGTGATGACTTCGGCGGTGTTTTTCACATGCGTACCGGCGCATAATTCCAAGCTGTATTTATCCTGCGGATTCTCAAAAGAACCACCCATCATCACAAAGCGAGCCGGGTCGGCATAGGTTTCACCCAATAAAGTAACGGCGCCCAGTTTTTCGGCGTCTTTGAGCGGACGCACCTGGCAGGTAACCGGCAAAGCCGCTTCCGCCGCCTGGTTGGCAATTTCCCACGCGCGGTTTAGCTCCTGCGCCGACGGGGTTTTGGAAAGCGTATAGTCAAAGCGGAACCGCTCCGGCGATACATACGACCCGCTCTGGTGTACCGACGATCCAAATACTTGCCGCAACGCCGCATTGACCAGGTGAATAGCGCTGTGGTTGGCCATACAGCGTTTGCGCAAGCCGGCATCTACGCGCAAAGTAACTTTTTGGCCTTTTTTAAGTGTTCCGCTGATTTTATGCAAATACACTTTGCCCAGCGGTTTTTGTACATCGTCCACGCGGGCAACTTCCTTTCCGCCCGCCAGCACGACGCCTTTGTCGCCCACTTGGCCGCCGGATTCGGCATAAAAAGGCGTTTGATTAAACACCGCATATCCCGCACCCGATAAAGAATCGGTCGGTTCAAATTTTTCGTTCAACAATGCCAGCACTTCGGCTTCGTCTTGCAGGGTATCATAACCGGTAAAATGCGTGGCGGGATAACCGTTTTCAATTTTTTGCATCATCACGGCTTGGGCTTTGGTAAATTCGTCCGCATAGGAGCGGCTTTTGGCCTGGGCGGCCTCTTTGGCTTTCTCGTAGCCGGCTTCGTCCACCGCTACGCCTTTGGCGGCGGCGATTTCTTTGGTAAGTTCCAGCGGAAACCCGAAAGTTTCGTGCAGATGGAAGGCCTCCTCTCCCGGCAGGGTCTTGCCGCAGGACGCCAGCAATCCGGCCAATTTTTCTTCCCCCGTTACCAGGGTTTTTAAGAAAGTGGTTTCTTCCTGTTTTAACACATCCTGGATATGAGAGAGGTTTTTGTCTATTTCCGGATACAGTCCCGCAAAAATGGACTGCACCACCGGAACCAGTGTATAGAGATAAGGTTTTTCGTTGCCCATCAGTTTGGCATAGCGCGCCGCACGGCGGATTAACCGGCGCAAAATATAGCCGCGCCCTTCGTTGGAAGGCAAAATCCCCTCGGCAATTAAAAAGCTGGAACTGCGCACATGGTCGGCAATAATGCGCAGCGTGGAGATTTCTTCTTTCGTTTTCCCCTGAATGCCCAAATCTTTTTTGGCTTGTGCCGTAAGCGGGGTAAACAAATCGGTTTCAAACACATTTTTGGCTTTTTGCATCGCCATACAAAGGCGTTCCAAGCCCATGCCGGTATCAATGTTTTTATGCGGCAGAGGTTTAAAAGTTCCGTCCTCCTGGCGGTCAAACTGGGTAAAGACCAGGTTCCAAATTTCCACATAGCGCCCGCAGTCGCAGGTAATATCACAATGGGGGTTCTGGCAACCTTTGTCGCCAAAATCGTAGTAAATTTCCGAGCACGGCCCGCAGGGACCGGTGGGCCCCATCGTCCAAAAGTTATCGGCTTCGCCCAGTTCAAAAATGCGTTCTTTGGGCACATAGTTCAGCCATTCGTTATAGGCCTCTTCGTCGCGCGGAGCGATGCCGCCTTTGTAAATGCTGACGGAGAGTTTCTCCGCCGGGATTTCAAGCACTTGGGTTAAGTATTCCCACGCCCAGGCGATCGCTTGCTTTTTGAAATAATCGCCAAACGAAAAATTACCCAGCATTTCAAAAAAAGTCAGGTGGCGTTCAGTAAATCCCACGCTGTCAATATCCGTGGTGCGTACGCATTTTTGGCAAGTCGTGGCGTTTTTGAGGGATTTGTCTATCCCCAAAAAGTTGGCCTTAAACTGCACCATGCCGGCGGAAGTAAAAAGCAGGGTCGGATCCGAATGGGGAATCAGCGAGCTGGAGTCCACAATCGGCAATCCTTTGGAATGGAAAAATTGCAAATAACCGTTTCTGATTTCTGTGCTTGTTTTCATAAAACCTTCTTGTGCTAAAACATATATAATTAAAGTATATCAAATACGGGGGACGCTCCGCGCGGCTCCCGACGGAGTGAAAAATGTCCCTAACTGCCCGGCGGGTGCGTTTCGTCTGCTTTGACGCCGATGACACCCTTTGGAAAAATGAAGAATTTTACCGCGCTGCCGAACAGGAGTTTGGCCGGCTGATGAACCCTTACCTGGGGCCGCAGCCCGCCATTGACCGGCTGTTCCAAACCGAAATGGACAACCTGGAAACCTTTGGCTACGGGGCCAAGAGTTTTATGCTGTCTATGGTTCAAACCGCGCTGGAAATTTTACCGCCGCCGCAGGCGGCTTCGGCGGTGCAGGAAGTATTGCAAATCGGCAAACGGCTGATTCGGCACCCGGTGGAACTGCTGCCCGGCGTAAAAGAAACGCTGGAAAAGCTGGCGGGCAAGTATCATCTGTCGGTGGTAACCAAGGGGGACTTGTTGGACCAACAGCGCAAACTGCAGCGCTCCGGGCTGGAGCCGCTGTTTAACCACATAGAAATCGTCAGCGATAAAACGCCCGCCGCTTACCGCGCCCTTTTTGTGCAGCTGGGCGCCGCCCCGCAGGAAGTGCTGATGGTAGGCAATTCGCTTAAATCCGATATTTTCCCCGCCCTGGAAACAGGCGCCCAAGCCGCTTATTTGCCCAGTCCGTTTAACTGGAAACACGAAGAGATGGAAGAACCGGAAAATCCGCCTTATCTGAAAATTACCGGCTTGCCGGACTTATTGGCTGTTTTGTTATAATTTCTAGGGGTGTCTATGAACAAAATTTTTGGTTATGTATTAATCTGCGCCGGACTGATGCTGATTCTCTTTGCCTTAACCGGTATGTATAAGGTATTTGTGAACGGTGCCGCCGCCGCGCCCATTATCCAGTTGGCGGATTTACAGCTAAATACCGCGTACGGGCCAGTCATTGTGCCGATGAAAAGCGCCAGCCAGGTGGTAAATCTGGGGCTGTTTGCTATTTTTATGGTTTTTGTAGTATCCGCCGGCGGTAAAATTGCCGGTATCGGCAACGGGCTGGTAAAAAATGAACGCATTTACGAAGCCCTGTTAGCTAACCCGTCCGCCGCCAAAGACCCCGACTCCCTTAAAAATTTATGAAAATTCTGTTTATTTTAAATCCCAAATCCGGCAAACTAAACGGAGACCCGGATAAAATTGAAGCGCTGGGCCACGCCATACAGCTTAACTTCCCAGGCGCCGATATGCGACTGACCAAAGCCCCCGGCCACGCCACCCAGCTGGCCCGAGCGGCGGTATTGGCCGGATACGACGCCGCTGTGGCCATTGGCGGGGACGGCACCATTAACGAAACAGCCCGCGGGCTGGTGGGCTCGTCCACCGCGCTGGGGGTTATTCCAAATGGGTCGGGCAACGGGTTTGCGCGCGAATTGGGAATGCCGATGTCAGTTACCGAATCGCTGGCCCGATTGCAAAAACCGCGCGTATTTTCCTGTGATGCCGGCCGCGCCAACGGCGAATTATTCCTCAATTTAGCCGGCGTCGGCATAGAGGCCGACATTGCCTGGCAATTTATGCAGCACGGCCAAAACGGAGCCCGCGGCATGTGGCCGTATTTTAAAATTGGCGCAAAAACCGCGTTTTCTTATCAACCCAAAAACCTGACCGTAGAAACAGACGGCCGCTCCCGCACGATTGCCCCCTTAACGCTGGTGTTTGCCAACGGCCGCCAGTACGGCAGTAATTTTAAAATCGCACCGCAAGCCAGCTTGACCGACGGCGAATTGGATATGGTTACCGTGTCCGACGCGCCCAAATGGAAACTGGCGCTGGCGGCGCCGTCGTTCTTTACGGACCATTGGCGCCCGTTTGGAATTACCCAAACGAAGCATGTCAAACGCGCCCTGATTCAGCACCCCGGAGAAATTATCTACCATGTGGACGGCGAACCGCGCAAAACGCAAGACCGGCTGGAAATTGCCATTGAACCCCATGCGCTGACCGTATGGCGCCCCTGTTTATAATATGGCCCGCAGAAAACGCTCTTATTCCCCCTTACGGGTAAGCCGGCGGCTCAAATTTTGGGCGTCGCTCATCACGGCGGCGATACTCTTTTTGCTCCAACAGCAAGGCAAGCCGCTTACCAAAACCGGCGCGGTGGAGAACGGGGATTTGTTAAGAGATGTGTCGGTAGCGTCCGTATATGACGGGGATACTTTTAAAATCAACCTAAATTGTTCCTTTGCCGTGTATTGCGAAAAAGTGCCCGTGCGCGTGCGCGGGGTGGACTGCCCCGAAATCAAAGCCAAAACAGCCCGCGAAAAAGCCCTGGCTCAAGAAGCCAAGGCGTTTACGAAAAAATTCCTTTCCCAATCCCCTATCACGCTGACCGACTGCGGACGGGATAAATACTTCCGCCTGCTTTGCGGCGTAACCAACGCTGCCGGCAAAGACCTGGCCGAAGAACTGATCCGCCACGGCTTGGGCTACGCTTATGACGGCGGAAAGAAACAATCTTGGTAATCAGTCCAACGGATAGGCCTCTCCCCACCGAAAAGGCACCGGTTCTGCATGGCTTAATTTCCGACAACGGCAACGCAAACCCCAGCAAAACGGGCTCCTAAAAAAAGAGCCCGTCCACAGCCAAAACTTTTAATGGATCCTCTTCTAACTATGGTAATAAAAAAAGCTCATACAGAGAAGAATAGCCCGGTATATTACGGGCCGGCGTTCCCCCCATTCCCTTACAGAATCCTGTAGCCGCAGCTATTTTAGCTTCACTCGTAACACCATAAAAGCCGCAATATCTTTCTCCGGGATACTGGGAATGATCCAGCATCATATAATACTGTAATTCGCCAAAAACAGGATCGCTCTTAAACTTCATTTCCAGCATTCCGCCGCCAGAGGTAAGATACCACATTGTTCCAATTTCCTTTCCCCCCTCAACAACCCGAAGAAACGGTAGTCCCTTCGCCAACTGCAAAGTCGGAACATTGATATCCACATCATCAAACTTACTGGGATATGCTCCATTCGCCAAATAATATAGTTCAAAGGCATCTTTGACGGCTTTGGTCCATATGATGGCCTTGGTATATCGGGCTTTCATTACCGCGCGTTGATACTGCGGCAGGGCAACGGCGGCCAGAATACCAATAATTAAAACGACCACTAATAGCTCTATGAGCGTAAATCCGGCGTTTTTTTCGCCGGGGAATGATTTTTGATAAGTTTTGTTCATACGCAAAATTTATCAAAAAAAAAAAAACCAAGTCAATCTCTTTGCAAAATAGCATCCTGGCAACCAAACAACGGCGCCGGCCGCGAACCGCCCGGTGGACACAATAACAGGTAAACCCGGCCAGCCGCCAGGTCAGCAAGTCAACAGCAACGGCGCGGGGCGCCCCATATACATATCCCCGGTTCAGCCGGAATTTTCGGCACAAAAAACCCGCCCGCAGGCGGGTTTAAAAACAACCGCGAATCGGCTTACTTTTCGTGCAGTTGGTACCACTGCAGGGTAAGAATCGTTTTGGCGTCGGTAATTTCGCCTTTTTGAATCATTTGGTAGGCCTTCTTGAGCGGGAATTTTTGCAGGTTTAAAAATTCGTCCTCGTCCGGCTGATCTTTGCCGCGCGTCAGCCCGGTAGCCAAATACAAGTGCTGTTCCTCGTTGGAAAAAGCGTTGCAGGGATGAAAGACCATAATTTCTTTAAGCGACTTGGCCGTCAGCCCCGTTTCCTGCTTGAGCTCCGCCCGCGCACACGCCAAAAAACTTTGCCCTTTTTCGCGCTTGCCGGCCGGAATTTCCCAGGTGGCCCGGCGAATCGGATAGCGGTATTGCTGTACCAGATAGACGCAGCCGTCTTCTATGGGCAAAATCCCGCTGGCGCCGCGGTGGTCAAAATACAGCCGCGTAGAGGTGCGCCCGTTGAGCAATTTTACTTCGTCTAATTTCACGCCCAATACGCCGCGGAACAGCGTTTTGGAAGAAATTTTTGTTTCTTTTAATTTACTATAATGTTTCATATAACTATCTTATAACATTTGGACCTGCCGGTCCCGCGCGTTTTTTACGCCCAACCCTCGTTTTAATAAGGATTTTGCTTCTATGGCCGAATTTGTACAACTGCACAACCACACCGAATACTCGCTGTTAGACGGTATGCTGCGGGTATCGGAAAACCACAAGCCCTCCCGCTTTTTGCAGAGTTTGGCCGCCCAAAAAATCCCTGCTATGGCCATGACCGATCACGGCAATATGTACGGAGCGCTGGATTTTTATGACTCCGCCCGCGCCGCCGGCATTAAACCCATTATCGGCTGCGAATTCTATATCACCGAGGGGAAATATACCGAAAGAGATAAATCCCGCACCGGCCACTTGACAATCCTGGTCCGCAACCACGAAGGATATAAGAACCTGGTAAAATTAAACTCCCTGGCCTGGGTGGACGGATACTACTATCACGCCCGCATAGACAAGGAACTGCTGGCCCAATACAGCGGCGGACTGTTATGCCTTTCCGGCTGTTTAAAGGGGTTTCTGTCCCAATATGTGCGCGAAGAAGGCGGCTTTGAAAAAGCGTGCCGGCTGGCCAAAGAATACGAGGATATATTCGGCAAAGGCAACTATTATATTGAACTGATGGACCACGGTATCCGCGAAGAAATAGAGGCCTTGCCGCTTTTAAAAGATGTCGCCAAACGGACGGGAATCCCCGTTGTGGCCACGAACGACTGCCACTACGAAAAAAAAGAGGAGTGGGAAGCGCATGATGTGCATGTCTGCATTTCCACGGGCAAAACTCTCAACGATCCGCACCGGATGAAAATGTCCCACGAGCTGTATTTCAAATCGCCCGAAGAAATGTGCGCGCTCTTTTCCCACACGCCCGAGGCCTGCTCCAATACGCTGGAAATCGCCGAAAAATGCAATTTGGAATTCCCCAAACACGGATTTATCTTGCCTAATTTTGACATTCCGCCGGAATTTTCCAGCTCGGCCGAATATTTTAAAGATTTATGCCGCAAAGGGCTGACTAAAAAAATGAACGGCCAAGTGCCGGATCACTACTGGAAACAGCTGGAATACGAGTTTAATGTTATTATCACCATGGGGTTTGACTGTTATTTCCTCATCGTGCAGGATTTTATCCACTGGGCGCGCGCCAACGGAATCCCAATAGGCCCCGGCCGCGGCTCTGGCGCCGGATCGCTGGTGGCCTACAGCTTGGACATTACCCGCATAGATCCCATTCAAAATAAACTGCTGTTTGAACGCTTCTTAAATCCGGACCGTATCAGCATGCCGGATTTGGATATTGATATGTCCGACGCCGGGCGCGAACGGGTAATTGACTATGTACGCAGCAAATACGGCAACGACAAGGTATCTCAAATCATCACTTTTGGAACTATGAAAGCCAAACTGGTGCTGAAAGATGTCGCCCGCGCCATGGAAGTCCCGCTGGCCGACGCAAACCGTATTGCCAAAATGATTCCCAACGACCCCAAAATGACGCTGGAAAAAGCGTTGGAAATCAACGAACTTAAAAATGAAATAGAAAAAAATCCCCAAAGCAAACGGCTCTATGAAATGGCCCGCAAACTGGAAGGATTAAAAAGACATACCGGAATACATGCCGCCGGCGTGTTGATTACCAAAGAAGCCGTATCCGAATATGTGCCGCTTTCGCGCGGCTCCCGCGACGCCATTACTACCCAGTTTGAAGGAGAACCCTGCTCCAACCTGGGACTGCTGAAAATGGACTTCCTGGGGCTGCGCACCCTCACGGTCATAGACAGCGCCGAAAAAATGATCCGCCAGCGCCATGATCCCAATTTTGATATTAACAAAATCCCCTTGGACGATAAAAAAACCTACGATTTATTATGCGCCTGCAAAACATTGGGGGTATTCCAATTAGAAAGCGGCGGCATGCGGGATTTGATTAAAAAGCTAAAACCCACGCAGTTTAGCGATGTGTCCGCCTTGGTGGCGCTGTACCGCCCCGGACCGATGGAATCGGGTATGATGGATATGTTCGTGCGCCGCAAAAACGGGCAGGAAAAAATCGTCTATGAAACGCCGCTGTTGGAAGAGGCCCTCAAAGACACCTACGGCTGTATGGTGTATCAGGAACAAATTATGGAGATCTCCAAACGGCTGGGCGGCTTTACCCCCGGCGAGGCCGATACCCTGCGCAAAGCTATGGGGAAAAAGAAGTTAGATGTAATGGAAAAATTCGGCAAAAAATTTGTGGAGGGCTGCAAAGAACACCATATCCCCGAAAAAACCGCGAATCATATTTACGAACAAATGAAGGCCTTCGCCGGATACGGTTTTAACAAATCCCACTCCTTTGCTTACGGATTGGTATCGTATCAAACGGCGTATTTAAAAGCCAACTATCCCATTGAATTTATGTGCGCGGCACTGACCAACGAAATCGGCCACAACGCCATCGGCGCGGACGATAAAGAAAATAAAATCGTTACTTACCTGGAAGAAGCCCGCAGCATGGGGTTTGAAATTCTGCCGCCGGATATCAATAAATCCCAGCCGGAATTTGCTGTAGAAAAAATTGACGGCAAAGAATATATCCGCTATGCGCTGGAAGCCATTAAAAACGCCGGGGAAGAGGGCTGCCTTTCCATCGTGCGGGAACGCGAAAAAGACGGCCCCTATAAATCGTTGGAAGATTTATGCAGCCGCATTGATTTGTTCCAAGCCACTAAAAAAA
>CALUZQ010000022.1 GCA_944325225.1 uncultured Elusimicrobiales bacterium
AAAATTTATCAAAAAAAAAAACGAGGCAAGGGGCGAGCCGCCCAGCCCTACTCTATGCCCATTAACACGATAAGTTTAAGCCACCCTATTTCCGCACTGTCGCGCCCTGGCGCAACAGCCCTTCCAGGCCACGGGGCTCCGGCTTGAACAGGGTTTCGCTAATTACGATACTTACGCATTAGGGAAACGACGAGTTAAGGATATTTCTGCCAGAGGCGGGCGGCCCCTGCCTGGGGCGGACTCTTTTTGGTACTTTTCTCCGACGGGAAAAGTACATTTATAAAACGATAGTGAAAATTTTCTGGCGCCAGAAAAATTTTTCACCGGGATTCTCCGCTTCCTACGGTCCATTATAGGATTAAACAAATCCCAGTATATACACCATACTTTTTCGTATTAAAAAAGTACAATACAAGTATGATAGAAAAAGTTTTCCAAGTTCGCTTTGACGAATTAGACGCCGGCGGAGAAATCCCCGCCACGGCCTTTTTAAAATACTTTCAACAAGCCGCCGCTTTAGACAGCGCCCAGCTGGGCTTTGGCTGGAAAGATTTAATAAAAAACAACCAGACCTGGATTCTTACCCATATGCAGGCCCGCGCCTTACAAACCAACATCAAACTGCAAGATGTAACCGTAAATACCCGGCATGTTTATTCCGACCGGCTGCTCAGCCGCCGGCAATTTACGGTTTACGGCGAAAACGGTACTCCCCTGTTTGAAGGATCCTCGTGGTGGGCCATTATAGATATTGCCAAACGCCGCCTGGTCCGCACGCCGCAGCACCTGCTGGATCTTAATCCCGCCCAACCCAAAGAGCTGGAACCGGAAGAAAATTTTAAAGCGCCGCTGCCGGCCGAAGCGCCCGCACACACTTTAGAAATTATTACCCGGGAAGAAGATTTGGACCTCAATGCCCATGTCAATAACACCCATTACGCCGCTTGGGCCATACAAAGCGTTCCCGCCGAAATACGGGCCGGAAAACGCTTGGACCGAATTTTACTGTCTTTTAAAAATGAATGCCGCGCCGGCGAAAAAATAACTGTGGTGGCATACCCCTGCGGCGAAAACGCTTTTTGGCACACGCTGATCCGCCAGTCAGACGGCAAAGAAACCGCCCGCGTCTATACGCGCTGGATTTAATTTCCGTCCGCATGGGCTGGCTAATCTTTCAGCCGGAAATACTTATCAACTGCCGGAGATTTTCTAATATCCCCGGCAAATCCAAGGTTTTAACCATTAAAAAAGGGACCCTCTTAGGGGTCCCTTTTTTACGCATTATATCTATCTGCTAAAACCGCATACCTACGCGCAGGAAAGCGGAATGATATTGCAAATCCTTATCGCGTCCGTAAGCGGAAAGATCGCTGTCGCTGATAAACGCATAAGTATAGCGGTATTCCAATCCGGCGAATAAATCGTCGGTAATATCATACTGCAGCCCTAAGCCGGCATAGAACCCGGTACCCCATTTATCCTGGCTGGAGCGGGCCATATCGGAATTGGCTTTCATACGGGCGTTCATCATACCCCAACCCATGGGGATATAGACGCGCCAGCTGTCCCAGGCGTTAAGCGTATATTTGCCCGCCAGCGAAATGGCGTGCAGATAAATATCGTCATAATTGCGGGCTTCACCGTCGCGGTTATAGGTTTTGTTGCTGGGGTGCAAAGCCATATAATCCAGCCCCAGGGCAAAATTGGGCGACATATGCCACAGCATATTCACATTCCCCGCCATGCCGTTAGAACCATAGCGGTCGTTGCGGTTGTCTTTGTTATAGCTGTAGGTCTGCCCCGCCGCAATAGAAACTTCCATTCTGTTTTCGTTGGTCAGCGCGGCTTTGCTGGGCGTATAGCTTTCATACACGGCGCCGTCCGTGGTGGTTTGACCTTGAGCGTTGGTTACGCTTTGTTCCACGATGACGGAGTCCGTCGTGCCTCTTTTGTCGCGTACGGACGAATCGTACACGCTGGTAGTCGTAGTCGTTCTATTGATTTTTAACTGAGGTTCCCCTTTCTTTAAAGAGGCCTCATTGGCCTGCTGGGTGGCGGCCGCACCGGCTTTTTGCTGGTAAGCGGCAGCACTCATTTTGCCTTGCTGGGCAAAAGCGGCCGTAGCACTTAAAAGCGCACAAGCCGCAAGAACTGACATTTTTTTCATTCTATCCCCCTTCTTTGGTTATAACCCGTTTAAATGGCTTCGGGTGCCTAATTATTTTAGATAACGCTTCTCCGCCGCGCAACGCCAAAAAGTGATTAGTTTCCGCTGGCTCTTTTAGCGCTCCCCACTTGCAATTTGTTACAATAGAAAACAGCACGCCCCCTCACGAAAAGAACGCTTGACAACTCTTTTGTAGAATGATATGATAGTAATGTACTAGAAAGAGCGACTTGGCAACAAGTCGCTCTTTCCTTAAATAAGCTACCCCAAGGAGCAGGCATGAGAGACCCGAAAACCATAGAAGAAACCGTGGCTAAACAACTGGAAAGCCAACAGGTAGAATTGGTGGATTTGGTTATCCAACACCAAGGGAAAAAGAAACTTTTGCAATTTTTTGTAGATAAAGTCGGCGGGATTACGCTGGACGACTGCGGAGAATTGACCGACAAAATAGATTCTATTTTGGAAATGGAAAATTTAATAGACGGCGCTTATATCCTGGAGGTATCCTCCCCCGGCGTACAGCGCGTACTTAAAAAACCGGCTCATTTTAAACGCTTTACCGGGCAGCGCGTAAAAATCGTGCTCAAGGTACCGTTGGAAGGGCGCGGTTCTTTTACCGGCATCATCGCTTCAGCCGATGACGACGCTTTCGTATTGGACGACGGAACCAACCAATTTCGCTTTTCATACGATAACATCAAGAAGGCCAACCTGGACCCCGTTCTTGAATTTTAACCCCGCCGCGGCCCAAGCCCGGTATAAAAAGGAGAATAAAAATGGAAGGAAGTGCTAAAGATTTAGTATTGGCGTTGGAAGGACTCGAAAGAGAAAAAAACATCAAACGGGAAGATATTTTAAAAACTATTGAGGACGCCCTGGTTTCCGCCTTGCGCAAAAACCTGGGCAAAACCGCCCAGATCAGCGCTAAAATAGATGTGGAAAACGGATCCATCAAGGCGTTTCAAACTTTAAATGTGGTGGAAGTCGTCAGCAACTCGGAAATGGAAATTGATGTGGAAGCCGCCAAAAAACACCTCAAAAACCCCAAACCGGGCGATGTAGTAACCATTACGCTGGAAGTGGAAGATTTCTCCCGTATTGCGGCGCAAATTGCCAAACAGGTGCTCATTCAAAAAGTGCGCGGCATTGAACGCGATAACTTTTACAAGGAATTTAAACCCCGCGAAGGCGAAGTCGTAACGGGTTCCGTGCGCCGCTTCTCCGACCGGGACATCATCGTGGACCTGGGCAAAGTAGAAGCTATTTTGCCCTACTGCGAACAAATTAAAAAAGAACGCTATGTCAACGGTTCGCGCGTAAAAGCGGTGATTGCCAAAGTAATGAACCAAAACGACCTGGCGGCCGTGGGCGACGATCCGGTTCTTTCGCGCTATAAATCCGCCGCTTACAAAATGGATAAAGGCCAGCGCGGGCCTTATGTCATTCTCTCCCGCGCCAACGGCAAATTCCTGGAAGAATTGTTCAAGGTAGAAGTGCCGGAAATCAATGAAGGTATTGTAGAAATCAAAAATATCCAGCGCGACCCCGGCTTCCGGGCCAAGGTGATGGTTTCCAGCATTGACAGCAAAATTGACCCCATCGGCACCTGCGTAGGCATGCGCGGAATCCGCATTCGCGCGGTCATGAATGAACTCTCCGGCGAACGCATTGACCTGATTAACTATTCCGACGATATTTCCACCGTCATTATGAACGCGCTGGCGCCGGCTAAAGCCGACTTTGTAAAAATTGACAGTTTAGCCGAAAAGAAAGCCACCGTCATCGTGCCGGACGACCAACTGGCTATTGCGATTGGCAAAGATTGGCAGAACATCAAACTGGCCTCTAAACTGACGGGCTGGAACCTGGAAGTAAAGAGCGAATCGCAAAAAGCGCAGGAAGGCAAAGAAGCGTCCGACGCGGTTCAAGCTGCCCTGGCCGATGTGGAAGGGATTGGCCCCAAAATGGCTGAAGTATTGCAAAAATCCGGTTTTACCAGCGTGGAACAAATTGCCGGTTTGGATATAGAACACCTTTCTACCGTGCAAGGAATTGGTGAAAAAACGGCTGCCAAAATTATTGAAGGCGCCAAGAAGTATATAGCGGAAAAGCAAACCGCTGATCAAGGGCAGGAGGCCGTAGATGACAACCAAGAAAACAACTAATACCGAAGAGGAATCCTCCACCAAGAAAAAACCGGCTGCTAAAAAAACCGCAGCCAAAGAAGCAGGTGCTAAAAAAGCCACGGTAAAAAAAACTACGGCTAAAACAACGGCTGCCAAAAAAACCACGGTTAAAAAAACTGCGGCCAAAACAACGGCTGCCAAAAAAAACACGGTTAAAAAAACAACCGTCAAAAAAACTACGGCTAAACTGGAAGAATCACCGGCCGTAACTGCGTCCGCTCCCCAACCGGCTCCGGCACCCGTTACACCGGCAAAACCGGCACCCGTTTTGGAACCCCGGCCCGCCGACCAAAAACCGGCACCGGCCCCAATTGCGCCGAAACCGGCGGCGGAACCCGTCAAACCGGCTGTTGAACCAAAACCTGCGCTGCAGCCGGCTCCGGCAGTTTCTAAACCGGCACCCGCCGCAAAACCGGCTCCGGCCCAGCAGCAGCCCCAACCGGCTCAGCACGCTAAACCGGCACCGGAAAACCCTCGGCCGCAAGGCCCGCGCCATGGGCACCACCACGGAGAACAGCAAGCCCCCAAACAACCGCAGCCGGACCCGAAATGTATCCGCATTGTGGGTCAGCCGACCGTAAAAGAGTTGGCTGAAAAGATGAATATCAAAACCAATGATTTCATCAAAAAGCTGATGATGATGGGTATTTTCGCTACGATTAACCAACGCTTGGAAAAAGATATGATAGAGTTAATCGTTGACGAATGCGGCTTCAAAGCGCAAATGGAAGAAGAAGATTTAGCCAAAGAAACCGTGGCGCTTATGGAAACGCCGGACGATCCCGAATCTTTAAAACCGCGCAGCCCGGTTATTACCATTATGGGCCATGTGGACCACGGCAAAACCAGCTTGTTGGACGCTATCCGCAAATCCAATGTAGTAGCGGGCGAAGCGGGCGCAATCACGCAGCATATCGGCGCGTACCGCGTTACCACGCCGCGCGGCACCTTGACCTTCCTGGACACTCCCGGACACGAAGCATTTACCGCTATGCGCGCCCGCGGAGCCCAAGCCACCGATATTGTGGTATTGGTGGTATCCGCTACGGACGGTATTATGCCGCAGACTATTGAAGCTATGGAGCACGCCAAAGCCGCCGGCGCACCGATTATTGTGGCAGTCAACAAGATTGACCTGCCCGGCGCCAATGTGGACCGGGTAAAACAGGATTTGGCCGCCCGCGGTTTGGTGCCCGAAGAATGGCAGGGAACCACGATTTTTGTGGAAATTTCCGCCAAGAAACACATCAACATTGATAAACTGCTGGAAATGATTGCTCTCCAGGCGGAAATGATGGAACTCAAAGCCAATCCGGACCGGCCTGGCGTAGGCGTCATTTTGGAAAGCAAGCGCGATAATAAACGCGGCGTAGTGGCCACTGTGCTGGTGCAAAAAGGCACGATGCAGGTGGGCGATCCGTTTATCGTGGGCACGAACTATGGGCGCATTCGCGCATTGATTGACGAAAATTCCCAGCGATATCAGAAAATTGGCCCAAGCGTGCCGGCCGAAATTTTGGGCATTAACGGGGAACCGCCGCAAGTGGGCGATACGCTCTATATTATGCCCAGCGAAAAAGAAGCCCGCTATGCAGCCGAAAAACGCAAACTGGCGCAGAAAGAAGATTCGCAGGCCCACCGAAAGCAAATGTCCTTGATGAGCTTGGGCAAGAATGACGAAAATGGAAACCGCGTCAAGAAACTGCAGCTTATTTTGAAAGCCGATGTGCAGGGCTCCATTGAAGCCATCAAAGACGCGTTGCTGCGCATTCCGTCGGACGAAGTGGAATTGGATATTATCCTTTCCGCGCCGGGGAATGTGAACGAGTCGGACATTCTGCTGGCCAAAGCCAGTAATGCCGTAGTGATTGGATTCCATGTAGATGTGGAACACAAAGCCCAGGCCGAAGCCGAACGCGAAGGCATAGAAATTCGCCGCTATACAATTATCTTTGAATTATTGGAAGATATCAAAGCCGCTATGGAAGGGTTATTAGAACCCGATGTAGTAGAAACGATCGTGGGTACGGCCACCATCAAGAAGGTGATGAAATTAAGCTCCGGCTTGATTTCGGGTTCACTCGTGGACAGCGGCACCATTATCCGCGGCTATGAAGTGCGCGTCAAACGCAACGGAGAAGAAGTCGGCCACGGTAAAATTGGCGGCTTAAAACGCTTCAAAGACGATGTAAAAGAAGTGGAAAAGGGCTACGAATGCGGTATCCTGATTGAGGGCTTCAAAGGCGTTGCGGAAGGCGATGTGATTGAATGTTTCCGCAAGGATAATGTAACGAGAAGAATTAAGATGTAATTTAATTCTTCTCCCAACTACTAAGCATTGAAACATAAAGCCCTGGGCTTCGGCCCGGGGCTTTTTATGTAGTACGGGATAATGTAACGAGAAGAATTAAGATGTAACTTAATTCTTCTCCCAACTACTAAGCATTGAAACATAAAACCCTGGGCTTCGGCCCGGGGCTTTTTATGTGAATCGAATTAAGAAATAATTATCAATAACTTCCCGTTGGGTCGTAGCACCAATCTTTATTCGTACCCGATGACGAACAGACGGCCCCGCTGCCAATTACTTTACAGGTTTTTTCCGCCCCCACACAACTACGGGTGATATTCCCATTCTGATCAACGCTAACGACTAACACATAGGCCGAATCTCCTGTTTTATTTCCCCCAGTTCTGGTTGTTCTTTTTGCTCTTAACTTAAATTGTACTGTATTGGCCTCCTGCACAGCTATTCGGAAATTATTGACACGAAAAAAAGTTGTGTCCCCTTGAATATTAGCTATTCCTGGAAAATCAACATCCAATCTATTAATATACAAGGTATATGTGCCATTGGCGAGTCTATAAACTTGTTCCGCCTTTACCATATTTCCTAGCCATGTTATTGCTTCCGTTGCATAGGATTTTTCCACCGCTTTGGTGTATTGCGGCAGTGCTACTGCCGAAAGGATACCAATAATCAATACCACTACTAACAATTCTATTAAAGTAAATCCTCGCTTCATAAGGGCTCCTTAATCAATCATTTTGCCGTCTATTTGGCATTTTGGCTAAGAAAAACTCATTTTTCTCAATAGCCAATTTATCAAAAAAAAAAAACAAGTCAAGCGCTTTAAACGCTATCCTTGTTTTTATTTTCAAAATATCCCCGGGCATACCACCCGGGGAAAAACACATTGTAACCTTAAAAGAAATATCCCGGACCGGAATTGTACACATCCGCCGCATATCGCCCCCCTAATGAACGGCAGATTCTTTCCCCTTCGTCTGTTTGGGGGATACAGGCCCGCATCTCATCTGCAGCAATAGGCGTAGATTCCAACTTAACAGCTGTTTGAGTTATTAGAAAAATCGTATAATCCTCCGTAAGTCTTTGTGCTATTACCATAGGACCAAAATAAGGAGCAAACGCAAAATATTTTGTATTAAATTGGCCAGAACCATTCGGATTCATCTGTTCAAGTCCCTCTGTTGCCATATCCACACAAGAACTGCCTCCTGGATCTGCTAAATAACATAAGTCTATATTATCAGCCATTTTTTTCATAATTATTAGGGCCTCGGTAATGCGGGATTTTTCTACCGCCTTGGTATACTGCGGCAGCGCTACCGCCGAAAGGATACCAATAATCAATACCACTACTAACAATTCTATTAAAGTAAATCCTCGCTTCATAAGGGCTCCTTAATCAATCATTTTGCCGTCTATTTGGCATTTTGGCTAAGAAAAACTCATTTTTCTCAACAGCTAATTTATCAAAAAAAAAAACAAGTCAAGCGCTTTAAACGCTATCCTCATTTTTTCAAAAAATATCCCCGGCATACGCCCGGGGAAAAACACATTGTAACCTTAAAAAAATCCGGGCTGTTTTAAACAGCCCGGATTTTGACTAATTTAAATACTTCTATTTAATCATTCCGCCGGCATTACCATTGGCAATAGATTTGCAAATGGCGGAAGCCCCGGAAGTTTTATCAGCCGTCAGCACAGCCGTCGGCTTGGCAGTTTCGCACCAGCGGCGGATATTGCCGTTTGCATCAATAGAGGCATTAATGGTATATTTCGTATCGTCCGTAGTGGAAGCCGTAAAAGAAGTTCCGCTTACCTGGCCGCGCTGGGCAACCGCCAAGAAAGTGGTAGCCGTAGCCACGGGAATTGAAAGCTGAAAGTTCTTGGTCAGCGTAGTGGTTTGTTTAGTCGTACCGGTTACGCCAGGCATTTGCAAATCCAACAAAGTCAAGTCATCGGTATAAGAACCAGTGCTCATTTTGTAGATTTGTTCCGCATTCAGCAAGTTCCCCAGCAAAGTAAGTGCTTCGGTCGTGCGGGATTTTTCCACCGCTTTGGTGTATTGCGGCAACGCCACCGCAGACAGAATACCAATGATCAATACAACCACCAGCAATTCAATTAAGGTAAAACCTTTTTTCATAAATACATCTCCTTTTTGTAAGATGAACGCGCCCAAACGCGTCTATAAAATATAGTTTAAATATATTTAAAAACTTTTTCAAGTATTTTTTGAGCCGGAAAGTAAAATGCTATAATGAAACTATGATAGACAGAATTAAACGGTTGGAAACCCTTTTCCTGGAAGAAATTAACACTCTTATTACCAAAATGGCCGCTAACGGCGATTTTGGTGGTTTTGTTACGATTACGGCAGTGCGGCTTTCTAAAGATTTAGCCAATGCCAAGGTATTTTTCTCGGTATTTGGCAGTCCGGAAGATAAGAAAAAAACGCAGGAAGCGCTCTCCCTGCTGCGCAAAGAAATCGGCGCCAAACTGCGCGGTCGGCTGCATTTAAAAAGGATTCCATCCTTTAGTTTTGAATTTGATGACACGCCGGAAAAAGCATCGCGCGTGGAAGCTATTTTCCAAATTATTGAAAAGGAAAAACACGATGAAAAATAGGGAAGAAAGCTTGCAGAAAATTTGGGAAGCCCTGCGCGCCGGTAAAAAATTTTTTATTGCCGGCCACTTAAACCCGGACGGCGACTCCCTGGGCTGCACCCTAGCGATGACTTCCCTCTTGGAACGGCTGGGTAAAACCGTGTACGCCTATGCCGCGCCGGCCGTCGGAAACGATTTAAAATTTCTGCCCGGCCTTTCCAAAATTCATGTAGGGATTTTGCCGCAACAGCCAGTCGTTGACACCGTCCTGCTTCTAGAATGTTCCGACCGCCAGCGCGGCGGAGATTTGGAAAGCGTGCTGACCCAGGCCACAACCTTAATTAATATAGACCATCACCTCGTAAGCGATGCCTACGGAACCCTAAACCACATAGATTCCAAGGCCTCCTCCACCGCCGAAATCATCTTTCAGCTTTACGAACAGTCCGACGCCGAACAACCCCTTCTCCCCACCCCGGACGAAGCCACCTGCCTCTATACCGGGCTTGTAACGGACACGGGGCGTTTTGTGCATTCCAATACCACCGCCGAAGCCCTGCGGGTGGGTTCTGCATTAGTGGCCTTGGGCGCGAATGTGGATAAAATTAACCAGGTTATTTATTTTACGAAATCGTATATTGAACTAAAACTGCTGGGCCGCGCATTGGAAAAAATGGAAATGCGCTTTGACAACAAATACAGCCAAATCATTTTAACCCAACGCGATTTTGAAACCTTCGGTGCCACCCCCGCCCAAACGCAGGGGATTGTCAGCCAGCCGACGATGATTCCCGGTGTGGAAGTATCCGCCTTAATTAAAGAGGAGCCGGACAAAGTGTCCGTCAACCTCCGCTCCCGCGGCGGGATAGATGTCAGCCGAATTGCCCAAACTTTTGGCGGCGGCGGGCACGCGCGGGCTTCGGGTTTTAAAATTACCGGCAAAACCGTCAACGAAGTAGCCGACGACCTGGCCAAAACAGTGTATGACGCCGTTAAAGATATCCGCTGAACCGCTCCGAAGCGGGCTTTTGCTGATAGATAAACCGGCGGATTTTTCTTCGCACGATATCATTGCTATCGCTCGGCGGATCTTACAAACCAAAAAAATCGGCCACAGCGGCACATTGGATCCTATGGCCACCGGATTATTAATTTTATTAGTCGGGCGGGAAGCCACCCGCCGGCAGGACACCTTTTTAAAATTATCTAAAACTTATTGGGCGCGTTTAAAACTGGGCGCGGAAACGGACTCCTGGGACGCTTACGGCCAAATCATTCGCCAAACGCCTGTTCCCGCAATAACCGCCAAACAAGTCAGCCAAGCCGCCCAGCTGCTTAGCGGCGTGATAGAACAGCCCATTCCTTTTTTCAGCGCCAAACGAATCGGCGGGAAACATATGTACGATCTGGCCCGCCAAGGAGCCGCAATGGAACGGCGCTACAACCAAGTAACCGTCCGCTGGCAGGATATTCGGCTAAGCGCGCCGGACGAAATTGAATTTACCGTCCATTGTTCCTGCGGCACTTATGTCCGTTCGTTGGGATACATGCTGGCCGAAAAATTGGGCTGTGCCGGGCATTTGACGGCCCTGCGCCGGCTGGAAATCGGCCCGTATCAAGTGCAGCAGGCCTTTGACGGAAATTTATTAAAAAATTGCGAAACCGGCGTTTTATACAGCCGCGTACAACCTATTGGCTTATGACCCTAAAAAATTTTATTACAATCGGGACTTTTGACGGGGTGCACATCGGCCACCGCTATCTGTTTGGCCGGTTGGAAACCCTGGCCGTGCGGTACCTGCAAAAACCGCTGGCGCTGTACTTTCCGCTCCCCCCTAAAACTTTATTGGCGCCGCACCCGGAAATGACGGTTTTATCCACTCCGCCGGAGAAAAAAGAACTTTTAAAAAGGTTGGGGATTCCCGCCGCCGCACTTAATTTTGCGGCGTGCCGGCAGCTGGAACCGATGGATTTTTTTGAAAATATCTTGCTCAAAAAATATCAAATGGGCGGGCTGATTATTGGGCAAGATTTTGCCTTTGGCAAAAATCGCCGCGGAGATGCGGATTTTCTGCGCCGGGAGTGTACTCAACGCCAAATCCCGTTTGAAGTGGTGCCGTTTTACCAATTAAACGGAGAGAAAATTTCCTCTTCCTTAATCCGCAAAACGCTGGCCATGGGCGATATAGAACGAGTAAACTATTTGTTAAACCGTCCGTATGATTTAACGGGAACCGTCGTTCAAGGGCACAAACTGGGCCGCAAGCTGGGCTTTCCTACCGCTAACTTGGATACCGGCATTTATAAAATTCTGCCGCTGGGAGTATTTGCCGTAAAAGTGCGGGTGGGGAGGTCCTATTATGACGGATTTTGCAACATCGGTTTCCGGCCGACGGTCAATACCATTCATTCGTGTCTGCCGCTGGTGGAAGTAAACATCTTTGATTTTCATCAAAGCATCTACGGGCGCAAAATTTCCGTTTGGTTTGCCGATAAATTACGCGACGAAACCAAATTCAACGGATTGGACGCCTTGGTCGCCCAGCTTAAAAAAGACCGCCAAACGGCGCGTGAGATATTGGCCCGCACTAAAAACTTTTTCCGTCCCTAAAAGACAGAAAAAGCACCCCCGGCAAAAGACCGCCGGTTAAACAGACAGCGCCTATATTCCCTTAAAAGCCATCAAAAAAGCCCTCCTTACGGAGGGCTTTTTTAAAAGGAATCTTTTTTATTCTTCTTCGTCGTAATAATTACGCACAAACAATACGATATACGCCAGCCAAGTAGCCCCGAAAAAGATTAAAAAGCAATACGAGAACCACCACAGCTTGTTCAGCGGATTGTAATCCAAAATCATAGAATCAATAAACAAGGTGCACAAGATGACTGCCAAATACCCCCACACGAAAACCGCCAGGAGTTTGAGCAGAAAATCTACAGTACCGAGAATCAACCCTTTTTCGGCATACGGTCTTTTTAAATAAGCCAGTAATGTTTGCATAAGATTATTCTATTCTCCCAAAGCCACTTTGTCAAGTTATAAGGGCTGCACTTGGGCCGCATTTTCGGGCACATAGGCAGCGGAATCCGAATAGCCCGGCTCCGGCTGACCCGGCAAAGCAGCCGGCTGATAGGGCTGCTGCATACCGTCCGCCGGGGCGGCGTATGGATTAGCTTGCATATCCGGCGACATACCGGCGGCGGGATCTGCATAAGCCGGTGCATAAGCCGGCTGTTGGGCTGGTGCATAACCGCCGGGTACCGCCGTGCCATATTCGTTAATGGAATAAGCCGATGCCACCTCAGGCACCGCTTTCATAAATCGTTTGGGCTTATCTTTTCGGGCCAGCAAACCGGCTTCATCTTCTTCGGAAAGGACAGACGGCGCCCCCAGCTCAATTTTTTCGGACGCGGACTGATTTGTTGCGGCCGATTTTACAACCGCGGGTTTAGAAGCCGCTTGCGCCTGTTCCTGGGCACGCCGCGCCGATGCCACTTGAGCGCGCTGTTGGGCAGCCGCCAGCAGCTGCTGGCGGCGGACGGCCGCTGCCTGGGCGGCGTCCTGCCGGGCTAATTCTTGCAGGGTGGCGCGTTCTTGTTCGCTAAGCGTATCATTTTCAAAGGCGGGGAAACTCCTCGTATCGGTAAAATACTGATTGACCGCCACCTGGTCTTTATCAAAATAGACGGGTTTTTGCTTAGCCGCTTTTTCTTCCGGTTCGGTTTGCGGTTCATTAGACGAAATGGAATAATAAACCAAGGCCGGACCCGGCGGCAGTTCCCGTTCGGGTTCAGGCGTTAAGCAATAGGCCACGCGCTGGCGGGTGGTAGCATCTTGATGATTATCCACCCGATACTCACAAGTAGAAGCCGCAAAGATGGGCAAAGCAGCTCCAAAAATTACCAAAAAAGCAGCGAAAGTTTTTTGCATAATATCTCCGTATTTTTATCATAGTACATTTTTGAAAGTTTTTCCAGAAAAAACAAGTCTTTAGACATAAAAAAACGCCCTTCTGTAACAGAAAGGCGTTAAAAAAATGTCACCGGGTGGGATCGAACCACCGACCTAGCGCTTATGAAACGCTCGCTCTAACCAGCTGAGCTACGGTGACGCAAATCTTATGTATTTATTATAACAAAAGAGCCGCACTCCGTGCAAATTTTTTATTTCCCCGACGAAAAAATCAATCAATCATAGAATAGACATTTAATTTATCGGGCATTCGGCCGGACTGGGCCTCTTCAAAATCTTTCTGGGCCAAATCGTGCTTTCCCATTCGTTCATACAAGGCGCCGCGGGCGTTATATACTTCGGCCGCCGGCTGCAGGTTGATAACGGAAGTATAATCGGTAATGGCTTGTTCATAGCGGCCCAGCATAAAATAAACGCCGGCGCGCGAAAAGAAAATTTCCGGCTTGCCCGGTTTAAGCTGCAGGGCCAAATCCAATACCGTCAGTGCATTCTGAAAATCGCCTTTTGCGGCCAGTGTGCTGGCGTAGGCGGTATAAGCATCGGCCTGGAAAGGGTTATCCTGCAAAACGCGCAAAAAATCCGCTTCGGCCCGGTCATAATCGCCGGTAAAGAAATACACGGCCCCGCGCGAGGCATACCCTTCCAAATTATTCGGGTTCAACTCCAACGCCCGGTTATAGGCCTGCAGGGCTTTTTGGGGTTTCCCGTCCTCAAAATAACCATCTCCGCGCAGCAGGTACTCGGCAGAGGTTGGCAGCGTGCTGCATGCCGCCAAACAGGCAGTGGCTAAAAAGAATAAAATTTTTTTCATATTGTCCCCCCTTGTTTAAGGTCCTAAAATTATACAACATTAGTCCTATTTTTTTCTAGGCATCTGCCGCCGTTTTTTATAGGCATTTATTTTTTTTAATTTAGGCCCAAAGACCCTGTTTTCTATAAGCAGTTAAGTGTTATAGTAAGAATATAGAAAATACTTTCCATTTCATCCAAACCGCTGTAGTCCCAAACCCTGCTACAGCGGTTCCCCTTTTTTATACAGCTCTTTTGTTTGACCGCCCGAAATGCTACAATAGCCGTATGAAAACGCCGCGAATTACCCTTTTTATTATTGCTCATAATGAAGAAGCCAAAATCGCCAAATGTATTTTAAGCGCCAAAGGGCTCGTGCACGAAGTGGTAGTGGTAAACGGCCTTTCCAAAGACCGCACCGCCGCCATTTGCCAGGAACTGGGCGCCCAGGTGTTTGACCGGGGCTTTGACGGATTTACCAATCAAAAGAACTTTGCCCTTTCCAAAGTAACTTCCGAATGGGCTTTAAATTTAGATGCAGACGAGACCCTCTCCCCCGAATTAAAGGAGGAAATTGCCCATGTTACCCAAAACACCGAATTTGACGGGTTTGACATTCCGTTTTGCAATTATTTTTTGGGTAAAAAAATGCGTTTTAGCGGCTTAAATAAAGAAAAGCACCTGCGGCTGGTGCGCACCCAAAAAGCCCGCTATGTAGGGGGACTGGTGCATGAAGGGCTGGAAGTAAAAGGAAAAATCGGCCAGTTAAAAAAACCGATTAATCACTATTCTTATGACACTATTGAAACCTATTTCCGCAAATTTAATAAATACACCTCGCTGGCGGCGGAACAAATGTACCAAAACGGACGGCGTTTTTCTTTATGCTTTTTGCTGGTAACACTGCCGTTTGAGTTTTTTAAGCGCTATGTACTTAAATGGGGCATACTGGACGGAATGCGCGGCTTTTTGTGGGCTAGTTTTTCCACCTTTTATGTACTGGTAAAATATGCCAAACTGTGGCAATTGCAGGAGCAAAACGAAAAATGATGATTTGTTGGCTTGCCCTGGCGGCATTGGTAATTTATCTTTTTTGGCGTTTTCCGCAGCTGCGGAAAACCTGGTATCTGCCCAAACGAAAGGGACTTATAGCGCTGATGTATCATCATGTAGGGGTGCTTAATGATCCGCAGGACGAGCAATACCCCTTTACCGTACGGCCGGATATGCTGGAGCGGCAGATTTTATATTTAAAAGCCAACGGCTATACGCCAATTTCCCTAGCCGAGCTGGAACAAGCCAAACGCACGAGCAAATCCTCGGTCAAAAAACCCGTCTTGCTGACTTTTGACGACGGCTACCGCGACAATTATGAAAATCTGTTCCCCCTGTTAAAAAAATACAATATTCCCGCGTTGATTTTTTTGATTACCGACCGCATAGACTCCCCCAACTATATGACCTGGGAACAAATCAAAGAAATGAGCGCCAGCGGGCTGGTGGATTTTGGTTCGCACACCTGTTCGCACCGGCGGCTGCGGAGTTTATCGGATGATGAAATTGTGCAGGAACTTACCCGCAGCAAACAAATTTTAGAAGAGAACCTGGGCGCCGCCGTTACGGCATTTTGCTATCCGTACGGCGCCGGCGGTTTTGATAAACGCGTCCGCCCGCAAGTGTTTAAAGCGGGGTATCTGTTTGACTTCAGCACCAAAAAAGGCGTCAACCCCTGGCCCTGGAAAGGGAAATCTACCCTGCGCCGCGCTTTCCCGCGAGGCGGAGAAACCTTATTTGATTATCACCTTCAGTTAACCCGCGGGCAGAGCAAACTTTAAATATGATGTATGTTTTTTTACTCGTCGGTTTTGTGTGCACTGCGGCCGTCTTTTATTTTTTTCTGCGCCGCCGACCGCACGCCCTGATTGTGCTGGTTTATGAAAAAGCCGGTACGCCGCCGCCTAACTCCCGGTTAAAAAACGAGTGGATTAATCCGCACGCATTTGAAACCATGCTGCAGCGGCTGAAAAGCCGCCGGTTCACTCCCGTTTCGCTGGAAAAAATAGCCGAAGGCAAACTGCCGCAAAAACCCGTTTTGCTGGCTTTTATGGGTGGGTATCAGTCGTTTATAACAGACATTTTCCCTTTGCTGGAGAAACATCAAACCCAGGCGGCGGTATTTATTCCCCCCGCGTTGATGAGTACTTACAATGGCTGGCAGGACCCGCACCAGGAACCGTGGCAGAACCTGTTAACCGAAAAACAGTTAAAAATTCTTCAAAAAAGCGGGCTTGTCAGCTTTGGGGCGCTGGGATTGGAAGCGGAGGATTTAACGCAGCGGCCGCAAGAATACGCCTCTTATAGCGCACGGGAAAGTTTATTCCGTTTAAAAACCCAGTTGGGGCTTAAACCCAATGGTTTTGCATTTTGGCCGGCCGCTGAGTTTGACGCCCAACGAGCGGCCCGCATACTTCCGGAAAATTTTAAAGCGCCCGTGCTTACTCCGCGAATCGGTGTGAATAAACGCATGGGAAAACACCGGCTGTTAAAAGTATTGTTCCCGGCGAAAAATCCACTTCGCGTCCGTTACGCGCTGTGGAAACACCGGTAACGCAAAGCGAACCCGTACTTGCCATATACTTTGCGTTTCAAGATTGAATACTTGGCAAATCCTTTTGCCTTCTTGGGAATAATCAAAAATCCCCGGAGCCAAAGCTTCGGGGATTTTTGATTTACCTTGAAATCATTTTCCGCTTATTTTGGAAAATTTTGGATACAGCACATCGGTAAATTTATTAAACTCTTTCTCACCGCCGCGGATTTTTAAATTGACCGACAATACATATACATCTTTCGTTAAAATTTCGCGCCAGTTATTGGGAAACTTCACAAAATCTTTAAAGGTAGTAATCAGCGGCAGATTCCCGCGTGTTTCCTCAAAGGTGCGTAAATTCTGCTCGGTATAATACTGGTGATCGGGGAAACGCCACTTTTGTTTGAGTTCCAGACCCAGGTTTTCCAGGGTTTTTTCAAAAGTTTCCGGGTGCCCCAGCGCACAGAAACACGCCGCCGGGCCTTTGATATCCGTTAAAGCAATTTTTTGCGTTTTGCAAATATCAAAATAATACTCCGGTTCGTGCACGCTTTCCAAAATTTCCACCGTATCGTTATACAGGCGAATCTGGTCCCGCGTATCCTCCAACTGCCGTTCGGACACCTGGTCGCAGTGGGTTAACAGCACCAGCGAAGCGCGTTTTAATGCGTCCATCGGCTCGCGCAGCATACCATAGGGCAGCAAATGCCCGTTGCCAAAGGGATTTTTAGCGTCCACCAAAATAAGGTTGGCGTCCCGGCGCAGCCGGTGGTGCTGAAGTCCGTCATCCAATAAAATGATTTGACTTTTAAAACGCCGCAGGGCTTCGTTGGCGGCTTCGGCCCGGTTGGGGCAGATGACAATCGGCACCTTATACTGGCTAAGCACCCGGCTCATCATAAAAGGTTCATCGCCGGCCAGGCGCCAGTCTGCGTCTGGGTTATCAAACAAAACGACTGGCTCGTCCGTCTTTTGCTGGCGCTTATACCCGCGCGAAACAATCGCCACGCGGATTCCCTCTTTTGCCAAAGTCGTTGCCGCCAGCAATACCGCCGTTGTTTTGCCAGTGCCGCCAGCGGTGATATTCCCGATACACACTACGCGGGAATTGACACTGCGGGAGGTTTTCCACCCGTTTTCATAAGCCGTCCGGTCCAGCCAGGCGCCAAAACCGTAAATCTTAGAAGCCGCCAGTAAAATTCCTCGTCCCAGGGCGGTTTCTTCCAAATCTTCTTTTAATTTTAATAAATCCATACTTTCCCCAAAAATTCAATTTTATATATTTTAGCATTTCCCAAGCACTTTCAAAACCGGGAGTGTTTCCGTCAAAACTTGCTATAATGGGTATATATGGAAAAAGCCCGTTTTCAAAAAACTCCGTTTCATTTTGCGCAATATATTGCGCTCAAATTGTTTTGTGCGCTGTTTGGTCTGCTCCCTTATAAATTAGCGGTATGGATGGGCAGAACAGCCACCGGTGCGGTTCGGTTTGTAATGCCAAAACGCTTCAACCGCTCTGTTTACGACATTCGCCGCGCTTTCCCCGATATGTCCGAAGCCCAAGCCCGCGGAACGGCCTTGGAATCCTGGCGCAATATGGGCGGGATTTTGGCAGAATTTATTAAGTTGACCAAAATGTCCCCCGAAGAATTTAAAAAACACAGCCGTATCATCGGGGCAGAAAAAATGCTCAACGCCCAAAATCATACAGGCGGCATTATTCACATCGGGCACTTTACCAACTGGGAGGCCTTTGGACTAGCCGGCGCCGTTTACGGGGTGGACAAAGCCGTATTGGCCCAGCGCGTAGATAACCCGTATGTAGATGAAGAAACCAACCGGCTGCGCAATATCTTTACCGGACGCACTTTCTACAGCAACTACGAAGATAAACCGTTTTTTGCCTGCATGCGCTGGCTGAAAAAGAAAAAAATGCTGGGCATTTTAATTGATCAGAACGCCGGTTCCAGCGAAGTATGGATTCCTTTTATGGGCCGCACGGCGGCGTTTTCCCCCATTACGGCGCTTTTGTCTATCAAAATGCAGGTGCCGGTGTTCCCGGTACGCGTGTGGCGGGAGAAAGACGGCACGATCGTTTCCGAAGTAATGGACCCTGTCTATCCGCCGAAAGAATACAGTATGGATAATGTCCGCAAATTTACCAAAATCCTGGTGGGTTACTACGAGGATTGGCTTCGTGAAAATCCGGCTTCGTGGCTGTGGGCGCACAACCGCTGGAAACGCGAAGCCGAAGGAAACGCCTACCTGGCCGCCCACCCGGAGGAACGCGTATGAAAGGGCTAAAAGCGGTATTTTTAGACCGGGACGGCACCATTATCCACGAAAAACCCGGCACTTATTTAAGCGACCCGGCCCGAGTAAAACCCTATCAAAGCGCGGCGGCCGCATTTAAATTGCTCCAACAGTGCGGATTTAAATTTTTTATTGTTTCCAATCAATCGGGTATCGGCCGCGGTTATTTTACCGAAAAAGAAGTAAATGCCGTGCACGCCCGGCTGTTAAAACTGCTTAAACCGGCCGTTATTGAAGAAATCGTTTTCTGTCCGCACGCACCGGAACAGAATTGCACCTGCCGCAAACCACAGCCGAAGTTAGGGCTTAAACTGATTAAAAAATACCGCATTGACCCGTCCCGCTCTTATATGATTGGCGACAAAAAAGCCGATGTGGAATTTGGCCACGCCCTGGGCTTTAAATCGGTATTGGTAACCACCGCCAACGGGAAAAATCATTTAAAAAAATATCCGGATTTAAAACCCGAAAAAGTGGCCTCCAACCTGCTCAATGCGGCCCGTTTTATCGCCAAAGACAGCGGAGCCGCCTATGAAGCATAACCGTCTGTTGTTGGTTTGTTTGCTGGGCAGCTGGCTGGCGGCCGGCTGTTCTGCCAGCCGCCCGGAAGCAACTTCCGTTCCCGCGCTGCAGCCGCAGCCGGCCGCCGTTTCGGAAACCCGCGATGCGCTGGATAGTGAACCGGAAGAAACACGCCCCGCTCCGGAGCCGGAAAAACCCGCTCCCGCTCCAACAGCCAAAAAACAACAAGCCCCCGAAGAAGTAACCATTTTCCTGCCCGACGCCGGCACCGATTTAAACGCTCAGCCGGATACGCCCGAACAAATCCAAAATGCACAAAACCTGGTTCAAAACGCCCGGGCGGCCCAATCCCTTTCTGCGCCGGCACCGGACCGGGTTTCTTTTGAAAATGAAGATTTAATCCCGCTGGAAGGCCGCCGGTTAAACCCGATGGCCTATGAACCCCTCCTGCCGGACGATACCCCAGCCCCCTGGCGCGGTGAAGAACTTAAATACGGCATTTATTATTCCTTTATCCGCGCCGGAACGGCGTACATCAAAAACCGCGGGCTGACCACCGTCAACGGCCGCAAGGCGTTTTTACTGCAAACTACGGCTTTTTCGGCCGCGGTCATAGACGCTTTCTTTAAAGTGCGGGATATCAACTATTCCTGGCTGGACGCCGAAAATTTCTATTCCCTGGGCTACTTGCAAAGCGTGCGCGAGGGCGGCTACAAGCGGGACGAATGGCTGATTTTTGATTATCCCAAAAAGCTTTTTTACGGGGAACTGCAAAAAAAAGAGGATCCTCATATCATTTCCGGCCCGTTGGATATGCAGGTGCTGGATATGCTTTCTTCGCTCTATTTCGTGCGGGCCCAAAAGCTGGAAGTGGGCAAGGATATCGTGTTTGACATCATCAACCGCGAACGGCAATACCCGCTGGTTGTAAAAGTGCTGAAAAAAGAAACCGTTAAAACCGACGCGGGCAAATTTGACTGTATCGTAGTGGAACCGCAATTTAGAGGGGAAGGAATTTTTGTCAGCAAAGGCAAAAGTTTAAAGGTTTGGCTGACGGACGATGAATATAAAATGCCGGTCAAAATGAAAACGGAAGTTTTCATCGGCAGCGTATCGGCCGAACTACTGGAATACAAACGCAATTAAAGCTATAATGGTGTAATAATACAGCAGGAGATTGTATGCACGATATACCAACCAAACGCTTGAAAGAGATTTTGAAACATTTTGAAGGCCAGGAAATTATCGTCGTGGGCGATATTATGCTGGACCATTTTATCAAAGGTACGGTCAGCCGGATTTCGCCGGAAGCGCCAGTGCCGGTGGTAGATGTAAAAAAAGAATTTTTTGTAGCCGGCGGCGCCGGCAATGTGGCGGTAAATCTGGCCGCATTGGGGGCACGCCCGGTAATGATTTCCGTGGTGGGGCAGGATTTGGGCGGCGAAATGCTCAAAGGATTTCTGCGCGAAAAAAATGTAAACATCTACGGCATTGCCGAAGATCCAGACCGCCCGACTACGCAAAAAATCCGCGTGATGGCCGAACAGCAGCAAATCGTCCGCTTTGACCGGGAAAGCAAAAAAACCATCTCCCCCTCCGTATCTACCCTGTGCATGAAAAGTTTTGAACTGGCGGTTAAAACGGCCAAAGGGGTTATTTTATCCGACTACGGCAAAGGAATGCTTAGCGACCATAACATCCAAACCATTATTGAAACCTGCCGCAAACATAAAATTCCCGTATGCGTAGATCCGAAAATTGATAACTTCAAAAAATATAAAAACATTACCTGTATGACGCCCAACACCAAAGAGGCCTGGGAAGGCATGGGAGAATCCCCCAAACCCGGCGAAGAAGCCATTGAAAAATTGGGCAACGGCATTTTAAAAATGCTGGACGCGGATTCTATTTTAATCACGCGCGGAGCCGACGGCATGAGCTTGTTTGAAAAAGGAAAGACCAAACCCGCCACCGTCAAAGCCACCGCGCGGGAAGTATATGATGTTACCGGCGCGGGCGATACGGTGATTTCCGTACTGACGCTGGCGCTCTCCACGGGAGCTACGCTGCAGGAATCGGCGGTACTGTCCAACTATGCAGCCGGAATTGTAGTGGAAAAATCCGGCACGGCTTCGGCCACCCGCGAAGAAATTGAAGGAGTATTGCCGTGAGTGATATTTTAATTGCTATTCCCGCGCGCTACGGTTCGTCGCGTCTGCCGGGCAAAATCTTAAAAAACTTAAATGGGAAACCCGTTATCCAGCATGTGTACGAAGCGTGCCAGCGCACGGGGCTGGGCGAAGTGATTATCGCTACCGAATCGCCGCTGGTGGTAGAAGCGGTGGCCCAATTTGGCGCCAAAGCCGTACTGACCAGCGAAGCGTGCCAAAGCGGTACGGACCGGATTTTTGAAGCGTCGCAAAACCGCCCGGAGCAATACATTATTAATGTGCAGGGTGATGAGCCGTTCATCACCACCGAAACCGTTTCGGCCGTAGCCAATTTGCTTAAAAGCGATCCGTCGTGCGATATTTCCACGGCCGTTTTTGCTACACTGGACGACGCTAAAATAGACAATCCCAACTGCGTCAAAGCCGTTATTGCCAAAGACGGGCGCGCCCTGTATTTTTCCCGCTCGCGCGTACCGTACAAACGGGAGCTGACGGAAGAAAACAAAAAAGCCCCTTATTGGCAGCATTGCGGCATTTACGGATATCGCCGCGAAGCGCTCAAACGCTTTGTTTCGCTGCCGCCCAGCCCGCTGGAACAGCTGGAACGCTTGGAACAGCTGCGGGCGCTGGAAGAAGGATTAACCATTAAATGCGTGGAAACCCGCCCCAGCGGGCCCGCCATTGACACCGCGGCCGACCTGGAAGCCGCCGAAAAGTATTTTAAAGAACAGCAATAAGGCGAACTCCCGCTTCGGCGGGAGTTCCTCTTTTTAGGGTGCCGGCTTAGAAACGGCCGGAAGCCAGATTTATTTTATTTACAGGAGTCATTTATGTCTAAATTTATTATCATCACAGGCGGCGTAGTCAGCTCGCTGGGCAAGGGCATTTCCGGAGCGAGCATCGGCAAGCTCTTGCAGCTTAACGGACTGCGCGTCAATATGATTAAGTGCGACCCGTATATCAATGTGGACCCCGGCACCATGAGCCCCTATCAACACGGCGAAGTATTCGTTACCACCGACGGCGCCGAAGCCGACCTGGATTTGGGCCACTACGAACGCTTTTTAGATGTAAATATGACCCGCGCCAACACCAACACCGCCGGCAGTATTTATCAAACCGTCATAGACAAAGAACGCCGCGGCGAATACCTGGGCGCCACCGTACAAGTGATTCCGCACATTACCAATGAAATCAAAAAACGCTTTACGGCTTTTGAAAACGATACCGATGTGTCTATCATTGAAATCGGCGGCACGGTGGGTGATATAGAATCGCTGCCGTTTTTGGAAGCGGCCCGCCAGCTGCGGCTGGAAAAAGGCGCCCAGAATGTGATTTGCGTGCATGTTACGCTGATTCCTTATATCGCCGTGGCGCAGGAGCTGAAAACCAAACCGACGCAGCATTCCGTCAACAAACTGCGCGAAGTGGGTATTGAACCCAGCATGCTTATTTGCCGCACGGAAAAACCGCTTTCCCAACATTTAAAAGAAAAACTTTCCCTGTTCTGCAGTGTGCCGGCCAAAGCCGTCATTGAATGCGCCGATGCGAAATCCATTTATCATGTGCCGGAAATGTTCTATAAACAGGAAGTGGATAAACAAATCATTTCGCTGTTGGGTTTAAAGCCCACCCAGGAAGTGGATCCGAAATGGTTTGAATTTTTTGACAAAGCCCTTAAACCGTCCAAAACGGTCAAAATCGCTATTGCGGGCAAATATGCCGAATTTCAGGAAGCATATAAGTCCGTACACGAGGCCTTGCGTCATGCGGGTATGAATAACGACGCCAAGGTGGAAGTGGTGTATGTCAATACGGACAAAGACAATATAGAAGAAAAGTTAAAAGAAGTGGACGGTATTTTGATTCCGGGCGGCTTTGGCGGACGCGGCATTGAAGGGAAAATCGCAACCGTTAAATATGCGCGCGAGAAAAAAGTACCTTTTTTGGGCATTTGCCTGGGTATGCAGTGTACGGTTATTGAAGCGGCACGCAACCTCTGCGGGCTGCACGACGCCAATTCCACGGAATTTGATCCCATGACCAAAGACCCGGTGGTGGATTTAACCCCCCAGCAAAAAAATGTGGTGTATAAAGGCGGCACCATGCGGTTGGGCAATTACACGGCGGACTTGAAAGAGGGTTCTCTGGCGCGCCGCTTATACGGCAAAGACCAAATTGTGGAACGCCACCGCCACCGCTACGAGTTCAATCCGGCTTACACGAAATTGCTGGCAGAAGCGGGCTTAAAAGTATCCGGCTGGCACGAAGGCGTATTGCCAGAAATTGTGGAACGGGAGGACCACCCTTACTTTATTGCCGGGCAATTTCACCCGGAATTTGGCTCCCGGCCCTTGCGCCCTCACCCGCTGTTTGACGGACTGATTAAAGCCAGTTTAAAACAAAAAGAAAACAAAAAATAAATCAATCCCCGGTTTTACACCGGGGATTTTTATAAAAAGTCCTTTAATTCTTATAAAATACTCCGCACAGTTACCCGGTTGTTTTGCTTTTTCGGAAAAAACGATACAGATAAAAACGCCGGGAGAAAAAATTTCTCCCGGCGTTTATTAGGGCTAAACCTCACGCTTTCTTTTCGTCGGACAGATAATGGCACCCTACCGAACGCCGGTTCTTCAAAGCGGCGTAAGTAATTAAAAGCGCCGTTTGGGTTCCGTTGCGTAAGTCCAACAATTCCTGGCACAGGGCTGTTCCCTTGTAGAAAACATCAATTTCATTATGCAGGTGGCGCAGAATTTTTTCAGCTCGCCCCAAATGCTTGCTGCTGCGAATTAAGCCCACATAGTTCCACATCGTACTGCGGAGTGTGGCTAAATCCTGCTTGATTAGATTCAAATCCGGTTTTTCCTCCGGCAGCACCCAGGGCTTCGGTTCCGGGATATGGAACGAACCGGAAGCGATTTCTTTAGCGTCCGCCTCGGCGCATAAATACCCCATAGCGACAGCTTCTAACAACGAGGTACTGGCCAAACGGTTCGCGCCGTGATAGCCGGTACAAGCCGTTTCGCCAATGGCGTTTAAATGGGCGATGTTGGTGCGTCCTTCGGGGGTAGTATAGACGCCGCCGCAAAAATAGTGGGCGGCCGGCACGACAGGGACGGGTACCTTGGTCATATCAAAGCCCTCTTCCATGCATTTTTTATAAATAGCCGGGAATCGTTCTTTGGTTTCTTCGGCCGGATTGGCCGTAATATCCAAATACACGCAGTCGTGCGAAGTTTTCAGCCGCTCTTCTTCAATCGCGCGGGCCACGATATCGCGCGGGGCCAAATCCTTTAAAGCGTGGTATTTAGGCATAAACGCTTCGCCGTTTACATTACGCAAAATGGCGCCTTCGCCGCGCAGAGCTTCGGACAGGAGAAAGCTCTTCCCTTTGGCAAATACCGTGGGGTGGAATTGCACGAACTCCATATTCATCACGCGGGCCCCCACCCGGTACGCCATGGCAATACCGTGCCCGTAGGCATGCGCCGCGTTGGTGGTATGGCGATACACCTGCCCCACCCCTCCCGTGGCTAAAACGGTTTTTTTGGCGGTTACGGCAAACACCTCGCCAGTTTTATTATCCAGCACATAAGCACCAAATACCGTCAGCGGATAATACCGGTCCATCGGATCGGGCGAGCTGTGCGAAAGAGTCAGCAAATCAATGGCGGAGCTGTATTCCTGCACCGTAATAAGCGGGTTTTTCCGTACGGCCGCTTGGATAGCGGCCAGCATGGCGTGCCCGGTGGTATCTTTGGAATAAATAATGCGGTTTTTGCGGTGAGCGCCTTCGCGCGTAAAGCGAAGCTGATGTTTTTCGTCGCGGTCAAAATTAACGGATAAATCGGTCAAAAAAACTTCTTTTACGGCCTCGCAGCCCGCCGCGGAAAGTTTCTTGACGGACTCCTCATTACACATACCGGCCGTAGCCATTTTAACATCTTCCAACAAATCGCCCAACTGCAGGTTGGGCTCATACACAATCCCCCCCTGCGCTAAATCGCTGTTGGCTTCGGGCATTTCCCCGCAGCATACAAGCAGGGTTTTCAGCCCTTTTTTGGCGGCTTGGTGGGCATACACACAGCCAGCAATACCGCCGCCTATTACTAAACAATCGGTGTGAAGTACTTTCATAGTACTTATATTATATAAAAAGCCACAGCCAGGCAGCTGCGGCAAACTCCCAAAAATCTATTGCATATTATTTTTATATTTGTTATTATATATCCCCCTAATTTACAACCGTACGGAAAATTTGTATAATATTTTTAAGAAAGATAAGAATTTCTTTCCTTATCAGAATTTTAAACAGGAGAAAAAAATGACGAAGTTACTTGAAAAAATGGCTGAAGCATTGACGAAAGTTGGTGAAAATGTCAGCGGCGCTCATTATTTGATCAGCAAAAAATAACGGGCGTTTGGGTTATTAACCCCAACAATTAGCAGTTTGAAGCCGGCCAGGTTGTTCGCCGGCGGACAGGGGAAGAAAACATCTTCCGCCTGTCCAAAACGGCTTAAAACAAGCGGACCATAAAGCAAATGCTTTGTGGTTTTTTTATGTCTTGGCGTCTTCCCCGCCAACCGGCAAACGGTGTTTAAATGCAAAAAAAGTCCGCCCGTTACCAGGCGGACATACGAAAAAAATCTCTTAAGATTTCCGGCAGGAATAACTGCTGCCCGCCCCGGAACAAGATGTATATCCCATACTCTTGCACAAATCGTAACCGGATTCGCTGACCGAATTGCACTGGTCCAGCCCGCGTCCGGCAAATTCCGGATACAAATTAAAATAATAATCTTTTCTCTTATTTCCCTGCACCCGGTTCACTTCTATCACACCGTCCTTAATGACCACTTCAAAATAACGGGTTTTCAGGCAGTAATCTTTTTCGCTAGAAGCGGTACAAGATTTGGTATTGGAAAAACCTACATCCAAGTAATCGGCTTTCGGGCGGCGGCGCTGGGAAGAAGTTAAATCCATATTGTCATAATAATACCGGCTGACGGCCTCTACCACCGTGTTCCCGGCCACCAAACCTTCGGTAAAATGGCTTCGTTCCACCGATTTTTTATAAGAACCGAATCCAATCCCGGCCAAAATGGCAATAATGATAACCACAGCCATTAGTTCCGTAAGCGTAAAACCTGCAGTTAATTTTTTATACATAAATTCCCCTTTCAGCATAATACTCTATTTATTATAACCTTTTTTCCGCCCCTTGCAAGCGGTTTTCTGGCGGAAAACTTATTGAAAAACCCGCCCAAAACCGATATACTGTACAAGATACAGGAGAACATTATGAAACATAACAAATCTGGTTTTACGCTGATAGAATTATTAGCCGTCGTATTAATTATTGGTATTTTGACCTCAGTCGCTTTGCCGCAGTACCGCCGTTCGGTACAGCGCTCCGAAGCGATGGAAGTATTAATCAACCTAAAAACGATTTTTGATTCGGCCAAGCGCTATCGTTCCGCCAATTCCGAAGCGCCGATGAAACTCAACGGGCTGGATGTTTCTTTCTTTGACGCCGATACGCCCGAAGCCGCTTCCTTTAACATTGGCAACTACCGCTATACCTTCAGCAACGACGGGCTCACCGCCTGCCGCATCAGCGGGAGCGGAACCACCAACAACACCTACTGTATGCAAATGTACTACCGGTATGTTTCCGGTTCCAACACTTACAAAGATTTGTTGGTTTGCCGCAGCAACGGATCTCGTTATGCCTGGCTGTGCGAAGCCCTAAAAACCGACCAACTGCCCGACGGAACCATCGTCATCGGCACCGAGCTCTAGCAATTTAAAAGCCCCGGCATTAACCGGGGCTTTTTTACAAGCGGTTTCGGCCGTTGCTGTCAGCGGTGTTTGCGTTTAAAAAACTTTGCGAACGGACGCTGAATTTTTTTCTTCTTCCCGTTTGAACGCGTTGAAACAGCCGACCGTTCTTTTTGGGATTGATACTGCTTGATTTTCTTTTTGCTGGCCCCCACTTTTACGGTACGAAACGGATTTTTGGTTTCCGCCAATACCGGTCGTGTTTCTATGGCTTTCTGAAAAGTTTTAAGGCAGGCGGAGCTTGTCCTTTCGGCGGATTTTTTAGAAACAGGCGCCGTTTTGCCGGCCGGCTTTGTTGCACCTTCCGGCCGGGGACATTGTTCCGTTTCCGTCCGTTGGGGCAAATCAACCGTTCCTTGCGCCAGCAGCTGTTTGGCCAATTCGGTAGCTTTAGAAGGGCGGGAAAGCGTTTTTTCACGCGTTTTGCGGCGGTTTTTGGCGTGAGCCGCGCCCTCCTCCTGGGCTACAAATTTAGGGGCCGGCAGGGGCTCAATTGTTTTTTGAATGGTTTTTACCGGCATTGAAAAGCGGGTTACGCGGCAAATATCTTTCCATTTTTCGCCGTCGTCGGATATAAAGGACAAAGCCGTCCCCACCATGCCGGCGCGGCCCGTGCGCCCGATGCGGTGGATATAATCTTCCGGACACTGGGGCAAATCGTAATTAATCACATAGGCAATATGCGGCACATCAATTCCGCGTGCGGCCAAATCGGTAGCTACCAACACGCGCACGGTGCCGCTTCGGAAAAATTCCAATACTTGCCGCCGCCGGTTTTGCCGCAGTTCGCCATGCAGGGCATTGGCTTTTTTCCCATAGAGTTTAAGCTGTTTGGCTAAGCGTTCCGCCCCGTGTTTGGTGCGCGTAAAAATTAAAATGGACCCCTGGCGGGTGTTGAGTTCGTGCAACAGCTGGGGTAATTTTTCGCGCACGCCCAAATAGACAATTTCCTGCAAAACAGTATCCGCCGGGCTGACCACCGAACCAATCTGCACGCGGGCCGGCTGGTGCAGAAATTCGCGGGCCAGTGTTTGTATTTCCGGGGGCAGCGTAGCGGAAAATAAAAGCGTTTGGCGCGGCACAGGCAGGGCCGCCGCAATTCGGCGTATATCGTCAATAAACCCCATATCCAGCATACGGTCTGTTTCGTCCAGCACCCAGGTATGCACTTTTTTCAAATCCACGCTTTTGCGGCCAATGTGGTCTATCAGCCGGCCGGGAGTAGCAATAATCACGCGGGGTTTAGCGCGCAAAGCGGCATATTGTTTATGGATATTATCCCCGCCGATAATAAGCGCCGTTTTAAGCGAAAATTCAACGGAAAACAACTTTTCCAGCTCGCGCTGGGTCTGCTGAGCCAATTCCCTCGTAGGCGACAAAATAAGGGCATTTTCGGCCGGATTTTCCGCCAGCCGTGCGGCCAGCGGAAGCAAGAAAGCGAATGTTTTTCCCGTACCGGTTTGCGCGGTAGCCAACACATCGCGCCCCTGCAAGCCGGGAGGGATGGCCTGCTGTTGGACGGGCGTCGGCTCCGAGAGGTTTAACCGAGTCAAAGCCGCCTGCAAAAAATGGGGCAGTAACAAAAAAGCGTTCATTTTATTCTCCTGCACAGGCCTGTTCGTATTCTTCGCTCAGCCGCATCCATTCGTCCTCGGCTTTTTGG
>CALUZQ010000023.1 GCA_944325225.1 uncultured Elusimicrobiales bacterium
GAGCAGGGTATGAAACAAATTTTAACGGTATTTTTTTGTTTGTTAGCAAGTATAACCGGTTATGCGGAAAACAAAATCAAAATGGTTACCTACTTTCCGGTGCCGTATGTGGCGTATAGCAAGGTAAATGTAACCAAGCAGTTAGATGTGGGATTAACGAGTGCCTGTAGTATGAACCTGGGCTGTACGGAGAGCGGGAATGCGGGATTAAGACCGTTAAATGTAACGAACGGGGTGGTTCAGAAAGGGCGGTTGGATTTAAATACAGCCATAGCGGTAAGCGGGAGTACAGTAAGTATAGGGAGCGGTAGCGGAAGCGGGAGTATGAATTTTAGCAGTAATTTACGGGTGAATACGCTCAATGACGGGGTAAGTGTAGAGGCGAATAATATGACGGTAGATACTTTGAAATTATTCCCGAACCGGATAACGACGGATTTTCCGAGCTGTGCGAGCACGGGAGCGCCTGGGACGCCGAACATTTCTTGGCAGAAGTTAAAATTGAAGGACAAGGAAGAAGTGTATTTAATGTGCGGGGAGTCCAAAAATGCAATGATGGATTGTCCATCTTCTTCCAAACCTGCTACCAGCCAATCTTGCAATGGGTGTGGTACGCAGACGCGCAGCGTTACTTGTGATACTTCTACGGGTCAATGGCAGACTGGTGCCTGGGGGACTTGTGTAGGCGGAAACCCTTCGCAAACCACTCAAGAGGAGAGTTGTACGGCAAGTGCCTACTATTACTATAATTCTATGAGTGATTCACCGAGTACGCGTATAGGCCCTGTATCTTTGCGGGGGAAGCGTACGCGCACTTGGAATAGTAGAACTTGCAGTTGGGGATCCTGGAGTAAGTGTTCGGGGGCTATTTATGTAAGCTTAGGGGCTTTTACTAAAACGAGCAATAAATCATATTGTTCGCGGGGCTCTTCTTCTATATGCAATCAAGGAAGCAATGGGTTAAATTCAAGCTGCAGTTGGCCGCAATCGTCGGGATTATATGGACAGTATTGTGTAAGCCCTTATGGAAGCGGCTGCTATATTTATCAGTGTCAGACCATATACGGTAACTAGCTTTTAGTGAAACCGGGCTTTTAACAGCCCGGTTTCTGTATATAAAACCCCTGGTATTAAGCCAGGGGTGTTTGTATGATTTATTTATCTTCGTATTTGTAGATGACCAGCCCGCTTCTTAGTTTGGGTTCAAACCAAGTGGATTTGGGAGGCATAATTTGATTGGCGTCGGCTACTTTCATTAATTCTTCCATAGAAGTCGGAAACATGGAAAACGCCACTTTCCACTTACCGCTGTCCACCCGTTTTTTCAGTTCCCCGATTCCGCGTATGCCGCCCACGAAATCAATGCGTTTATCCGTGCGCGGGTCCCCAATGCCCAGCACCGGGCCCAGCAGGTTTTCCTGCAGGATACTTACATCCAGCGCGGCCACCGGATCGGCGGCGTCAAACGAACCGTTTTTGGCCGTCAGCGCATACCATTTTCCGTCCAGGTACATACCAAACTCGTGGCGTTTTTGCGGTTTTTCGCGGCCGGTTTCGGCTACATCAAATTTTTCGGCGATTTCTTTCAAAAAAGCCGCGCTCGTCAGTCCGTTTAAGTCCTTTACCAACCGGTTATAATCCATTACATACAGCTGGCTGGCGGGGAAAATAACACTGAGGAAAAAATTGTAATTTTCCTGCCCCGTATGTTTGGGATTGTGGGCCTTGCGCTGGCGGGCTACATTGGAAGCGGCGGCGGAACGGTGGTGTCCGTCGGCGATATAGAGCGTGGGAATTTGGGCGAAAGCGTCCGTCAGGAATTTGATGTCCTGCGGGGCGTCAATTACCCAAAACGCGTGTTTAATGCCGTCGTCTGCCGTGAAATCATATACGGGAAATTCCCGCGCAATTTCGGCTATTTTTGCGTCAATTTCGGGTTTATCCGGGTATGCCAAAAAGACGGGGCCCGTGGTGGCCGATAGCGTGGCAATATGGCGGGTGCGGTCCTCTTCTTTATCTTTGCGGGTCAGCTCGTGTTTGCGCACGATGCCTTTATCGTATTCCTCGCAGGAAGCCGCCGCCACCAAGCCGTACTGTGTGCGGCCGTTCATCGTCTGCGCGTACAGATAAAAGCAGGGCTTAGCGTCTTGTTTGAGCACGCCCGTTTGCAGGAAATGTTCCAAGTTTTCTTTGGCTTTTTGGTACACTTCCGGTGCGTACAGGTCGGTTTCTTCGGGCAGGTCTATTTCGGGCTTGTCCACATGTAAAAAAGAATACGGATTTCCCGCCGCCATTTGCCGCGCTTCGGCCGAGTTAATCACATCGTAAGGCGGGCAGGCGATTTTGGCGGCATGTCCGCTGGGGCGAAATCCCCGGAAAGGTCTTATCGTAGCCATTTAATTCACCCGGAACAGGAATTTGCCGCTGGCGGCGTATTCGTTGATAATTTCCACGGCCCGCTGGGCTACGGCGTCCTGCGCTTGGTCGGTGCTGGCGCCGATGTGGTGAGTTCCGTAGAAATTTTCCGCCCCTTCAAAGGGGGAATAATCAAACGCTTTGTCGCTGGCTTTGGGTTCCGTTTCGTACACATCCAGCGCGGCGCGTATATTTTTGGTTTTAATGGCTTCTGCCAAATCTTTGGTAACCACCAGTCCGCCGCGGGCGGTATTGATAAAGGTGGCGCCGTCTTTCATTGTGTCAAAGAATTTTTTATTAAACAGCCCGTGTGTCTGCGGCGTATCGGGCAGGTGGACGGTAATCACATCGCACAGCCCGGCCAAAGTGTAGATATCGGGCTCGGGCGTGATGTGCAATTGGGTAAAAATTTCCGGCTTGTCGTAAGGGTCGTAAGCCACCACTTTCATACCGAACGCCTGGGCGCGTTTGGCGACTTCTTTGCCGATGTTGCCCAGCCCGATGATACCCAGCGTGCGGCCAAAAATTCCTTTGGCTTTGCTGTATTCGGATTTATTCCACACGCCGGCGCGCAGATCGCGCGTGTTGTGGTAAATGCGCCGGTCCAGCGCCAGCATCAGCCCCATGGCCAGTTCCGCTACGGCGATGGAATTGGTGCCCGGGCAGTTGCACACGGCAATCCCTTTTTGGGCGGCGTGGGCGGTGTCAATCGTGTCGTAACCGGCGCCGGCGCGGATAATAAGCTTTAAGTTTTTGCCCGCGTCTATAACGGGGGCCGGAACTTTGGTGCTGCGCACGATGAGGATTTCATTATTGGCGATGGCCGCGGGGAGCGAATTTTCGTCTAGCGCGGGGTTATCGGTAAGCTGATGGCCTTGTTGGGCTAATACTTCTTTCCAATGGGCGGGGAATTTATCGGCAATTAAGATTTTCATTTGGCGGCCTCCTGGCGCAGTTGGCGAACGATTTCGTCCACTGCGGCGGTCAGTTTTTGATATTCGCCCGTTCCCTGGATATCCACGAACGGGAAGCACGCGATGCGAAGCGAATTTTGTTTGACGGAAGAATACTTTTTAATACCGTCGGCCAAATTGGCCAGCCCGGTGGCTTTTAGGGCGGCGGAGATATCGGCGTCTTTGATAGACGGGTCGGTTACTTCCAGCGTAAGCGTGGTGTAGGAGCGGAGTTTTTCGTCCTTAATAAGGGGGGCTAAATAATCGGTTTTAGCGGCCCAGTCCAGCAGGTATTGGGCGTGTTGGCGGCAGAGGGCGTCCATGGCTTTCAACCCGCCGTTTTCGTTCATCCACTTGCACGCTTCGTTAAACATCCAGATATTGGTGGTGGAAGGGGTGTTGACCGTTTGGCATTTTTCTTGCGCTTTGGCTGCCGCTTCGGACAAATCCAGCGCATAAGGAATGGTGCGGTATTTTTTTACTTCTTCCAAGCGTTTCACGGCCGCCGGGCTTAAAATAATCACGCTGGAACCTCCGCCAACGCCAAAGCATTTTTGCATAGAGAAAAGCAGCACATCAAATTTGTTTTGGGGTAAATCCCGTCCGCCGGCGCAGGAGGTGCAGTCCCAGGCGATCAGCGTATCCTCTCCCTTGGATTTCCACGCTTCTTCCAGGTACTCGTTGGGAATTTGGGTGCCGGTGGAAGTTTCGTTCGGTGTCAGAATAACCAAGCTGGCGTTGTAATCGGGTTTTTCCTGCGGGAAAAATTCATTTTCGCCGGCTTCGCGGATCATGCGGACGACATTGGCCTCCAGCCGGGAGGCGATTTTTTTGGCCCACAGTTTGGAGAACGCCCCAAAAGACAGCCCGGACAGAGAATTTTTGGTCAAATTCCAGATAACGGCGTCCATCGCCGGGGTGGCGCCGCCTAAAAAGAAGATTACCGTATAATCCGCCGGCAGGGATAAGAGTTTTCGTAAATTTTCGGTGGCTTCTTTGTATAAGCCGTCGGTAGAAATATCTTTGGCACGGTGGCTGCGTTCAAATTGGGTATTGCAGACGGGCGTTTGGCGGATAACCGGGTGTCCCTGGCTGGGGCCGCAGGTAAATGTCGCGCGCGGCATTTTGGAAGCGTCTAATTGAATGCTCATATGATTTCTCCTTTACAACTCAATAACCTAGCTGATAATTTTCTTCATTGTAGCAAAGTTTGTCCGCCCCGGCGTGATTTTTTTGACGGCAAACGGGTTACTCCGTCCGCCGCGGCGCGGGGTTGTTGTGCGGGAATGTAAATTTGGTAAAATATAGTGGAAGATTTACTTTTATATAGGAGACTCTCATGAGCTGCGAAAAATGCACCCCTGAAGTGATGAATATGTGCTGCGTCTGCAAAGGCGCCAAGCACGATCCGGCCCCGATTCCTGAAGAAGGCAAATGGGTCAAAGCCAAACAAATTACCGATATCAGCGGTTTGACGCACGGTGTCGGCTGGTGCGCTCCCCAACAGGGCGCCTGCAAACTGACGCTGAATGTGAAAAACGGCGTAATTAAAGAAGCGTTGGTGGAAACCTTGGGTTGCTCCGGCATGACGCACTCCGCCGCCATGGCCGCCGAAATTCTGCCCGGCAAAACCATTTTGGAAGCGTTGAACTCCGACCTCGTGTGCGACGCCATCAACACCGCCATGCGCGAACTGTTTTTGCAAATTGTTTACGGCCGCACCCAGAGTGCTTTCTCCGATGACGGTTTGCCGATCGGCGCCGGCATGGAGGACCTGGGCAAAGGCCACCGCTCTCAAATCGGCACCATGTACGGCACCGAAGCCAAAGGCGCCCGCTACCTGGAAATGGCCGAGGGCTATGTGTTGGAAATCGGCTTGGATAAAAACAGCGAAATTATCGGTTATAAATTCGTCAACCTGGGCAAAATGATGGACGCTATCAAGAAAGGCGAAGATCCGAAAACCGCGTTTGAAAAGAATGTCAGCAAATACGGCCGCTTTGACGAAGCCGTCAAGAAAATTGACCCCCGCAAAGAGTAAGCCCAGGAGATAATGAATATGATTACATTTGAAGGATACGAAAGAAGAATTGATAAGATCAACGCTGTTTTGAAAGAAAACGGTATTGCTTCGTTGGAAGAAGCCAAAGAAATCTGCACGAAAAAAGGGATTGATGTGGAAAAAATCGTCCGCGGGATTCAGCCCATTGCGTTTGACAACGCGGTGTGGGCTTATACTGTCGGTGCGGCGATTGCCATTAAATCCGGCGTAAAAACGGCGGCGGAAGCGGCCGAAAAAATCGGCGTGGGCTTGCAGAGCTTCTGCATTCCCGGTTCCGTAGCCGATCAGCGCGCCGTGGGGCTTGGCCACGGGAACTTGGGCGCGATGCTCCTGTCCGAAAATACCAAATGCTTCTGCTTCCTGGCGGGCCACGAAAGCTTTGCCGCGGCCGAAGGCGCCATCGGTATTGCCCGCACCGCCAACAAAGTGCGCAAAGAACCCTTGCGCGTTATTTTAAACGGTTTGGGGAAAGACGCCGCTTACATTATTTCCCGCATCAACGGTTTTACCTCCGTGGAAACGGAATACAACTATAAAACGGGTGAACTGAAAATCGTGAGCGAAAAAGCGTTTTCTGACGGCGACCGCGCCAAAGTAAAATGCTACGGAGCCGACGATGTAAACGAAGGCGTTGCCATTATGCGCCACGAAGGGGTAGATGTGTCTATTACTGGCAACTCCACCAACCCCACCCGCTTCCAGCACCCGGTAGCCGGCACCTATAAAAAATGGGCGACCGAAAACGGCAAAAAATACTTCTCCGTGGCTTCCGGCGGCGGCACCGGCCGCACCCTGCATCCGGACAATATGGCCGCCGGCCCTGCCTCTTACGGTATGACCGACACCATGGGCCGCATGCACAGCGATGCGCAGTTTGCGGGTTCTTCCTCCGTGCCTGCGCATGTGGAAATGATGGGCTTAATCGGTATGGGCAACAACCCGATGGTCGGCGCGACGGTAGCCGTTGCGGTGGCCGTATCCGAAGCCAAATAACGGTTGTTTTAACTGTTCACAAGCCGCTCTGTACGGAGCGGCTTGTTTTATTCAGGAAGGGATTTCAAAAGGCCCAGGCGCCGAGTGGGCCTTTTGACTCTTGTTCCCTTATATAAGAGATTGATATATTTTTATATTGCGTGCAAGGTATTGGCGCCGGCCTCAACCAACCGCTGCCCGATTGGCGTGCGGGGCCGTTGTTCGTTAAATTTAAGTAATTAACAAGGAAGCAAAATGAATTGTAAGAAATATGTTTATGCTGTTGCTGCATTAGGTATGCTGATAAGCCCGGTAATGGGCCAGTCGGTTTTAATAAAAAATGGGGCAAAAGTAGCATTTTCTAAACCGCGCCCAGCGGTATCGGGCAGGTTGGGTTATGCCGCGGTTAATGACATTTCCCACCGGGACGCTTTGAAAGATTTGCACGGGCTGGACCAAATTCTCAAAGCCCGCGTTCGCCGCAGTTTGCTTAACTGGTATGGCAGGAATGAAGAGGGAATTTCTTATCCTATGAACGACAGTTATCTGCCTGGTTTTGAAGAGGATTGGACTGTCGCCCTGGAAGAATACGCCGAAGCAAACGGCGGGCGCAACTTTTTTGCCGATATGCAGCCGGTATTGGCCCGTATGTATCCCGGGGCACTCTTTACCCCGCAGTATGCGGTATCGTTTGAAGATGTGTTGTTGTTTTCCCGCAGGCCGACTCAAAAAGGGCTGCCGCTTGGGAAACAATTTGTAGCGGCTTGGCAGGATAAAAACATTCCTGCCCATTTGCCCGGCTTTGCCGTGGTGCGGGTGGAGGGAAAAAGAAGCCGGCCGAAAGATGTGCTGATTTTGGATATTTCCGAACGGAAAGTTTATTCCTTGTTCAAAAGCCAGGGAATCGGCGTGGCGCAGGCATTGAAATCCCGTAAAGAATACTGGGCTTTTTGGCACCGCAAGGCCGCCAAACGCTTGGAACGGCAAGGTTTTTTAATTGATGAGAAGAAAAATAAAATCACGAAGGACGGCGTCGTCTGGACGAATATAGACGAACTTCCAAATCCGGCTGTTTTTTGGCATGCGTGGCACAACGGTTTAAAAATACAGTTTAACCGCGGCTGGACGGGAAAAGTGGTCGGACCGGAAAAATAATAATTGCCCGAAAACCGCTGCCGGGGAAGTAAGACCGTTCATTTTTTAGGGAAGTGAGGAGAAGCATATGCAGTGCAAAAAATACCTGTTTTTGTTGCTTTTGTTGGGTGCAGGAATCCACCTCGGCTTTGCCCAAGGGGCCGCGGTAACGCGAGGGGCCAACCTTTCTGCCCGTTCAGCCCGGCAGGCGGCGGCGTTGCCGAAAAAAGTGGGCCGGGCAGCTTTATCCAACCCGGAACATCGCGATTTCTTGCGCCAAACCGAACGCCTCAGCCAGTTGTTAGACAGAAAAATTCACCAGCAAGTAATCAAAACCAAAGGCCATTTGGCGGGGGGACTATACCCCAATACGGCCGGCGGGTGGAAAAAGCTGGCTACGAATATCCCGGGGTTTGAGCCCAACTGGCCGGCCGCCTTAGAAGCATATGCCCAGCGCCACAACGGGGCGGACTTTTTTGACGATATTCAAGCCCAGATCGCCGCGCTTTATCCAAACGCCCGCTTTTCAGCGGCCTTTGTCGCTTCGTTTGATGAAGTACTGCTGTTGGAACGAGCGGTGCGTATGCCGTCGGTCCCGTTAAAAGAAGCCCTGGAAAACGGTTTAGATAAACTTTCCGCCTTAAATATGCCCGGCTATGCGGCGGTCATGGTGGATAACGGCAGCCATAAACTGCGGGATATTTTGATTTTGGATATTAAAAAGGAACGCGTGATTTCTTTGCATCAAAGCCAGGGCCGCGCGCTGGCCCGGCTGGCCGCCAAACGCCGTCAGGCGTGGCGGGAAAAGCACCCCCAATTAGCGGCCCGGCTGGATAAACAGGGCTTTGCGCTGGACGCTAAACGGGTTATGATTACCAAAGACGGTATTACCTGGGCCCCGCTTCCGCACGGAGAAATCCGCCGCAACTTGGTGTATGCCTGGGAATGGGGCTGGTATGCACAGTTTAAACACGGTTCCTGGCAGGTGGAGGGGTTTGCCGAAAAGAAAGGCGACCCGCTTCAGCTGCAAGTACCTGCGTTAAAAGTGGTGTTCTGAGGATTTTATTAAAAAGCGTACAAAAACGGGAAAACCTGGTTTAATCGTAAAAAGACAAAAAGAAAAAAGCTTAAAAAATAGGGCTTTTTTCTTTTTTTTACGGCTTGAAAAAATCCCGTTTATGCGTAATATTAGAGTAAGGACGGGCCGGAGGTGGAGTTATGAAAAAATTATTTGGCAGCTACGGCTGGGTGTTGGCGTTGCTGACGGCGGCAGGAGCGTTGATGCTTTTGGGGAGTGCGCCGGTATCGGCGGAACAGTCCCCTTTTCAGCAGCTCCGCCGCCAAATGTCCGCTAAGTTGGATTTACTGCGTGAACGCGTAAATGAAGCCGGCGGGCAGGACCTAAGTTTGGCCCTGTTGCTGGCCAGCCAAAACGAGGACGCCCATACCGTGGGAACCACGGTGTTGGTTTATCAGCAGTATCCGCGGGAGCGCAAGTTGGCGGTATTGCTGGCGGCGGCCGTCAAATATCACAAAGAAATGGGGCTCATGCAGCGGGTAGATGATAAATCCCTCAAGCAGGCCTTGGCCCAGGCGCCGGAAGAAATGGCCGGAATCAATGGAATGTTTCAAACGGTAGAGGATACCCTGGCGTTGACTCCGGAACAATTAAAAGCGGCGGTAGAACAGGCGCAAACTTATAATATGCAGCGCAAAGCCGCCCAGGCCGTTAAGCGGACGGTCAAACATAATCTGGGCAAAGGGGAATCGGGTGTGAAAAAATGAGGAGGAGTTTTTTAAAACGGGAGGGCGTAACGGCTCTCCCGTTTTTTGTGTATAAAACCCCCGGTTTGCCCGGGATATTTATAAGATTAACTGGCAAAGAATACGCGTCCTGCGGCAATCAGCCCCAGGGCGCCGGCCAGCGCCGCGGCCGCCGCGATAATTTCCCCGGGTTTGGGCCGGGCCGGAATGGGATTTTTGGGAAGGGCGTTTAAGCGGTTTTGCAAAACGGCGGGAGCCCCGCAAAAAAAGATATAGCTAATCAGCCGGTCCGGCCAAGCGGGCAGCCCGACGGCACCTGCCAGCCCCGCCAGCCACAGGGTGCCCCACACCCACGGCGGCAGCGGCGCTTTTTGGCGCATATATTCACAAGTGCGGCAAATGACTGCATTTAATTCAAAAAAAGTGGCAAAACCGCACACCGTGCGCAGAAGAGGACCGTATTTGAGGGGGGCGCCGTCCAGCCGTTTGAAACCGCGGAGCACCGCTTGCCATTGACGGTAAAGCCAGTATATCACAAACAAGCCGCCGCTTAATAAATTAAGCAAAAATAAAGTGCGGGCGTGTATGAAATAAAAAGTGTTGGATAATCCCTTTGTTTTTAAGGCCGTGCGCCGGGCTTCGCGTTTGGCCTCGGTTTCATAATCCCATTTTTTGACGCTTACTGCATATCCCGCATACATAACAGCCAGTATGCACAGCATTTGAATAAATCGTTCCATACGGCTATTATAATAATTTTTTGCCCGAGCGCCTAGCGTTGGCGGGGAAGTTTTTCCAGCCGCATAAATAAGATATGGTCCGGTTGGGAAAAGATGAATTTTAACTGGGTATCCGGCTGGTCAGCGGCCGGAAATTGCAGGATAAACGACTGATCCGTCAGCCGGGTTTTTACCCGGCGCAGCGGGAAAGTTTGTTCCGCCCGGGACGAGCATAACAAGTCTTCAGCCGTCTGATAAGCGCTGAGGGTGCCGTACGGCGCATAAAAGCGCACCCGGGAAAAGAAGCTGTCTGGCTGCGGGTTTAAGGCATAGCCCGAAAGACGCGGGTGGCGGTTTAGGCAGGCCTGCAAATGAATATAGCGGCCGGTTAATTCTTTTTGCTTGCGGAAGCGAATTTGGGCGGCTTCTTTTAACAGGGCCTGTTTTTTAGCGTGGCTGATCCGGGGCGGAAATTCTTCTAAATTCCGTTCCAGCCGCAGCAGAAACCGTTCCTGCTGATTGGAGGGAACCAGGTCCTCCAGGTTTTTTTTGGCGTTTAACTGTTCCAAAATATAGGCGGCGGTATTATCGCGCTGTTGCTGCAAATGGGGGGAAGTCGTCTGCCGGCCGAGAAAGCGCTTCCATTGGTTTTTAGGAAGCTGATTCTCGTTTTGTGTTTGACGGAAAAAACGCAGCAGCCGGTCCAGCAGACCGTCCTGCGCCGGGGCCGCCTGCGCGGCAGCCGAAAACAGCATAAACGATAACAAAAAAATTCCAACCCGTTTCATATTTTTATGATAACAAACCGGCCGGGTCTTGCACAGGGTCTTTTGGCCTAGGGGAAAATAGGTCCGTTTTTTAAGCAAAAACGCTTAAAAAATACTAAAATATATATATCTGCAACAGGAATTTAACCAAAATACCCCGCAGTCGGTAAGAGGGGTATTTTTATGGAAATAAACAGGAATCTTAATATGAATAATACCCGCCAAGATGTACGCAATGTGGCCATCATCGCCCATGTGGACCACGGCAAAACCACGATTGTGGACTCCCTTTTAAAATTTGCCGGAGAATTTAAAGTCAAAGAGGATCAAGCCCAGGATACCGTGCTGGATTCCAATCCCTTGGAACGCGAGAGAGGCATTACCATTTTGGCCAAATGCACCTCTATTGGTTATAAAGGACATACGATTAATATCGTAGATACGCCCGGCCATGCGGATTTTGGCAGTGAAGTGGAACGCGTGCTTCGTATGGTGGACGGCGCTATTTTAATGGTGGACGCCGTAGAAGGCCCCATGCCGCAAACCCGTTTCGTGTTAAGAAAAGCCCTGGCTTTGGGACTGCGCCCGATTGTGGTCATCAACAAAATGGACCGCGACCATGTGCGCCCCAGCGAAGTGGTGGACGAAGTTTTCAACCTGTTTATGGAACTGGGCGCCACGGACGAACAGCTGGATTTCCCCATTATTTACGCTTCCGGCCGCGCCGGCTGGGCCAGCTTGAAAATGGAAGAAAAAGGCACCGATATCGCGCCGATTCTGGATACCATTCTCTCCCATGTTCCCGCCCCCGAAGCCATGCCCGACGCTCCCCTGCAAATGCAGGTAACCATGCTGGATTACAACAATTTTTTGGGCCATGTAGGCATTGGCCGCATTTTGGCCGGCAGTATTAAAAAAGGCCAGCCGGTTGTGCTGATTCATCACGACGGCACCACCACCAATGCCAAAGCGGCCAAAATTGAACGATTCCTGGGGTTGGGTAAGGTGGAAGTGGAAAGCGCCACGGCGGGGGATATTGTTTCCATCGCCGGGCTGGAAGGGGTGGATGTGGGCGATACGATTTGCCGCCCGGACGCGTTAAAACCCCTGCCGCCTTTGGCCATTGATGCGCCCACGATGTCTATGGACTTTATGGTAAACGACAGTCCGTTCTCCGGCAAAGAAGGTAAATTTGTAACCAGCCGCCACTTAAAAAACCGCTTGGAAAAAGAAGCTCAAACCAATGTGGGGCTGCGCGTGGAGCAATTGGAAGGAGAAGGCAAATTTAAAGTGTATGGCCGCGGCGAACTGCATTTGACGATTTTAATTGAAAATATGCGCCGCGAAGGTTTTGAGCTGGCGGTATCTTCGCCGGAAGTTATCTATAAAGAAGAAAACGGGCAGCTTTTGGAACCGATGGAATACCTGATTTTGGATATCAAATCCGAATTTCAGGGCGCGGTATTTACGATGTTAGGTACGCGGGCGGCGAAACTGGAAAATATGGTTTCGGAAGGGGAAGACCGGCTTCGGCTGGAGTATTTGATTGCTTCCCGCGCGCTTATTGGCTTTAAGAATGAATTTTTAACCAATACGCGCGGAACGGGTATTATGCACCATAGTTTCCACGGATATTATCCCAAAGTAAATCTGCCCGATTTGCGCCGCAACGGCGTATTGATTGCCAAAGAGGACGGCGAAACCACGCCTTATGCGTTGTTTGCGCTGGAAAACAACGGCGAACTCTTTTTAGGGCCGGGCGTGAAAGTGTATGCGGGGGAAATCGTGGGGCAAAATTCCCGTTCCAACGATTTGGTGGTAAACCCCTGCAAAGCCAAACATTTAAGTAATATGCGCAGCAAAGCCAGCGACGAATCCTATGTGCTTACGCCGCCGCGTGTGATGAGTTTGGAACAAGCCGTAGAGTATATCGCGCCGGACGAACTGGTGGAAATTACGCCTTCGTCGTTGCGGCTGAGAAAGAAAATTCTTTCCCACCTGCTTAGAAAACGCACGGAAAAAGCCGCCGAAATGGCTGAGGAAGAAGAAGCTTAATTGGGTATTTTGGTTTGATGAACGGCCGCCCTCTTTTAGAGAGCGGCCGTTTTGCAAGAAATGTTGCGCTTATGGCCCCGCGCACCGATTTTATAATTTTGCTAGGATATGTTTATGAATACCAAAGAACGAATGTTGGCCGGGCTTCCATACCGCGCCAATGAAGGCGGTCTGCCGCAGGCGCAACTGGAAAACAAACAAAAAATTTATGAGTATAATCGCTGCCGTCCAAACGAAACGGAAAAAATGCGTAATTTATTGCTTAGCATACTGGGCAAATGCGGCCGGCAAGTAACGATTTTGCCGCCGTTTTACTGTGATTACGGCAAACAAATTGAAATAGGGAATAATGTTTTTATTAATTACAACTGTGTCATTTTAGATGTTTGCCGCGTGCAGATTGGGGATAATACGCTTTTGGGGCCGAATGTCTGTTTGGCGGCGGCCGGACACCCCGTTCATCCGCTTTCCCGCCGAAGCGGATACGAGTACGGAGCCCCCATTACAATCGGAAAAGATGTGTGGCTGGGGGCGGGGGTAATTGTTAATCCCGGGGTAAGTATTGGGGACGGCAGCGTAATTGGTGCGGGCAGTGTGGTAACAAAAGATATTCCGCCGTGGGTGGTTGCGGCCGGAAATCCCTGCCGGGTTTTGCGGGCTATTGCCGAGAAAGACCGGCCGTATTATTTTAAAGACAAGCGTTTTGATGTAACAGATTATTAAAAAACCGGGTAAAAACCCGGTTTTTTTACACATGAAGATTGATTAAAAAAGTTCGCTGAGCCCCAGCTTGTCTAAAATACCGTCTAACAGGCCGGGTTCTTTAGCTTTCGCCACCCCCAGTTGTTTATTTTCCCGGTCCAAGGCGTGGCGGATTAACCCCAGGGCTCCGCAATAGGCCGGATCATCGGCCGGACAGTCGGCAATCAAATTTTCAAAAGCGCCGATGCGTGCTTTGCGAACTGCAAAAATCTTTTTGGCGGCTTTTAGTACAATTTTATTCGCGCCCGATCCGCATATCACCAACCGAACCGGAGGGTGCTGCAGAAACGGCAGCGACTGGCGGAGCTCTTTAATGGCGGCTGTTAAAAATTTTTCGGCGCTGTCCTCTACAATTTCATCTATAATCTCGTCAGAACCGGGTTCATATCCGCGCAGGGTTTCCCGGGTGGTTTCCAAATCGTTTTGCAGCAGATCGGCGGCGGCTTCCAGCAGGCGGTCGGTTCCGAACGAAAGTTCCCAGCCGGCCATCAGCGTTTCTTTGTGATAAAGCAGGGCCGAAGTCATATGGGAGCTGATGTCCAGTAATAATACGCCGGCCTGCTTTTCTTCCGGGGTGAGGAGTGTTTCGCCCGTGGCTACGGAAGAAGGCATAATTTGATATTCGTTGCATTCGCAATCCGAAAACACCTGGTTGAGATTGTCCAGATGGCTGACGGTAGCAAACGAAAGGAAAGTTTCCACTTCCAAAATAGAACCAATCATTCCCCGCGGGTTTTTAATTCTGATGTTTCCGTCCAACGAATAGAACTGGGGCAGAATATCTACCACTTCCAGCGTATCGCTTAAATTGAGGGGTACAGAAGTGCGGGTGGCTTCGTCCATTTCCCGGCTGCCAATGACCCGGCTGCGGGAATCTATGGATTTAAAACCGCTGGAGCGTTTGAAAGATAAAAAATTCCCGCGCAGACCCACCACCACGGACGGGCTGAACGAAACATAGCCGGATACTTCTTCAAAAACTTTGGAAAGTTCTTCCCGAGCGCCCAGCATATCCCGCACGAAAGCACCCGAAAAGGAGCGGCTCGGCCGTCGGAAAAGACAGCGTATGCGCAGCGTATCGGTTTCTTCGTCTTGGGCGGCTAAGGCAGCGATGATCTCGCCGCCGTAAAAGTCCAGGGATAAAATATCGCGGTTCATGGGGGCTCCGTTATTTATCATATTTTATCAAATTTGGCGATTTGTCAATTTCTAGAGGGAACGCGCAGAAAAGCCCGGTTTTAAAAAAGTTTTTGCCGTCGGAGAAATAAGAAAAAATCCGGCTCCGTCGGTCCGACGACGCGGTACTTTGCAACATCCTTGGCCGGGACCGACGCTGCCTGCCCCGGATCGCTGGTTATTTTGTAAGAGTGCCACATAACACTAATAGTGTGGCTTAACCGATAGTGTGGCTTAACCGAGTCGCGCTAACGGGCATAGAGTCGGGAGGGGCGGCGCTTTTTTGCAGAACTATCCCCAACTTGTTGTTTCCTTATTGTGTTAGCACCGTAATTAACGAAACCCTGTCCGAGCCGGAACCCCGCTGGCTGGAAGGCCCAAACTGTCTGCCCCCCGGCAAAGTGACGGTAGGGCGCGACCTTGCGGTAACAGTGTGGCCTAAACTAATCGTGTTAACGGGTAAAGAGTGGGGAGGGGCGGCTCGCCCCTTGACTCGTTTTTTTTTTTTTATAAATTTTGCGTATGAGCAAAAATTATCAAAAAACCCTCCCGGCGGGGAAAAACGCCGGATTTACGCTAATAGAGCTATTAGTGGTCGTTTTAATTATTGGTATCCTGGCAGCCGTAGCATTGCCGCAGTATGAACAAGCGGTAAATAAATCGCGGATTTCCCGCTGGCTGGAACTGGGGCGCTCTTTTTCTAATGCAATAGATCTGTATTATTTAGCAAATGGATCGTATCCAACTTCGTTTGATCAGTTGGACTTTTCTCCTTCTGGTGCAACAGATGACCAGGGTAATCCATATACAACGGGGAACAGAATCTATTTTAGTGTAAACAGCGGGGGGCCCAGTCAAAGTGTACCTGGGGTTCGGGTGCGTTTTAATATCATGGAAGATGGATATATCCAGGCCCAGGTTGCATTTACAGATGATCAAGAGATGTGGCTCAATTTTTTCCCTGCTACTTACATGGATAAAACCCTGCAAGGAAAAATTGAATGTACTGGAAATGGGGATAGCATGAAAATATGTAAAAGTTTATCTCATGATAGTGTTCCTCGCGGTGGGGGTTGGTATCAAATTTATTAGCGGAAAAGATTTTGTCAGAAAGTATGTATGTCCTTACAAATCCCGTTCGTTTAAAGAACGGGATTTTGTATTTACAGTTACTGGTTGGAATGTCTTTACCCATGTATAAACTCTCGTTGGGATCCCGCAAAATAAAACCAAAAGCCATTCTTTAAAGCAGGAAAAGTAGAAGCAGGTTTTGGAAGAAAGAATTTACACCAATAAGAGGGTATTCTCTGTAAATACTTTTTATAGACATCACGGTTAAAAATGAACTCTATTCTCGGGGGTACTTTTTCTGATGGGGAAAGTACCAACAAGACTCCTTCCTAGTTTGGTGCCGGCTTGCTTCTGCTGGAAATATCCCCAGCCAGTCGTTCCCCTAATGCGTCAGCACCGTAATTAGCGAAGCCCTGTCCGAGCCGGAATCCCGCTGGCTGGAAGGCCCAAACTGTCTGCCCCCGGCAAAGTGACGGTAGGGCGCGACCTTGCGGTAACAGTGTGGCCTAAACTAATCGTGTGAACGGGTATAGAGTGGGGAGGGGCGGCTCTTTTTACAGTAGCATTCCCAACTTGTTGTTCCCTAATGCGTCAGCACCGTAATTTGCAACCCCCTTGGCCGGGGCCAAAGTGCCTGCCCCCGGCAAGGGGGTTGACGCGTTTTTTTTTTTTGATAAATTTTGCGTATTATCAAAATTTATCAAAAAACATTCTTCGGAGAAAAAAACGCCGGATTTACGCTAATAGAGCTGTTAGTGGTGGTTTTAATCATTGGTATCTTGGCGTCGGTGGCTCTGCCTAAGTATCAGCAGGCGGTGGATAAGAGCCGATATGTAAAAGCCATGGCGCTGGCCGACGGGGTAGCCAAAGCCCAAGAACTTTACTATATGGCTAACGGCCAGTATGCTACGCAATTTGAACAACTAGATATACAGTTGCCGGCTAACTATCGGCTGCTGGCTGAACGCGGGGACAGCGGCGGTGAATGTTTTGGCATAAAAGAATGGACCAGCGAGCTGATTTGTACCGGTCCGATTTCAACCTTTATAGAACCGTTTGGCGCTAGCCAAGTGCAATATTTTATTAAACCTTTGCATTCGGCCTATCCCGGCCAGCGGTTTTGTAATGCTAGTAAGACTAATAATTCGGAGCGTTGGGTCCGTCTTTGCCAAAGCTTGGGAACAGAAGTGGCTTAAACAGTGTATTCCGCCGGTTGGTGGAATTGGCGGCTTTGAAGAATACAGCACTGTTTATGTAGATAAAAGCCGGCTTTTGCCGGCTTTTTGCTGTTATGTCTGATTCCACTGTCTGCAATTGCTTCAAAACTAGCAGACAAATAAAACATTTGCTAATTTTAAAACAATTTGCTACAATTTATAAAACCAGAAGCGGGGGTTTGTTAAAACGCTTCTAAATACACGATTTACCCACTTGGTAAGGGAGAATATATGGCAGAAGAAATTAAAAAAACAACGCTTTCATTACCGACGGTAGTGCCGGCAGTCGCCATTCGCGATGTGGTGATGTTTCCGGGGATGTCGCTTCCGCTCTCGGTGGACCGCGAAAAATCCATCGCGGCGGTAGAATTAGCGCTCAATACGCCGGAAAAATATATTTTGGCGGTTTCCCAGAAAAATGCGGAGATTGAAGAACCCAAAGAGTCCGATATTTATCACTTCGGCGTGATTGCCCAAATTACCCAGAACTTAAAAATGCCCGACGGTTCTATGAAAATTTTTCTCCAAGGGTTGGCGCGTGCCCGCGTAACCAAATTGGAAATGAATGCCGTGGCGGGTTCGTGGTTTGCGTCGGTGGAATATATTGAAGAAGAGGACGACGATTCCCCGGTCGTGCAGGCCTTGATGCGCAAGGTATTGGACGAGTTTGACCACTATGCCCGCGTATCGCACCGGATTGCGGTGGAGGGCGTTTCATTCCTTCGCCAGATTAATGATCCGTCTAAACTGGCCGATACGGTGGCTTCCAATATGCTTGTGAAAGCTGCCCAGCGGCAGGAAATTTTGGAAGCGGTGCATATCAAAGACCGGCTGGAGAAAATTTTAAAACTCATCACCAGCGAAGTGGAAATTTTGGGGCTGGAAGAAAAAATCCACTCCAAAGTGCGCGCTCAGATAGAAAAAAACCAAAAAGAATACTATTTGAACGAGCAGATGAAAGCCATTCAAAAGGAACTCAGCCAAAAGGACGACTTCCAGAAAGAATTGGACGCCCTGCGCGCCAAAATCAAAAAGAATGGGCTCCCGCCGCACGCTAAAGAAGCGGCGGAAAAAGAGCTGGACCGCTTGGCTAAAATGGCGCCGTTTTCGCCGGAGGCCACGGTATCGCGCACTTATTTGGACTGGCTGGTCAATATGCCGTGGAATAAAAACACCGAAGATGTGCTGGATCTAGCCGAAGCCAAAAAAATTCTGGACGAGGATCACTTCGGACTGGAAAAACCCAAAGAACGCATTTTGGAATATCTGGCCGTCAGCAAATTAACCAACACCCTGCGCGGGCCGGTGTTGTGCTTTGCTGGGGCGCCGGGCGTGGGGAAAACTTCGCTGGCTAAATCCATTGCGCGGGCGATTGGGCGCAAGTTTGTGCGTATGTCGCTGGGCGGCGTGCGCGACGAAAGCGAAATCCGCGGCCACCGCCGGACCTATATCGGTTCTATGCCGGGGCGCATTATCCAGGGCATCAGCAAAGCCAAAAGTGCCAATCCCGTGTTTCTGCTTGACGAAATTGATAAAATGGGGTCCGACTGGCGCGGCGATCCGGCGGCGGCCTTGTTGGAACTGCTGGACCCGGAACAAAATAAGGAATTTTCCGACCACTTTTTAGATGTGCCGTTTGATGTGTCTAAGGTTATGTTTATTACGACGGCTAACTCGCTGGCGAACATTCCCACCACGCTTCGCGACCGGTTGGAAATTATTGACTTTGACGGCTACACCGAGTATGAAAAACACGATATCGTGGATAAATACCTGTTGCCCAAGCAAATGAAAATGCACGGGCTGAAGGAAGGCCAGCTGGAAGTAGCCAAAGACGCCGTAGCCCTGCTGATGCGCGATTATGTGCGCGAGGCAGGGGTGCGCAACTTGGAACGGGAAATCGGTTCCTTGTGCCGAAAAGCGTCCAAAATGATTGTGGAAGGCGCTAAAAAAGTAACCGTAACGCGCGAAAATCTGCACGAGTTTTTAGGGGTGCCGAAGTATTCCAACTTTGCCACCGAAGAAAACGGCGTAGGTATTGCAACCGGGCTGGCGTGGACCAGCGTGGGCGGGGAAACCCTGTCCATAGAAGCGACCAAGCTGCCCGGCAAAGGCCAGCTGATTCTGACGGGTATGCTGGGAAATGTGATGAAAGAATCCGTCCGCGCCGCGCTGACCTATGCCCGCAGCCGCGGGTATGGCGAAGGAATTGATTTTGACAAGACGGACTTTCATGTCCACTTTCCGGAAGGGGCGGTGCCGAAAGATGGTCCGTCCGCGGGCAGTGTCATTACCACGGCGCTGACCAGTTTGCTGACGGGGCTTCCTGTCAAAAAACATTTGGCGATGACTGGCGAAGTAACCATTACCGGCCGCGTGCTGCCGGTGGGTGGAATTAAGGAAAAATTCCTGGCCGCTTACCGCGAAGGAGTCAAAACGATTCTCTACCCGCATACGAACGAGAAAGATGTATCCGAAGTGCCCGAACGCGTGCGCAAAGAGATGACGCTGATTCCCGTGAAACATATGGACGAAGTATTGCCGTTGGCTTTGGAAGGTTGGAAAGAGTTTGAAGCCAAACTGCATAAAAAGTCCGGCTCCAAAAAATCGGCCGCCAAAAAACATAAACCGGCCCGTAAAGCAGTTAAAAAAGCGGCGGTAAAGCAGATTAGCCGCCCCGCTAAAAAAGCCGCTTTAAAAGGAAAAAAGACGGCTGCCGCGCGTAAGCCGGCTGGCAAACGGACGGCTATGAAACGGACGGCCCGTAAGCGCAAATAAACAAGCGTGTCTATCTGAAAACCCCGGGGAATATCCCCGGGGTTTTGTATGTGATGTAGGGAACTTATAAAAACCGGGTGCTCAACTTAATGGTGCGGACGGGGAACAAGCGGGGCGGTGGCTTTTTGCAGAAATATCCCTACCCCGTTGTTCCCTTTTTGCGTAAGCACCGTAATTTGCGACACCCTTGGCTTGGGCCAAACGGGCTACCCCCGGCAAGGGGTTGTTTTGTAAGAGAGCAACATAGCACGAACAGTGTGGCTTAACCCAGTCGCATGAACGGGTAACAAGTTGGGAGCCCAGCCCCTGGGCTTGACTCGTTTTTTTTTTTGATAAATTTTGCGTATGAACAAAATCTATCAAAAAACATTCTCCGGCGAAAAAAATGCCGGATTTACGCTAATAGAGTTATTAGTGGTAGTTTTAATTATTGGTATTCTGGCGGCGGTTGCCTTGCCTCAATATACCCGTTCAGTGGATAAAGCTGAGCTGGCCCGGGTACGAATTATGATTGCGGATCTTTTAAAGGCGGAGCAATTATTTTATCTGGCGAATCGGAGTTACACCAACAATATGGATGACTTAGATTTGCAATGGCCGGGATTTGAACAAAATTTCGTTTGGGATGATAAGAAATTTTATGAAAATGCAACCAGTGGTTATACCATTGGTATCGGTACGACAACGGGTATTAATGTGAAAGTAAAAAGCATGAAAAATCTTACATTTGCTGAATCTTATGAAGGAGTGCGGTCTTGTTCCAATGAAACAGCATATCCGAATGGGGAGTGGCTGTGTAAACAATGGAAAGAGGAATAAATTTTCTGTTCTATATCTGCCGTGTATTATTATTTTTGTGTTTAGAATCCTCCGGTTCGCTGGGGGATTTTTATGCGTTTGTGCCGGAGTTTTGCAAACCGAAGCGCGTGCCAAGCGGCGGGGGGATTGGCGCTTGGCGGGTGCCCGTCCGAAACGACGGGAAATATGGTAAAATAACTAATGTGTATTTCTATTCTTAACCGGAGGATTTAACTTATGGAAACGACAGCCCAAGGTGGAGGAATGTTCTTTTGGCTACTGTTGCTCGTGTTCGGGTTTGTGGTGATTTTTCTGCCCGCCCGTTCTCAAAAAAAACGCGAGCAGGAGCTGATGACCAAAGTCAACGCTTTGCAAAAAGGCGACCAAGTGATCATTCCCGGCGGAATCATCGGCACCGTGGCCGGTTTCAAAGACAATGCGATTGAAGTTAAAATCGCCGAAAATGTGAAACTGACCGTGCTCAAAACCGCCATCGTCGGATTTCCCGCCGAAATGCAGCCCGCTGCCCAAGAAGGAGGCGCTAAGTAATGTCTAACAAGTTAGCCGTAAAATGGGGATTTATCATCACCATTTTGCTGGGGTCTTTGTATTTAATTTACCCCAACTATAAATGGTATTCCAAACCGCTGGCCGAGCGTGAAAAATTGGACACGCTGGGCGAACGCCCCAAAAGAATGCTCAACCTGGGGTTGGATTTAAGAGGCGGCTCCAGCTTGCTGTTGGAGTTGGATGTTTCCAAATTAAGCGCCAAAGAGCCGCTGAACGAAGCCATGGCCCGCGCGGTGGAAATTATCCGCAACCGTATTGACCAATACGGGCTGGCCGAAACCCAAATCACCCGCCAAGGCGATAAGTGGATTATGGTCCAGCTGCCGGGGGTATCCAACCCGCAGCGCGCCGAAGAATTAATCGGCAAAACGGCTATGCTGGAATTCCGCATCGTTAAAAACGATACGGCCGCGGCCCAAAAAGCCCTGGAAAAAGTGGAATCCACCGAAAAACCCTTTGACGACAACGGCCTGTTAATTCCCGAAATTGCCAAACTGGTGCCGGAAGGATACCAGATTATGCGCAATAAAGATGGCGGATACAGCGTGGTAACCGATACGGCGCTCGTTACCGGGGCCGATTTGGAAAACGCCCGCGTTGTGATGATGGGTGAAAACGGCTACCCCGAAGTGGCATTTACCTTTAACGCCGAAGGCAGCCGCAAGTTTGGCAATCTGACCGGTAACAACATTGGCAAACAGTTGGCTATCGTGTTGGATAATACCATTCAGTCCGCCCCGGTGGTGCAGTCCCGCATTACCAAGGACGGCCGCATTTCCGGCACCTTTACGCCCGAAGAAGCCCGCTCGCTTTCCATCGTGCTCAAAGCCGGTGCGCTGCCGGCTCCGGTAAAAGTCATTGAAAAGAAAACCATCGGTCCGACCTTAGGGGAAGACTCCATTAAGTCGGGGCTGTCGGCTTCTTTCTATGCGTTGGTGATTATTCTGCTTTTTATGCTGGTGTATTATAAAGCGGCCGGTTTTATTGCCGATATCGCGCTGCTGCTCAACTTCGTGCTGACGGTGGCCATTATGAGCTACTTCTCGGCTACGCTTACGCTGCCCGGCATTGCAGGTATGATTCTGTCGCTCGCGATGGCGATCGACGCCAATGTGCTGATTATTGAACGCATGCGCGAAGAAAAACTCTTGGGCAAACCCGTGTATGAAATTATCAACTTGGGTTACGACAAGGCCTGGTCTGCTATTTTTGACTCCAACATTACCACCATTATCGTAGGTGCGTGTTTGCTGCAGTTTGGCACCGGCCCGGTAAAAGGGTTCGCCGTAACGCTGATTATCGGCTTAACGGTCAGCTTGTTCACCGCCGTATTCATTACGCGCGCCATCTACGAGTTGATCCTTACCTCTAACACCAAGGAGATCAGTTTATGATGTTAAAGCTACTTCCTAAAACAAACATTGATTTCCTCAAATTCAGAAAAGCTTATTATACGCTGTTTGCCTTAGTGCTTATTGGCGGCATTATTTGCTTTTTTACCAAAGGATTCAACATGGGTATTGATTTTACCGGCGGAACCATGGTGCAGGTAAAATTTGACGCCCCCGTAGAAATGGGCGCCATCCGTGATGCGTTATCGGCCACGGGTGCCGAGTCCGAACTGCAGTCGTTCGGGGATCATTCCTACGCCATTAGCGAAAAAAGCACTTCCAGCGAAGTGGGTGTTGTACAGGCCCGCATTGAAAAAGCGCTGGATACCTTAAATGTGCCTTATACCGTATTGATGACCAACTCGGTGGGGCCGGCCGTCGGTGAAAATATGACCGAACGCGCTTTGTGGTCTATTCTGCTGTCTTTGGTATTCATCATTATCTATGTGGCTTTTCGCTTCAGCAACATTTTGTGGGGCGTTTCGGGCGTGATTGCCTTGTTCCACGATTTGTTTGTGATGTTGTTTGCGTTCTCGCTTACCCAGCGCGAAATTGACCTCGTCGTTGTGGCGGCTTTCTTAACGGTGGCCGGTTTCTCCATTAACGATACGATCGTCATTTTTGACCGTATGCGCGAAAATAAACACTTGCACCCCAAAATGAAATTTGGGGAGTTGATCAACCTGTCTATCAACGAAACCCTCTCCCGCACGATTATTACCACGCTGACGGTTATTTTTGCGGTAGTGATTTTGTATGTATTTGGCGGGGAAGTGATTAATTCCTTCGCGTTTGCGATGTTGGTGGGTTGTATTTCCGGCGTGTACAGCACGATTGCGCTTACGACGCCGCTGGTCTATACCTGGAGCCACGGTGAATATAACGACGGCAGTGAACTAAATAAGCCGGCCGTTAAACTGCCCGCTCAGGTACAGCGCGAAGAAGCCGCGGCGGAAGGATACGCTCCTAAAAAGACCGTAACCAAAATCAAACGCACGCGCCGCAACAGAAAATAAGTTTTATCCAGCGGGACCTTTCCGAAAGGGAAGGTCCCGCCGGGCGTTTTACACGGCAGTCCCTGCGGGGGCTTCTCTGTAAGCCGTCTGAAAGGAACCGCATGAGAAAGATTAAACGATTTAAAATTGCTTCCCGCCAGCGCGAAATTTTGCGCAAATTGTTGCGCGAACTGCCTTTGCTGCGCCGCGCGGGGTTTGCCAGCGAGCAGGAAGTTACGGCCTTTATCTTGGCGATTTTTAACTTGCTGGACCCGGGGGTGGTGTACGAATTTAATCAAGACGCCCACTGGGAACTGGACGAGCAAAATGTGCTGTATAAGGAAATGTTCAGCGGCTGTGCGGTTACGCTGGGCGGACAGCTGGAACCTTTTTTAAATCAGATTGCCAACGAGGACCGCAAAACGGCCGCGATGACGGTGATTTTGGAGTTTTTAAAGAGCGCCGTTTCGTTTGTGGCCGATTTGGTCAAAGAGCAAGCCCAAAAGGAAGAATGTGAAACGCTGGAGCTGCAGTTTGTGTATCTTCCGGCTTTTGGAGCGGCGGCGGCCCCGAAATTATTGCGGGAAGCCGTCCGGCTGGAGCACGCGTTGGCGCAAAAAGTGCTGCCGGTAATGTTGGAAAAATTAAACGCCGAAAAAATAGATCTTTCTGTATCGGAAAACGGAACGCTGGTTCCCGGCATAAGCACGGTGTTTTTGATTCCGTGGCAAAAAAGCCGCAAGAAAGGGAAAAAATAATGTTCAGACCTACTTCGTTAGAAAAGAAAAAAATTTCCTGGAAGCATGTAATCGGTTCCACCCTGGCGTATTGGTACACGCTGTTTTTGGGGTGGACGACCCGCATCTATTGGTTTAAGTCGGAAGAAGCCCTGCAATTTGAAAAAGAAGGCAAAAACTATATTTTTGCCGTGTGGCATAATCAACAGCTGTTTTTGTTATATCCCTACCGGGGGCAGAAAATCTGCGCTTTAATTAGCTTAAGCGACGACGGGGAGTATATCGCCCGCTGCCTGCCCAAATTCGGTATGAAAGCCGTCCGCGGCAGTACGACGCGCGGGGGCGTGCGGGCTTTGATTAAGCTTAAAAACATCGCCGAAGCCGGTTACCACCCGATGCTCACGCCGGACGGTCCGCGCGGGCCGATTTACAAAGTGCAGCACGGCATTCTGTTTTTAGCCCTAAAAACCGGGCTTCCCATTATCCCGGTAGGTACGGCGCTGAGCCACAAAATTAAGGTTGGTTCTTGGGATAAAATGCGCGTGCCGCTGCCGTTTGGCAAAACGGCGCTTACTTATGGCAAAGCCGTTTATGTAAAGTCCGACGCCGATATGGACACTGCCGCCCAGGAATTGGAGAAACAACTCAACTGGGCGACCGACCAGTCCGAGCGGTTTATCAACCACCGTCCTTTTGACAGTACCCGCGCTTAAACGGCTGTGATGATTTTTACGAAAACGCCCCGGTAAAAACCGGGGCATTTGTAAATGTGACCGCCGATAACAGTAAGTTCATTTCATTACTTTTTGGAATCTAAAAAATTCTTCGGTTCCGGGAATGGGCGGGTTTGTTGGTTGGTTGTAATGTTCATTTTGGCTTGGGTGGCGGGCATGGCAAAATTCCACAATTTGAAATCCGCATTTATTCACATAGAAATGGATATTTCTTTTTTCAAAATAGGGAGTAACGGTTTCCCACACTTTTGTTTGGGGGTATCGTTTTTCTATGGCTTGCCAGGCGGCAACTCCTAAGCCGTGGTGGTGCTGGCCGGCGTTAATAAAAAATAATTCCAGCCCGTTATGCTGCGTTTGGTTGTTTAAGCGCACCACTGCGCCGCCGATTTTTTGAGGGCCCTTAAAAATACAGAGCATTTCGTTTTCAGCCGCTTCAAAGGCGGCTTCCAAGAAATTTGCAAATGCACCCGAAAGAAGCGGAAGGGACGCTAGTTGTCGGCCGGGAAGGAAGTCATTAGTTCAATAAGCGCTTTTTCCTGCGGATCTTTGGAATTAAGCGGCAGAACTTTCGTTTCCGTGTCCGTGGTTACGACGGCGTAATCCTCTTTGATGTCAAACACACTGCGTCGGGCGGTTTGGTCAAACAAGCTGTGTCCGAAGAAGGCCTTGGGCTGGGGCAAGTTGAGTAAATCCATAATTGTAGGCGCAATATCCAGCTGGGAAACCAAGGGGTTATCCGTCAGTGGTTTATCAAGGGGAGTGCGGGTGATAATGATAAAGGGCAGGTTGTCGTATTCTTTTTGATACGGTTTAAAGAGTTTGTTGGTGGGCGTATTGGAATAGGAAGGGTGATCCGGCGTGATTAGCAGGAGGGTGTCTTCGTCCAGCAGGGCTTGTTCGTCCAGGCGTTTTAAAAAGCGTTTTACATCTTGCCCGAAGCGGGCAAAGGCCCGCGGCAGGGTGGGGCGGTCGTAAAACTCGGCGTCAATTTCGTCGTAGGGCAGTTGCAAATAGTCCAGCCGGCCCAGCGGAACATGGGAATCCACCGTCAGCAGGGTCATAAACAGGGGGCCGTCTTGATGTGCCTGCAGGTATTCCAGGGCGTATTCAAAGAGTTTTTGATCGGTCAGTCCCCACCAGTCTATGTATTTTTGATATTCGGGGCGGGTTTCAAAATAAGTGGCCCCGATGACTTCGTCAAACCCGGCCTGTTTAAACAGCAGGTTTTCGTCCATATAGGTTTCATCTGCTCCGCGCAGGAACACCGTTTTAAAACCGTGTTTTTTTAATTCTTTAACCAAGGAAACCGGGTAATTGTTTTCAAACGAAAGTTCAGCGTACGGGTGGGACGAAAAAATAACGCTCAGCCCGTACAGGGTGGACAGCGTAACATGGCGCAGGGAGGCGGAAGGGTAGGTATCAAACAAAGCGTCCAGCGTTTGGCTGGCCTGGGGGGGAATGTTGGGGTTAAAGCGGTGCAGGTATTTGTTGGAGAGCGATTCCGACGCAATTAAAATCACCCGTTTGTAATGCTTGCCCACTCCGGTATTCCGGGCGGAAAAAACATTGTATTTTTGAGCCAGGGCCTGCAGCTGGGGCGACAGCGGCCGAGCAATTTGCGGCTGGGGGTGCCGGGCCAGGACGGCATTTACGGTATAGACGATAGAAGGGGCAATTAAATAAGAGGTATAAAAATCGCTGGGTTTGGGCAGCAGCCGCAGCGGATTGGCCGCATAGAGTAACACTAGTCCGGCCGCACAGATGGCCAAGCGTTTTAAGGCCGTTTGGCGCGGGGCGGGCTGAAAATAACGCCGCACCGTAAAAAGACAGAATAAGGCCAGCACGGCAAAATAAGAAATGACGCGCCAGTCTTTTAAAAAATCATAATCGCCGCCTTCCATGGTGTCCAGGTATTTGGCACCGAAGCGTTCTTTAAAATACCACAGCAATACCATATCGGCGGTTAATGTCAAATAATAAATAAAAGCCAACAGGGCCAGCAGCCATTTGTTTTTAAGCCCCAGCAAATTCAAAACCGCCAGCAGGGCCCCCAAAAATAAAAATTCGCATACCAGTTTTACGCTTTCCGTCGCCAAAAAATTTACCGGGGTTAGCTGATCCAGCTGATTTAGCCCGAACAGGCACAGCAATAAGGCGGGTAGCGACAAAACGAATAAAAGTTTCCAATCCGTTTTAAAAGGGGACAGCAGGTGTTTTTGTATCCAGGACATAGTCGTTCCGTTTGAAGTCAATTTGATATAATATTATATCTTAATTAAGGACCTTTGGTTCCTGGCCCGGTCGTTGTGGCCGGCAGGACCATAGCGCAAACCAATATGGAAAATAAGGACTTAGAAACAAAGCGCCACTCCTGCGCGCATGTGATGGCGCAAGCGGTGCAGCAGTTGTTCCCCGGTACGAAACTCGGTATCGGCCCGGCTATTGAAAACGGCTTCTATTACGATTTTGATTGCCCCCACCAGTTCACTCCCGAAGATTTAAAGGCCATTGAAACCAAGATGAAAGAAATCATCAAGGCCCGCCAACCCTTTGAACGCAAGGAGATGAGCAAAGCCGAAGCAAAAGAATTTTTTACCAAACGCGGCGAAACTTATAAGCTGGAACTAATTGAAGAATTAGAGGACGGTACCATTACCGCCTATATCAACGGCGACTATGCCGACCTCTGCCGCGGCCCGCATGTGGAACATACGGGGAAAATCAACAGTTTTAAACTGACGGCTATTGCCGGCGCCTATTGGCGCGGCGATGAAAAGCGGCCCATGCTCCAGCGCATTTACGGGCTCTGCTTTGATACCAAGGACGAACTGAACGCCTACATCAAACAGCAGGAAGAAGCCGCCAAACGCGATCACCGCAAACTCGGCCCGGAATTGGACCTGTTTAGTATCAACGACAATGTGGGCCCGGGGCTGATTTTAATGCACCCCAAAGGCGGAATGCTGCGGAAAATTTTGGAAGATTGGATTAAGGACCAGAATTTAAAACGCGGGTATGACTTGGTCGTCAGCCCCCATATAGCGCGGCTGCATTTGTTTGAAGTCAGCGGGCATGCGGGGTTTTATTCGGAAAGTATGTTCCACCCGATGGAAGTGGACGGCGAAAAATACCAAATTAAGCCGATGAACTGCCCTTTCCATGTGGAAATTTACAAAACCCATTTAAGGAGCTACCGCGATTTGCCGCTGCGGCTGTCTGAATTGGGGACGGTGTACCGCTATGAACGCTCCGGCGCTTTGCACGGGCTGTTGCGCGTGCGCGGTTTTACGCAGGACGACGCCCACATTTTCTGCACGCCCGAGCAGGTAGAGGACGAAGTAAAACAATGTTTTGAGTTCGCCATGCACATTTTCAAAACATTCGGTTTTGAAAAATACGCCGTGGAACTCTCTACCCGCGACCCGGAACACCCGGAACATTTTACCGGCGATGTAAAAGATTGGGACCGGGCCGAAAACGCTTTAAAACATGTGCTGGAAGCCAATCAGATTCCCTACACCACGCACGCCGGAGAGGCCGCTTTCTACGGGCCCAAGATTGATATCAAGGTGATGGACGCCATCGGCCGTTTGTGGCAGCTCTCCACCATTCAGTTTGACTTCAATCTGCCCCAGCGCTTTAACCTGGAATATGTTTCTGCCGAAGGCCGCCAGCGCCCGATTATGGTGCACCGGGCGATGTTTGGTTCCATAGAACGCTTTACCGGCGTGATTATTGAGCATTTTGCGGGCTGGTT
>CALUZQ010000024.1 GCA_944325225.1 uncultured Elusimicrobiales bacterium
AATAATGGCGGTAAATTCTTTCATAATTTTTATATTTGGCCGGTTTCCTTTAATAAATTACGGTACATACCCAGCTGGACCGCATAAGTTTCGGCCGCCTGCTTAGGCGTGCAGTCGCTGCGGTAGGTCCAATTTTCTTCCCCTACGGTGCCGGGCGTATTTACGCGGTCCAGCGTGCCGATAATATCCTGCCAGGAAAACAGCGTAATGGCGGAATTGGAATCCAATACCCGGCGCAAAATGGCGCGCTGGGTGTCCAGGGTAAAGGGAATATTTCCGTCCGTTTTTTGGGCGGAAATCATTTCCCAGATATTGGCCCGTTCATGGGGGTCCATTGTTTCCCACCAGCCGCGCACGGTTTCGGTATCGTGGGTAGAAGTGGTGGCTAAAGAAACCTGCGGATAATGACGCGGTTCGCGGTAATAGCCGTTATCCTCGCGTTCCCAACGAAGCACCTTATATCCCGAGATCCGCAAATCCACCAACATACGCCGCACATAATTGGGAATTACGCCCAAATCTTCACCCACCGGAAGTTTGCCTTTGGCTTCGTCCAGCACCATACGCAGGAACTGATATCCTCGGTCAATTTGGTTTTGCTCTCCCTGCACATCAAAAGAACCCACTTCATCGCCGGGTGCAAAAATATAAGTGCGGAAGAACCCCACCAAATGATCCAGCCGGAAAATATCATACAGTTCCGTTACCCGGCGGATTTTGCGCCGCCACAAATCCAGGTTATGGGAATGCTGATACACCCAATCATACGCGGGCAGTCCCCAGCGCTGGCCTCCTTTGGAAAATTGATCGGCCGGCGCGCCGATTTCCCAGCCCAGCCGGTAATTGGCCCGTTCGGACCAGACTTCCGCACTGTCCAAGTTGGTGCCAAAGGGGATATCTCCAAAAATGAGCACGCCTTTCTGACGGGCAAAATCTTTGGCTTTGCGGAGTTGTTGGTCTAAAATCCACTGTACATAAGCAAAGTAGCCCACATATTCGCGGTATTGGCTTTCAAAAGCGCCCACCGCCGCCGCATCAAAATTACGCAAGCCCTCAGGCCACTGGGTCCAGGTTTGCCATTTATAAAATTCTTTAAGTGCCCGGAACAGCGAATACCCCCGCAGCCAGCCGGCCTGAGCGGCGCAATACGCTTCAAACGCTTGAAAACGCGGCGAATTAGCCGCGGCTTCGGTTTCCAAAAAATACTGATAGCCAAACCAAAGGGCTTTGAGTTTGGCCTGCTTGACTGCAAAGAAAGGGGCCTTTTTGGCGCGGTGCCATTCGTTGATTTTAAGTGACAGGGAATCTATAAATTCCTGAGCGCGGGGACTGGCCGTAATATCCGGCACGCCGGCGATGTCGGCATAGACCGGATCGGTGGCAAAAGCACTTAAAGCGGAATACGGGCAGGTTTCGCCGGGGGCTGTTTCCTGCAAGGGCAAAATTTGGATAATTTTTGTGCCCAGCGAAGCCAAAAATTCCGTCCATTCCTGCAGGGAAGAAAAATCTCCCACGCCCCAGTCTTTTTCGGTTTTCATCGCGGAGAGGGGCAACAGTATGCCGTTTACACGGCTGGAAAGCACCTGGTCTTGAATAGTCATAAAAACCCTTTATTTTCTGGCGATAGCTTCAATTTCCACTACGCTTCCTTTGGGCAGCGCCACGACTTGAATGGTACTGCGGGCCGGCGGATTTTCTTTAAAGAAAGAAGCATACACCGCATTCATTTCGGCAAATTTGGTCAAATCGGTCATAAAAACAGTAGTTTTAACGACATGTTTTAACGAGCAGCCGGCTTCTTTTAAGATGTTTTCCAAATTTTTTAAAATCAGTTCGGTCTGCACCTGCACATCGCCGCTGTAAATTTCGCTGGTAACCGGGTCAATGGGGAGCACGCCGGAAGTAAAGATAAATCCGCCGTCCTCTACCGCTTGGGAATAAGGCCCAATGGCTTTGGGCGCATTGTTGGAATTAATAATTTTTTTCATAAAACCCTCACAAAATAAGCTCGGGCCCGCAAAGCCCGTTTTTTATATGGTACCAAGCACGGCGTGGTATGTCAACGGTTTGCGGGCCAGACGGAAAAAGAAAGAAGTTTGACGCAAAAACCGAAAAAGTGTTATAATAAATTATCGGAAAAAAGCTGCGGCAAAAATAAAAATAAATTTCTTGTACGGCAGCTGAATTTTATAGTATAATATATTTGTTGGGTTTAACCCGATGTAAGATTAAACCCGGCTAGTTTTTTTGACTGCTTTTTAAGCGCTCGTAGCTCAGTGGTAGAGCATCCGCCTTTTAAGCGGGGGGCCGTGAGTTCAAGTCTCACCGGGCGCACTTTTAATGCCCTCTTCGTCTATCGGTTAGGACGTCGGATTTTCAATCCGAAAAGAGGAGTTCGATTCTCCTAGAGGGCGTTTTTCTTTTGTATTTAGCTGTTAGGCGTTTTACCAGGAAGAGGCCGAGATCCCTCTTCCTTTTTTATTTCCTGTGCCGGGGCGGAATTCCTGGGTTATGAAGCAACAACCGATTGCCATTGGTTATGCGCTGACTGCGGCCTTATGCTACGGGCTGATCGCACCTGCTTCCAAACTGCTTTTAGCGCGGCTTAGTCCGGCGTTCTTGGCCGCGCTGTTGTATCTGGGGGCCGGGTTCGGCATGCTGGCCCAGCAGGTTTTGTCGGACGGACGCCGAAGTGCCCGCCAGCAGCAGTAGCGCCGGAAAATCTTTCCCGTTAACCGCCGCCGAAGCCGCCGGTAACGCCTATCAAAAACTAAAACCGTTTGACCCGCCGATGGCAATAAGGCACGCCGCCCGTCTGCTCATAATAACGGTGATGATAATCTTCCGCCGGCCAAAAAACAGACGCCGGCGTAACCTGGGTAACCACGGGGTGCCCCTTGCTTTTTAATAAATCAATTACGCGCAGGGCCGTTTGCCGTTGGGCATCTGTCGTGTAGAAAATTTCCGACCGGTACTGCGGCCCCAGGTCCGGCCCTTGGCCGTCGGACTGGGTGGGGTCATGAATTTCCATAAATCCTTTTACCAAAGTTTCATAGGAAACCTGTTGCGGATCAAACACTATACGGACCGCTTCGGCATGACCCGTTTGCCCGGTGCAAACCTGCTCGTACGAGGGATACTCCGCATGGCCGCCAGTATAGCCGGGCTCTATGCGTAAAATTCCCGGCATATTTTTCATCAGATGTTCCACCCCCCAAAAACACCCCCCGGCAAAAATAGCGGTATTTGCAGCCGGCTCTTCCGGTTTCGGCTGAAAAACCAGCGAAACCGAATTGACACAATGCCGCACATTTTTAGCGGTTAGCTGTTCTCCCTCAAACACATGACCTAAATGTCCGCCGCAGCGGGCGCAGACAATTCCCATACGCCGGCCGTCCGGATCCGGTAATCGGCGGACGGCCCCGGGAATTTGTGCATCAAAACTGGGCCAGCCGCAGCCGGAATCAAATTTATCCTGGCTGTTATACAGCGGCGCCCCGCACTGGCGGCACAAATAACGGCCGGGTGCGCGATGTCGGTTATATTTACCGCTAAAAGGAGCTTCGGTCCCCTTTTGCAAAATAATTCTTTTTTCTTCGTCATTTAACGGTTTCATTGGGTACCCCCTGTCTAATCGTAGCCGTTTAAGGAGCTGGCGTCAAGCCGGCTCCAGGTTGTCAGAAAAGCTATAATATGAATTGGCTTATGAAAAAATGTTTGATTTTATGTTTAACTCTTTTCGCCCTGGGTTGCAGTTCAATTATCCCGTATAAAGACCAAAATTTGGATTATCTGTACGGAATAGAGAAAAATCCCGATGCGTACCGGGGGCAAGTGGTTTCTTTTGGCGGGGAAGTCAAAGGCATTACCGAGGACACCCTGCGGATTCGGCTGGTATTAAAAGTGGAAGCCCCGCTGTATTATTACGCCACCGGCAAAGCCAATGCGATTGCTTACGAAATGATTTTGGTAACTTTTAACAAACGCGGTATGCCGGCGATGACGGGAATCAAAAAAGGGAATGAAATTAAGGTGCTGGCGCGGGTACGCAGTTATGAAACACGCCGAAACTTTGCAGGCAGTGATATAGCCGTTTTGCATTTGCTGGCGTTTGCCATTTCCGACCATACCCGCCACAAGGATTTTTTCCGTCCCGAAACGCCCGAACGACAGCTGTATGAATCCTGGAAAGAAGGACGCCTGTTTTTTGAAGAATCGGCTCAAGATGTCATCAACCGTTGCCCAAAAACTGAACCGCAAAAGCTGCCTAAGCGCTTTACGCTTCCGCAGCCACCGGCACCGATTTTGACGCCGAATGAACCGGAAAAAGGAATCGTTTTTGACGCAGAGGATCCGCCCTTTATCCTGCCGCCGGACCCACCACAGGAAACAACCGAAACCGAAAAACCCGCCGACGAATCGGCCAGCCCTGCTGTCCCGTCCGTACCGGCGGAACCGATATCGCAGGAACTCGTCCTTCCGGCGGCGGAAAATCTGCCGCCCACGGCCCAATCCGTCCCCGCGCCAGCCGACCCTTTGATGACCGCTCCGGCCCAAACCCTCCCGGAAACAGAAATTAGCCAACCCGCTAAGGAAGAAGGAAACACCCCGCCAGACTCAACACCGGTCCATTGGCCCCCAATACCCGGCGGCGACACCCCCCTGCCAGCCCTTGCACCGGCGCCAGCCGCTTCCGCCAACCCGGAGTTAAAAGAGCCAACCGCTCCCTTGACGCCCCCCGCGCCAACCCAAGAAACAGCCCAGCCGGCCGCTACAGCCCCGGCGGAAGTTTCTCTTTCATCAGCCGGCGAAAATTAAACGGCTCACCATCGGCCCGAAAAGTGCCGTCCCCCACTGCGTGGATAATCCGCTTATCCGCACAGCTAGGATTTTCCCACACACAAACGGCTTTGAGTACAAAAATTCCATAAGCCGGCAAAAAGCGTTCTACCCGGCATTCCACACACGCCACACAACCGTCCAACAGCGGCGGTTTCACCCGGCTGGCCGGTAAAGAGGTTAATCCAAATTTTTGAAACTTATCGGTATCGGCTCCGCTGACCGTACCAATTTGCACTGCCGTTTTTAACAAGTCCGGCCCCGGCACGCACAGCACGCATTCTTTCTGTTTGCGTAAAGCCGCAAAAGAATAATTCCACGGGCCGGTGCACAGGGCAAAATGCCCGTCAAAATCCAGCGGCATAGACCAGGAAAGAGGCATTACATTGTTTTTCCGGCCGTCAAAAGTAGTTACCAACAGCAACGGCCCCGGCTCCAAATAAGTGAGGGCTTTTTCCTGTTTTACTTTTTTCATACTAACCATTGTAAAGTTATTTCTGATGACTGGCAAGAAAGAGATGGTCTTTTCGGGGGGTTAAATCAATCTTGCAAACGAATTTGCCGCCAAGCATTTAACAATCAAAAATCCCGCCTAAAAGCGGGATTTTGATATGCACGAGCAGATATAAAAATTATTGAGGCAAGGTATCGGTTTCGGCCATTGGCTGCGGATCAGCAGCTTCTTGTTCAGACTCCGACACCGGCAAACCATTGTTTTGATCCGCAATCCGCCGCATTAAAAAAGGTTCCACATACACCGTAAATTTTTTGCAAAACCATTTGGCCCCAAGGCCTTCCGGATCGCAGACAAATACCGGCTTGGGAAAAGCTTCCCCCAACATATACTGGAAAACACCCCCCACCCGTACCGCATATAACTTGCCGGAAGAACCATCTTCATTTAATTCAATACCAAACGAAAAACCGTTGTGTGCCTTTTCCAAATCCGGCTTAGAGAATGCAAAAAAGCGCTCTTCTCCCGGTTCTGCCGCCGGCGCAAAAAACCCTTGTATGGACGGCGTTTTGGAGAAGTAGGGCTCCAGCGCGCGCCAATCTTCCGTATAAGTTTGGTGATGAATAAAATACAGATTTTCCGCAATAGCCAAATTCATCAGTACAGCTTCCGCCGAACCGGCCTTGGCGCGTTCCACCGTCCAGATATAATGCGGATACAGTACCCCTAATATCACTACAACAACAGCCAACAGCCAGCTAAAACCCTTCCAGGAAAATTTCTTTTTTTTCATTTTTTACCCCTTTTCGCAAGCAAACCAAAACCGGCTTAGTTTCCCTCAGCATCCGTTTCCATGGGATCTTCTGCTAATTCACCGGGGCTTTCAACCCCCATATAATCCATACAAATTGCTATATCTTTTTCGTTATCATAGTCGGGTATGCAGAAAAATTTCGTAGAATCAAACGGACGGACGATATGATAAGTATATTCCCCCGTTCCCACCCGGCGGGCTATGACAAACCAACGGTCGGTTGCGTCCTTCTCAAACGACACGGCAAAACCGTTGTTCGGCGTGCCGGAGAGCATCCCCCCGCGAGTATAATAAATCGTATTTTGTTTTCCGTTGGCAAAATCATTATGTTCCTTAGGCGTACGGACAGAAATCGGCGCCGCGTCCAGTTGGTGCCAGTAAGGCGTATAATGCTGGAATTTAAGAAGCACTCGTTCCTGCGATAAAATGGCCGTTCCCATTATGGTATCTGCCTCCGCAATACGCATTCGTTCCATAAAACGCCCATATGCCATAAAACCAATGCTGGAAATAATTGCGATAATAATCACTACAACCATCAATTCCAACAATGTAAAACCTTGTTTCATAACTCTCCCCTTTACAAACTCATAAACGCCGAGATACCGCCCATAACCATATCTACCGACATCAAAACCAGAATCATACCGGTTAACCGCTCAATAGCAATCAACCCCCGCTTGCCTAGCAAATTGCTCAGCGGGAAAGAAAACATTAAAATTGCCGAGTTAATCAGCGAGGCCACTACTACCGCCCCCAATGTAATAAACTTATTGGACTGCTGTGCCGCCGTAATCATAACCATAGACAGCGCCGCCGGACCCGCCACCAACGGTATCGCCAGCGGAACGACAAACGGTTCATCTTCTTTTGGATCGCTTTTTGTATCTTCTTCTCCGCCAAAAACCAACTTGATGGAAATAATGAACAAAATAATACCGCCGGCAATACTCAGCGAATACTCGTGAATGCCAAAAGCGTGCAGAAACCACTTTCCCAAAAATAAAAACGCCACCATAATCAGCAGCGCAATTCCTAACTCGCGCAGCAACACAATTTTCCGGCGTTCCGGCGCGACTTTTTTCAGCGCGGTAATAAACAGCGGGATATTCCCAAATCCGTCCATCACCAACGCCAGCGTAATGACCGACGAAATAAACGAATCCATCAAACAACTCCTTATTACACAAAAATCCAAGCTCCGGCGTATTGGGCCGGATTCCTTTTTATAGTATAGCAAAAATACTTCTTTCCGTTTTAAAGAGGGGCAATTCTTCTTTTTGTACCCCAACAGCGAATTTAGTAAGATATTAATACTATGCTTGATGAACATAAAAACAGCGTAATCAGCATTATTAAATGGTTTTTGTTGGCCACGGTAATTGGCTGTATCGTAGGCGTGTTGGATGCGGCCTTTTTAACCGTGCTGGACAGTGCCATCAGCTTTCGCAACGGCATTGCGCTTTTTTATTTGCCCCTTCCGTTTGTGCTCTATGCTGTAGCCCTGCTGGGGCGTAAAACCGCCCGGCGACATAAAGATTATTCCACCGACGCCGTCATCAATAAAATTAACTCGTATCGGCCGATTTCTTTTATTTCTATTTTCAAGGGATTTACACTCTCTATCGTAACAATGGTAATGGGCGGCTCTGCCGGGAAAGAAGCCCCCTGCGCCGATGTAGGGGCGGGGATATCGTCTATCCTGGCGCGGGTCCTGCGCATGGACCCGCAGGACCGGCGAAAAATGATGATTTGCGGCGTAAGCGCGGGCTTTGCTGGCGTGTTTGGCGTACCGATATCGGGTGCGTTGTTCGGGCTGGAAGTATTGTGGGCCGGGCATATTTTTTACGAAGTCATGTTCCCCGCTCTTGTGGCCGGGATTACGGCTTTCCAAGTAACTTCTTTTTTGGGGGTGGATTATATTTATCACCCGCTGCATTTCGTGCCGGTATTTTCGGAACAGTTTTTCCTAAAAATGATTGTAGCCGGCATGTTCTTTGGACTAGTATCCATTCTGTTTATTGAAATTACTAAATTTGTGCGGGTATTGTTCCGGTATATTACTTTAAAAACCCGACTGTTCTGGTCGTGCATAATGGGCGGATTATTTTTGGTAGCGGTAGGATACTTTATTTCCCCCCTTTACTTGGGACTGGGAATGCCAGGCATAGAATCGGTACTGGGCGGCGCGCCGCCGCAGTCCCCTTTTGGATTTTTGTATAAGATGATTACCACTTCCGTTACTTTTGCCGCCGGCGGCATTGGCGGGATTGTAACACCGATTTTCTTTGTGGGCGCACAAGCCGGCGCGATGCTGGCGGATTTTCTGAAAGTGGACAGCGCCACTCTGGCGGCACTGGGCTTAGTAGCCGTGCTGGCAGGTACCGCCAATACGCCGCTGGCGGCCAGCATTATGGCCATTGAGCTTTTCGGCCCGGCTATTGCTCCTTATGCCGCGGTAGCGTGCGTCATTAGCTTTTTGGTAACCGGCCAACAGAGTGTGTATCCCAGCCAGCGCATTTCGTTAGACGGCGGCAAAACCGGTGATGCGCCGGATATCTCCGCCGCCAATTACGACAAACCTCTCCGACATACCAAAATTTCGTACCGCAAAGCCATGTTCAAACAAGCGCTGAAGCAAATGGTCAAACACTTAATTCCCAACCCAAAAGGATTTGACGAAGAAGACAAATAAAAAGCCCCGGTAAAAACCGGGGCTTTTGGTTTAGAAAATACTTAATAGAGCGGTATGCCGTATTCTTTGGCCAGCATATTGTACCGGTCTATCACTTTACGCACAAACCGGCGTTTTTCTACATAACTGCCCGGAAAGAATCCGCTCTTAAATCCGGCAATTACTATGTTCTTTAAATCCTTAGGCGACAAAGTTACATGGCGTACCAGCAGTTCCATTTCCTTGGTAACCGTGGTATTGGAAACCAGGCGGTTATCCGTATTGATGCTGACTGGAAGCCCGCGCTTAATCATTTCTTTAATGGGGTGATCTTTAACGGATTTAATTTCCGGCAGCGTCTGTAAATTGCTCGTCAGGCAGACTTCAATGCCAATGCGCTCGCTGGCAATATAATCCGCCAGGGAATTTACATATTCTTCTTTATTTTTTACTTTTTTGTCTTTAATCATATCCGCGGCAAACAGATGAGTGCCATGCCCCAGGCGGTTGGCGTAACAGTCGGTAATGGCCTGGAAAATGGACTCCGGCCCATAGGCCTCGCCGGAATGAACCGTTTTGCGGATAAAGTGTTTATGGACATAACGATAAGCGTCCAAATGGTCGGCGGCCGGATAGCCGGCTTCTTCGCCGGCCAGGTCAAACCCTACCACCGGCAGGTGTTCTTCTTTGGCTAATTTTACCACCATTTTAGCCAGTTCTAAGGAAGCAATCCCAAAAATTTCGCTTTTATTGGACTGCGACAGCGCTTTAATCAGCATGGAATAATAGGGCGACATAAACTGGTTGAAATTGCGCATGGCACACGCAATAACCCCAAAGTGAAATTCCAAATCGTCCTCCTTCTTTACCGCAGCCGAAGAATTATGTTCCCGTTTGGCACGCTCCAGCCCGCGCACCACGGCGCGCACGGATTCCTGCGCCGTCAATTTTTCGTTGGCATGCAGCTGCGGCGCAAAACGCACCTCCAAATATCGCACTCCTTCGGCAATAGCGTCCTGCCCCAGTTCATACGCAATGCGTTCTATATTTTCGGCATTTTGCATCACCGCGCCCGTATAAGAAAATCCTTTCAAATACTCCACCAGCGAGTTATATTTGTCTTTAAATACTTTTTGGCGCAGGCCTTTCTCGGTATAATCCGGCAATTCCACGCCTTCTTTTTTAGCCAGCTCAATCAAGGTGGAAAGGCGCAGCGAGCCGTCCAAATGAACATGCAAATCCGCTTTGGGTATGCGTTTTAAGAATTCGGCAGGGATTCTTTTCATATTATTTCTTCTCCGTCTGCTGGCCCTGCGGGGTATCCTTTACTAAATAGCCCGCTTGGGCAATGGCGTCGCGCAGTTCATCGGATTTTTTCCAATCTTTCGCGGCGCGGGCCCGGGCGCGTTCTTCCAACATGGCTTCCACTTCGGCGGGAAGCGGCTGAGAATCGGCCGGTACGGCGGCAAACAAATCCAGTGCTAAAATAGTATCGGCAAATTGCAGAAAATCCAATTTTTCTCCGGCCGTCAATTCCGCACTGCGTACGGCCTCCCAAGTTACGGCCAGGGCTTTGGGCGCGTTTAAATCGTCCTCCATCGCCGCGGTAAATTTTTCTTTCCATGCGCGGGATTTTTCCGTTTCGGCGGATTTGCCCTGGGCGGTTTGTTGGATCTGTTGGCTCAACGCCCGCAGATTTTTTAAACTTTTGGCGGCACTGTCCAAGCTTTCGTACGAAAATTCCAACTGCGTGCGGTAATGCGCCCCCAAGCATAAATACCGATAAGCCAACGGTTCATATCCTTTTTCTTTGAGTACTTCCAGGGTAACAAATGTACCGCCGGATTTGGACATTTTGCCCGAACGCAAAATCAAAAATTCGCCGTGCACCCAATAATTCACATATTTTTCGCCGGTGGCGGCTTCGCTTTGGGCAATTTCGTTGGTGTGGTGAATGGTCACATGGTCTATACCGCCGCAATGAATATCCAGCGTATGGCCCAGGTATTTCATCGCCATAGCGGAACATTCAATATGCCAGCCGGGGAATCCCACTCCCCATGGGCTGTCCCATTCCATTTGGCGTTTTTTATCTTTTGGAGAAAATTTCCACAAGGCGAAATCGGTTGGATTTCGTTTTTCATCACTCATTTCCACGCGGGCGCCGCCCTGCAAGCCGCTGATGCGCGCATGGCCGACCAGCGCGTCGTAACGGGAAAACTTGGAAGTATCGTAATAGATACCGTCTGATGTACGGTAAGTGTATCCTTTTTCTTCCAGCGTTTTAACCAGGGCAATCATTTCCTTGATATGTTCGGTAGCGCGGCTGATGATGGTGGGACGCGTGCAGTGAAGGGCGTCGTAATCCTGCCAAAATTTGGCTTCGTAGAATTTGGCAATATCCCAGGCGCTCTTTCCTTCCCGGGCGGTTGCCAGTTCCATTTTGTCTTCGCCGTCGTCCGCGTCGGACACTAAATGCCCCACATCGGTTACATTCATCACATGCTTCAGCGGATATTTCAGCCGAATCGTACGGGAGAGCAAATCTTCAAAAATATAAGTCCGCAAATTACCGATATGGGCATAATTATACACCGTCGGTCCGCAGCAATACATGGTAATTTGCTGGGGATTTAACGGTTTAAATTCATCTTTATGATGCGTGGCGGAATTATATAAATGCAGCATATTATTGGGCCTCTTTAATCAAGTCTAAATAAGCAGAACCCACCGTCTTAAAAAATAACGCGCAGGTGGCCTGCCCCACATCGTTGGCGGATTGTTCCCCCATCATGCAGCGCACTTCAATATCAGACAGCGGATTCACCGCCCCCACGCTGCTCATGGCATAAGTAAATCCCACCGGGCGATATTCTTTAAGCGCCACAGCATACGCTTTATCCATCGCTTTTTGGAATACGGTCATCTCTTTGCGGGAAGCCGCCGGCCCCAGTTTAAATTTATGCGCCGCCACATTAATAACTACATCCCCGTAACTGCCATAGGTGCTGGCCAGATTTTCAGAAGTAAAATCCTCATCTTCGTCCAACACTTCTTCGGCGGGAGTATCTTCTTCCGCCAATACGGAAGGATCTAACGGAATATCGGCTGAAAATTCATAATAGGCCTCGTTCCCCGGATAGCGGGAATAGTCAATCCCTTGAGAAACGGTTTTATGCGAACGATAATCCGCCGTACTGCACGCGGCAACCAACCCCGCCAATAAGAAAGTGAAAAACAAACGAATCTTCATAAGCAACTCCTTAATTTTAATGTCGCCACGGCCTGGCACATGGCCGCTTCTCCGCGGCCTATTTCGCCTACCTGTTCGTGGCTTTTGGATTTAAAACTGACGCGCTCCACCGGCATTTCAAACACTTCCGCCAACGACCGGCGCACCGTTTCGTAATGCGGTTTCATTTTGGGTTCTTGGGTGATAATGGTCGCATCAATATGGTCAATTTCCGCGTGGTGTTCGCGGACGATTTCCAATACTTTTTTGGCGATTGTTACACTGGAAATTCCCTTAATGGAATCGTCCGTCGGCGGGAATAAAATACCGATTTCGCCCGCGCACAAAGCGCCTAAAATAGCATCACACAGGGCGTGGAGCACCAAATCTCCGTCGCTGTGTCCTAAAAACCCTTTTGTATGCGGAATTTCCACCCCGCCTACATACAATTTCCGGCCCGGTTCCAGCCGGTGCAAATCAAAACCAAATCCGGTGCGGTAAACCGTTTTTTCTTCCACAAGCGCCTCCGCAAACACCAAATCTTCCGGCGTGGTGATTTTGTTGTTTTTGTAATCGGACAGCACCACGCGCACCTGCACGCCCAATTTTTCTACCAGCTGAGATTCATCGGTAGCGTCTTTCTCGGCACCGAATTTTTCAAGCGCCTCGGCCAGCAATTCCCGGCGGTAGCACTGCGGCGTTTGCGCGGCCCACAGCGTTGCCCGGTCCAGCGTTTGCTGCACCGCACCGCCGGCGCACACTTTTACCGTATCTTTTACCGGCACAGCCAGCACGGCCGCCCCGTATTGAGCGGCAGTTTGCAGGCAAGCTTCTATCGCTGCGGGATTAACCAGCGGGCGGGCGCCGTCGTGCACGGCAACAGTCTGCGCCTGGATAGCGGTTTTTGCAAATCCGTTTTGTACCGATTCCAGCCGGGTCTGCCCGGGATCGGCATAAATCAAATCCGAAAAATACCGGTTTAACTCGGGCCGGTTTTCGGGCGGCGTAACGACTATAATTTCCTGCACGCCGCGTGCTTTTTTAAATGCTTCTACCGTATGAACCAAAACGGGTTTTCCCCCAAGCGGCAACATTTGTTTGGGGCGGCCCATTCGTTTGCCGCTTCCTCCCGCTACAATTACCGCTGAAGAAAAACCCGTCTGTTTCATCATAAATCTTACTTAATTCTGGCAAAAATCATACGCCCGGACGAAGTCTGCAAAATGGAATAAACCGATACTTCCGCCCGTTTGCCAATGTATTTTCGTCCGTCCTCTACCACGACCATGGTTCCGTCGTCCAGGTAGCCGATGCCCTGCTCTTTTTCTTTACCGTCTTTCATAATAAACAAAGACATACTCTCCCCGGGCAACACCACCGGTTTTAAAGCCGTCGCCAAATCGGCGATATTCAGCACAATTACATTTTGCAAGGCAGCTGCTTTATTAACATTAAAATCCAAAGTAACCACTTCGGCGTCTAAACTTTTGGCTAATTTGACCACTCGTTCTTCCATCGTATCGGCTTTGGGAGTTTTGGAAGTAACCCGTACCGCAATTTCGCTCAGTTCCTGCAGCCGGGTGGCCACATCTAACCCGCGGCGGCCCTTCGCGCGTTCCAGCGGATCTTTGGCCGCCGCCATTTTATTTAGCTCATCTAATACAAACACAGGCAGCACAATCACGCCGGAGAGAAAGTTAATTTCGCACAAATCCACAATGCGTCCGTCCATCAGCGCCGTTACATCGGCCACTTTCAAGTGGTGGCCTTTGTAAGAAAGCCCTTCCAAATCCCGCGACTTAATCAAACTGGCAATTACGCCAAAAATAAGCAGGCCGATTTCTATATCCCGCCCATAAGAAGCCCAGAAATTCATCACATCGCCGTTGGCAAAGTTCAGCATGCCGTAGTCAAAAAAGACATACAGCATATATCCCAACAGGAACCCGGAGCAGGCAATCATAATTTTAACCAGCCGCAGCCGTTTAAAAAGCACTTCGCCGCCCACGACGAGCGCCCCGCACAGAAGCCCCGCCAATAAACTCATCCATTCTTTGTCAATAAAATTGTAGATTAAAAAAGGAAACGCTACCAAAGTGGAAATACGAAAAATCCAAATAGGCATATGCCCTCCTGAAAATAGGGAAAAACTCCCCGATAATACTACTTATATTCTAGCACTTTATGGGCTTCTTGGGTAGATTTTCCGGGACGGAAATCCCGACGGACAATCCACTTAACGCAATTTTAAAGACAAGCCGTTCAAATCCGCCAGTTCGAAGAGGGAGAGTTCGGTCAGTTTTTGTTTCTCGTTTTTGGTAACCGCGGCTGAAAAAGCTTTTTTAAAACCCAACCGCTGCGCTTCTTCCAGCCGGCGGTCTATCAGCGGCACTTTGGCCACCTGGCCCAAAATACCCACTTCCGCCAGAAATATACTGTCCGGCGAAATAGGCACTTCTTTGCAGGAGCTGATAACCGCCGCACAGACGGCCAAGTCCAGGGCCGGATCTTTTAGTTTTACCCCGCCGGCCAAGCTAACGAAAATATCTTTGTTGTCCAACGACAGCCCAATATGCTTCTCCAAGGCCGCAAACAACATCAGGCACCGGTTTAAATCCACCCCCGTCGCCACCCGCCGCGGAAACGGATAGCGCGTGGGAGAAACCAATGCCTGCACTTCGGTTAAAATGGGGCGCGACCCCTCCGCCGCCAAGGAATAAGCGCGCCCTTTTAGCGCGCGGTCGCGCGAGGTTTGCGCAAAGTATTCGCTGGCGTTTTCCACCGATTCCAACCCGTGGCCGGTCATTTTAAACAGCCCGATTTCGCCGGTGGAGCCGAAGCGGTTTTTATGCGGCCGCAGCAACCGAAGCACATTGTCCTTCTCCGTATCAAAATAGAGCACGCAGTCCACCATATGCTCCAAAATTTTCGGCCCGGCCAGTTCCCCGTCTTTGGTAACATGGCCCAGCACAAAAGTAATAATCCCTTTGGGTTTGCACAGCCGCACCAATTCGCTGGTACACTCGCGCACCTGGGCTACCGTACCGGCCGAAGAAGTAAATTCCGGGTGATAAACCGTTTGAATGGAATCTAAAATCAGCACCTCGGGGCTGACTTGTTCCACCGCTTCTACAATTTTTTGGATATCCGTTTCACAATGCAGGAATATATTGTCGCCCTGCACCTGCAGGCGCTGGGCCCGGCCGGAAATTTGGCCGATGCTTTCTTCTCCGGAAATATAGAGCACTTTGAGCGTTTTGGAAAGCTCCGCCGCTACCTGCAGCATCAGCGTTGATTTGCCAATGCCCGGCGCCCCGGCCAAAAGCGTAAGCTGCCCTTTAACCAGCCCCCCGCCCAGCAGCCGGTCAAACTCGGCGATATGGGTTTGAATGCGCGGCTCCTGCACGGCTTTGCTTTCGGATAGCTTGATAATTTCGGACGAAAAGTCCGTAAAGCTCCGCGTCCTTGCGGCCGCTTTTTTGCTTTCCTGCTGTTTAACTTCTTCCACCAGCGAGTTCCATTCCCCGCAGTCCGGGCATTTGCCCGCCCATTTAGGGGACTCGTAACCACATTTCTGGCAGACGAAAACCGTTTTAAACTTCATGGCTTCCTCACGAACCGGCCATAGCCGCTAAGCCAAAGAACGAGGATATATCTTCGTCGTTAAACGACACATTGGCCTTGATGGCAAAATCGTTGGTTTCCAGCGCGTCGCGCGCCCAGGCGCCTACGGAGAAGTACCGGTTAAATCGGAAATCTACCCCATAAGTCAAATTGGGTTTGTTAAACAAACGGCCGTTGATGACGCGGTCCCGTCCCCAGTCGGAAAATTCACCCGTGAAAGTAAAGCGCTCTAAAAATTCCGTATCGTAGAACGGTTTAAGTTCCAGCGCCACGCCGCCCGCCCCGCGGATTAACCCGGCCGACACCGTAGCCCATTTATTATAGAGCCCAAAGCGCACATCAAATTTATTCTTTTCCAGGTAATCTTTGGAATCCAAAGCGTCATCTTCGTTGCCGATATTGGCAATACCGGCACGGTAGAAGGTATAACCGCTGGCGGGATAGATTTCAAGCGCCAGGTCGCTCGTGGCTAACGAGGGGCCCGGCATATAGAAAAAGTCGTAATCCCAATACACGCGGAAGCGGCTCATCTTTCCCACAAAAGTTTTTACTTCGCCCATCGTTTCTTTAAAATCCTGCACGCTTTCTTTTACATCTTGTTTCATTTGCGGGTCTTTAATCAAGCTGCCAATCACGCCTTCGCCTTTTTCCAAGCTTTCCATTAAGGAATCGGCCTTGGCCATTAAATCATTGAGCTTAACGGAAGCTTCGTCCAAATTGCGCACCGAGCGCGACAGGTACGGCTTCATCTGCGCAACCAGCTGGTTTAAATTGGCCGAAAGCTGCCGGACTTCGTGCATCGTCTGGTTGAGCTTTTCGCCAAACTGGCCTTGGTTGTTGACGCTGTCCACAAATTCTTTAATACTGTTCATCGTTTGCGCAATCATCGCGTCCATAGGCATTTCGTCCGCCCCGCGCACCACCGCCCCGGCTGTCAAAAGCCCGGCCCCCGGGGTGCCCTGTTCCACTTTTAGGTATTTAGTACCGATAATCCCCGTCATCACTACGCTAAAACGCGCATCGCGGAAAATTTCCACCCCTTCGTGGATACCCGCCACTACGACGGCTTGCCCTTTTTCAATGCGAATCTGTTTAACACGCCCCACTTCCACACCGGAAAGTTTAACCGGCGCTTTTACCGGAAGCCCCGACACATCGGCAAATTTCACATTAATATCGTAAGAACGGGTAACCGAAAGCCCCCCCAAAAAATACAGCGAGAATCCGAATATCACAAGTCCTAAGACGGTAAAAATACCTAATTTGGTTTCTGGTTTCATACCATTTATCCTTTATTAAAATAAAACTCCGCGTATGTTATGCGCCGCAGCGCTTAGTCCTTCATCAATTTCATTTGTATCGGCCCGTGACTGCTGCCGTTAACAAATTGTTTTACATACGGATTGTCGGTGCGTTTAAATTCTTCCGGCGTACCGTACATCAATATATTTCCTTCATACAAAAAAGCGATATAATCGGCGATTTTAAAAGCGGAGTGCATATCGTGCGTAATGACCACCGAGGTTACCCCCAGTTTGGCCTTTAAATCCATAATCAAATCGCTGATAATATCCGACATAATCGGGTCCAGCCCGGTGGTGGGTTCGTCGTATAAGATAACCTGTGGCTCCACCGCCAGCACCCGCGCCAGGGACACGCGTTTTTTCATACCGCCGGACAGTTCACTCGGATTTAACTTAGCGACCTCTTCCTGCAACCCCACCAAAGCCAATTTTTCTTTAATGACGGCTGGATAATCTTTCTCGGGCGTATCGGTTAAGTATTTTAAACCAAAGGTAACATTTTCCCCTACCGTCATAGAATCAAACAGCGCCCCTTCCTGGAACAAATACCCAAACCGGCGGCGCAAAGCGGCCAGTTTGATTTCGCTGCGGATTTTGGTAATGTCTTTCCCACCTACTAAAATTTGGCCGCCCGTGGCCTGTTCCAAGCCAATCAGGCACTTAATCAGCGTGCTTTTGCCCGAGCCGGAACCGCCCAAAATACAGGTGGTTTTGCCTTCCTCAATTTTAAGGTTGACATCTTTCAGCACCTGTTTGGTTCCAAAACTTTTTTTAAGCCCGATGATTTCAATCATATTAAATACCAAACGCCGTTAAAATGGCGGTTAAGAAATAATCCAGCACCAAAATCAGCACGATAGTTGTAACCACAGCGCCGGTGGTGGATTTACCCACGCCTTCGGCACCGCCGCGCGTGCTGATTCCCTTATAACAGCACACGGTGGCCACCATAAAAGCAAACACAAAAGTTTTAATAAATCCGTGCATAAAATCACGCACGCCCATAAATGAAGTGATATCCGTAAGGTACACTTCCCCGGGGATTCCCAGTGCATAAATAGCCACCAGGTAGCCGCCCAATACACCAAACAAGTTGGAAAATAAGGTTAGAATCGGCATCGTAAGCATAAACCCAAACATACGGGGGATTACCAAGTAGCGAATGGGATTGGTGCCCAAAGTATAGAGGGCGTCAATCTGTTCGGTTACGGCCATCGTGCCGATTTGCGCGGTTACCGCCGCGCCCGCGCGGCCGGATACAACCACGCTGGTCAGCACGGGGCCTAATTCCCGAATAAGGGAAAAAGTAACAATCGTACCTACAAAAATCGGTTCGCCAAAGATATTGCCGATGGTATTGCCGGCCTGGAGTGCCAGCACCATACCGGTAAACAAACTCGTCAGTGCGGTTACCCCCAGGGATTCTACCCCAATGGTAACGCTTTGATCTACCGCTTGATGGAACTCAAACCGCGAATGCGTCAGCCAGAACAAGCTGGAACGCACCATCTGGGCGGCTCCGCCAATCTGGTTCAGCATACGGGTCATATAAGTTCCAATAACGGTAAACATTATTCTTTATAAATCCTCGGCACGCGCGGCATTAAAAGCGTGCACAGCTCATAGTCAATCGTACCGGCTTTTTGAGCCAGTTCCGCCCAGGTAATTTCGTCGTCGCTCTGGCGGCCCACCACAACGGCTTCATCTCCCACCGCTACCGGCCCGGCCTGGGTGATATCCACCATCAGCATATCCATCGTAACATTTCCCAGCACCCGGCAACGCTGCCCGCGGATTAAAATTTCGCCTTTGTTAGAAAGCGCACGCAGGTATCCGTCCCCATAACCTAAAGGCAATGTAGCCACTTTCATCGCCCGCGGCGCAATAAAACTGCGGTTATAACTGATGCTGCTGCCGGCGGGGACATCTTTTACATACACCACGCGGGTTTTTAACGATAAAATGGGTTCAAATCCTTTTTCCAGCCCAAAAGCGCTGTGCCCGGTGCGCACCATATCATAATGAGCGTCGGGGCGGGCCGTAATGGCCGACGAAGCCGCCACATGACAATGATTGATATGTATCCCGTGCAGTTTGACATTGGTCAGCGTATCGCGGTAGTAGCCGATTTGTTCTTCGGTATAATCCGGGTCGGTTTCTACGCTGGAGAGGTGGGTGTATAGGCCGTCCAGCACAACATGGGGCTGCCGGGCCAGAAACTCAATTATATGAAACACATTCCCGCGCCGGGTGCCAATACGCCCCATGCCCGTATCCTGCTTGACATGGCACAAGGCCGTCTTGCCCATTTTGGCGGCAATTTGGCTGATGGCTTGGGCAGCGTCCATACTGGCGATGGTAATGGCTAGTTTATTTTCAATGGCGTACTCAAAGGCCTCAAACGGATAAATGCTCCCCAGCACCAAAATAGGCAAGGAAACCCCTGCCCGGCGCAAGCCAATTCCTTCTTCTACCGAGGCCGTGCCAAAAAAGTCGCTCAAGTGATTCTGTTCCAAAAAACAGCCGAGTTTTTCCGCCCCGTGCCCGTAGGCATTGGCTTTCAGCACGGTCAGCACTTTCACGCCGGGGCCGGCCTGCTCGTGCACTTTTCGCATATTGCGGGCCAGTTTTTTCAAATCCACTTCGGCTACAGTTGGACGCAAAATAGGAAGAATCATCTTTTACTCCGGCAAAGAAATCATCGTATTTCCGTTCATATCCTGGGCGGCTTCCATATGCTCCGGCGCAGGGTTGGTAAACAACGCATACCCCCCGAAGAAAGCCAATTCAATGTCGCCCACCGGGCCGTTGCGCTGTTTGGCAATAATCAGCGTGGCTTTATTTTTTAAAGTTTTTAAGGATTCTTCATCGCGTTTATAATAAGCGTCGCGGTGAATAAGGGCCACGACATCGGCGTCCTGTTCAATAGAACCGGATTCACGCAAGTCGGAAAGCTGGGGCTTTTTATCATCGCGGGATTTATCTTCGTTCTTGCGGCTTAACTGCGAAAGCGCCAGCACCGGCACATTGAGTGTGCGGGCCAAATCTTTCAGCATACGGGAAATTTCGGACACTTCCTGCTGGCGGCTTTCCGCCCGGCGTTCGCCGCCGCGGATTAATTGCAAATAGTCAATCACAATTAGTCCCAGATCTTTGCCTTGTTTCTTCAGTTCCGTAGCCAGCCGCCGCGAACGCATCCGAAGTTCCGTAATGGAAATGCCGGAAGTATCGTCAATATACATCGGCGCCGCCGCCAAACGGCCCAGTTCGCGCGTCAAGTCCGACCATTTACTCTGCTCGTAATAGCCGGTACGCAGTTTGTAAATTTCCACCATAGCGGCCGCACCCAACATGCGTTCAAAAATGATATGCCGTCCCATTTCCAGCGAGAAAAACGCCACCGGAATTTTGCATTCCACACACGCATGGTGGGCGATGTTAAGCGCCAGCGCAGTTTTACCTTGGCTGGGACGCGCGCCTAAAATGATTAAGTCGGACTTGCGAAGCCCGCCGGTTTTGCGGTCAAATTCGTCAAGCCCGGTCGGAACGCCTTGAATGGCGCTTTTATTGCGCACGGCTTTTTCCAGTATTTCAATAACTTCCGGGGCCAGTTCTTTGGAAGAAACAAATCCGGAAAGTTTTTGTTTTTGGCTGAGCTTGTAAATTTGATCGGCGGCTTCGTCTATTAGAATTTGGGGATCGTCATCCTCCTCTTTATAACAGCGCTGAACCAGCCCGGTAGCGGTACGGATTAAATCGCGCACGACGAATTTTTTATAAACAATTTGTGCATAATGCTTGGCGTGGGCGGCCGTGGAAACTTTATCTACCAGCTGCGTCAAGTATAATTCCCCGCCAACTTGCGCAAGCAGTTTATTCTTTTTTAATTCTTCCGTCAGCGTAATAATATCCACCGGCTGATTGCGGTCGGACAGGGCTTTCATCGCGGCAAAAATCTTTTGGTGCGATTCTTTATAAAAATGCTCCGGCTTTAAAATTTCCAACGCTTCCGTAACGGCGTCCGCTTCCAACAACATAGATCCCAACACCGCCATTTCGGCATCAATCGCCTGCGGAGGGATTCGTTCCTCTACCAAATTACCAGCCATATCAACCTCTAAATCAAAAAAATACTGCGTTTGCGCCAATCAGAGCGGAAACGATCTTTCTATCATTGTAGCAATTTAAGGAAGAAAAAGGGCCCCCCCAGCCGGGGGTGCCCAATTCTAGGCCGTCCAGATGATGAGATCGGGACATATGACTTATATACAATACCTTTTCTATCAGAATAGCCCTTCGTATTTTTGAAAAAATAAAGATATTAACCCGGCATAATGGTAAAGTCTTCTTCTTCATGTAAATATCTACACATTTTTTCTCCCAATTGGGAGTGATAGCCACAATATTTCGCATAATGGTATGCAGGATCGTTAACAATAGGATACACCTGCATAATACTATAACTGGAATCATTTCTAGCTATAGAAACCATTACTGCTGGGATATTCCAAGAAGTTATAATAAAATCTGCCTTATAAGAAAAATCTTTTGAATAACAACTTGCTCCTCGCGAGTCATTACAATCCAGTTGCGGCAAATCAATATCCAACTCTATAGTAGCATTCTTGCCCAAAGCAGTGCCCCTTTCCCATCCGGATAAGTACTTTAAAGCAGCCGCATCATAGATGCTTTTTCTTATCATCTTTACTTCGGCCCAGCGGGACTTTTCTACCGCTAATTCATACTGCGGGAGCGCCACTGCCGCCAAAATACCAATAATTAAAACCACCACTAATAGCTCTATGAGCGTAAATCCGGCGTTTTTTTCGCCGGGGAATGTTTTTTGATAGATTTTGTTCATACGCAAAATTTATCAAAAAAAAAAATAAATCAAGGGGGGCGAGCCGCCCCTCCCCACTCTTTGCCCGTTAACACGATTAGTTTAAGCCACACTGCGTGTGCGATGTTGCTCTCTTGCAAAACAACCAGCGAGCCGCCCCTCCCCACGCTAGGCCCATTCGTGCGATTTCTTTAAGCCACACTGCGGGTGCAAGGTTGCTCTCTTACAAAACAACCAGCGAGCCGCCCCTCCCCACGCTAGGCCAATTCGTGCGATTTCTTTAAGCCACACTGTTTATACGATGTCGCACGCTACCGCCACCTTGCCGGGAGCAGCCCGTTTGGCCCCCACCAAGGGGGTTACGGTGCTGACGCAAGCAGAGAACAACTCGTTGGGGAGATTTCTAAAAAGGACAAGCTGGCCACGAGTTGGGGCGGCACTCTTTTTCGCTCTTTTTCTGGCGCCAGAAAAAAGAGGGCCCCAGAGGGCTTCCAGACCGCAGGGTGCCGGCTCGGACAGGGCGGCGGCCGATACGGCACTTACATATAAAAACCCCCGCTTAGGCGGGGGGTTATACAAAACGCAATTTATTCGGGATTTATTTGGCTTCGGCAACCGCTTCGGCTTTTTCTTCCGGCTTGGCATCGGCGATTTTTTCTTCCACCGTGGTCAAGGGGTTAATCTGCACTTTAATCGTGGCGGTAACAGTCGGCTTCAAATAAATGCCCACTTCGGTTTCACCCAAAGCTTTAATCGGCATATTAAGCTCAATGGCGTCCTTGGAAATGTTGTGTCCCAAGGCGTTTAACGCTTTGTAGATATCGGCTTTGTTGACAGAACCGAACACCACGCCGTCGCTGTTGACGGTTTTGGTAAACGGAAGCACCACCCCCGCCAATTTTTCGGCAATAGCGCGGGCTTCGGCGAGTTCCGCTTCAATGCGTTTGGCGCGTCTTTCGGCGCCAAGCTGCCAGTTCTTAATCGCACCTTCGGTGGCGAGTTCCGCCAAGCGGTGCGGGATTAAGAAGTTGCGGGCGTAGCCGGGCTTTACATCAACAATACTGCCCACCATGCCCAGGTTTTTTACATTCTGTTTCAAAATAACTTTCATTTCCAAATCCTCCGGCTTATTTCTTGGGCAACGAGTACGGCAAAATCGCCAGGTTGCGGTCGCGTTTGATCGCTTTGGTGATTTGGCGCTGGTGTTTGGCGCAGGTGCCGGTGATTCTTCTGGAAAGGATTTTGCCGCTTTCCATGGTGAAAGACTTTACGAACTGAAAGTTCTTATAGTCCACATTATCAATTTTTTCCGCGCAGACTTTGCAGACTTTTCTTCTGCTTTCAAAGCGCTTTTTGCCCATAAACGGACGCGCCGGTCTTTCGGGGCGGGCGGCCGCAGCGGCGGCCGGGGCCGCGGCAGGGGCTTGCGTGTTTTTAATTTCTTCAGACATTTGTTTTCTCTCTTTGGTTCCTGTTAAAAAGGCACATCATCTTCCATCACATCAGTGGTGGGGATGTCGTCCTTGGCGGCCGGGGCTGCATCTTGATTGTATGAAGCCGCGGCGCCGGATTCCAGTATTTGGATTCTCCGGGCGGTTACCTGCAGGGATTTGCGGGTCTGTCCGGTATTTTTATCGGTGTATTCGCTGCTGGTGAGGCGGCCTTCCACTTGCACGGGGGTCCCTTTTTTCACCCGGTCTTTACACCGTTCGGCGGCAGCACCCCAAACCACTACGGGAACAAACACCGTGTCGTCCTTCCACTCGTTTGTGGTAGCATCTAAGTATCTGCGGTTCACCGCAATATCACAACGGCACACTGCCTGACCTTTCTGTGTAAACGACACATTCGGATCACGTGTTAACCGTCCGACCAGAAGTACAAGGTTCTGTTCCGGTAATTTGATTTGTGCTGTCATAGCGACCTTATTTTGCAACGGCAGGAGCCGGTTTTACTTTCACTTCCAGGGCGTTCATCGTCATGGAGCGAAGTACTTTTTCGTTAAGTTTCAAAGCGTCTTCAAATACTTTTACGAATTTGGGTTCGGCTTTGAACTTAAGGTAGAGGTAAAAACCGTCGCGCACATGATTGACTTCGTGGGTGAATTTTCTTCTGCCCAGTTTTTCTTCGCTGACGATTTCTCCACCGTTTTTCGCGATTAGGTCTTTGGCCTTATTCACGAATTCGCCCACTTCTCCGTCGGAGAGTTGGGGTTTAACAATAATTACGCTTTCGTAAGTTCTCATATACCAATTATTTTTTGTTGCGTTTTGCAGGGCCAAAAAGCCCCCGCGGGCATATGATACCCGGAGAGTTCTTGCGGACATATTCGGCCTTCACTCACCCTTGGCCGGGGCAATCCTGACCCTATGGATATTATAACAAAATTCACACCAAAACGGTTATTTTAATTGCCAAATGTTTCCTGGAACATTTCACATAAGTACTGATAAGACGCTTGCGCCGGGCCGCAGGAACGATGCCCCTTATATTTTTCCGAATGCGAATACCCCACATGCAAATCTACCGCCCGCCGTTCCGCACAAACTTCCGACTTTTCCGTGGTCCCCGGGCAAAAACGCACCCACATCTTTCCCGCCACCGCATTATTGCCGTCTATCCGGGCGTAAGGGCAATAATAAACCATACTCGTCGTTCCGCCGGCTTTCTCACAATCAGCCATATTATTTACATCCAATACGGTATTATCATGGGTATAATACCCGTTAGCCATATAAAAAAGCTCTTGGGCATTTATAATACTGCGCATTCGCAAAATAACACCAGAAAAACGGCTTTTGTTCACGGCTTTTTCATATTGCGGGAGCGCCACCCCCGCTAGGATACCAATAATTAAAACGACCACTAATAGCTCTATTAGCGTAAATCCGGCGTTTTTTCCGCCGGGGAATGTTTTTTGATAGATTTTGTTCATACGCAAAATTTATCAAAAAAAAAACAAATCAAGGGGGCGAGCCGCCCCTCCCTACTCCAGACCCGTTCATACGACTCGTTTAAGCCACACTGTTCGTGCTATGTTGCTCTCTTACAAAACGACCCCTTGCCGAGAGCAGCCCGTTTGGCCCCAGCCAAGGGTGTTGCAAATTACGGTGCTGACGCATTAGGGAAACAACGAGTTGGGGATATTTCTGCAAGGGGCGAGCCGCCCCTCTCCGCGTTAGGCCCGTTAGCGCAACTCGTTTAGGCCACACTATTCCCGCAAAGTCGCACTCTATTGCAACGGCCCCGAGCCGCCCTCCCCATTCCAGGCCGCGGAACTCTGCCTTGAACAGGACTTCGCGAATTACGGTGCTAACGCAGTAAGGAAAAAACTTGTTGAGAATGTTACTACGAAAGAACGCTGGCCCGAACTGGGGGCAGGGCCATAAATTGGTTCCCCCGCAACTACCTTAAAAATAGGAGCCCCGATTGCCAGAGGTTATGGAGTTGATAGATTAGTTTCGTTTTAGGAAGATTTTAGCGGGGCTCGTGGCCCCTTTGATAAGCGAAAGCTTATTTTCCGCCACGCCCAAATGTTGGGCCAATAAACCGCGCACCGCTTCGTTGGCGCGGCCTTGTTCGGCAGGCGCTTTGACCCATATTTCATAAGCATCCGGCCCTTTTTGCTCCAGGCGGTTTTTCTTCTCGCCGGCGTGCACTTTTACTTTCAAGTAAGCTTCCATAGGTTTATTTTACTTTTTCCCGTTAACCCTGGCAAAAAAACGGGAAACAAACGCGCGTCTGTTTCCCGTTTTAAGATGATTAACAGCCCATTATCTGGCGACAATCAAACTCTTAGCCGTCATATCGGCCGGTTTTTCAAGCCCCATTTCGTCCAACACGGTTACCGCAATATCGCCCAAATTGCCCGCAGCCGCCAGCTTGGCGTTTTTATGAGCGTTGCTGACATACACAAAATCCACCAAGTTGGTGGTGTGCGCCGTTTTGGGCATATTGATTTTTTCGTCCCACATTTCTTCGGCGTTGCCGTGGTCGGCGGTAATAAACACCGTGTACCCGGCGGCTAAAGCCGCTTCAGTTACCGCGCCGGTGCATTCGTCCACCGTTTCCACCGCTTTGACCACCGAATTAAAATTGCCGGTGTGGCCCACCATATCGCAGTTGGCAAAATTGATGACGATAAAATCATACTTATTTGTTGCAATCTGCTTCAGGGCTTCGTCTTTGACGATATACGCTTCCATTTCCGGGTGTTCGGCAAAAGTGGCCGGATCAAAACGGCCTTTGATTTCAATGCGGTCCTCGCCTTCGTAAGGTTTAATTTGTTTGCCGTTAAAGAACGAAGTAACATGTTTGAATTTTTGGGTTTCGGCCAAGCGCAGCTGTTTCAAGCCGGCTTTGGAAATCACTTCGCCCAGCAAATTATTCATGCCGCCGCCGTCGGTCATAGACGGGAGGGCGTTGTACGGGAAGGAATCGTAATACTTAGTCAATCCACAATACACGCACGGGACGCGGGTGCCGCGGTTTTTGCCCGGGTAATTATCATCAATAAACGCACGGGTCAGCTGAATGGCGCGGTCCTGGCGGAAGTTAAAGAAAATCACGCTGGAGTTTTCTTCCATTCCTTTATAATTGCCAATTACCGTCGGCGGGATATATTCGTCCACCATCGGGCCGCCGTCGGGCGTTTTCATGGTTTTGTAATCGGTTAAAACGACTTCTTCCGCAGTAGCGCCGTGCAACCCCTCGGCGCGGACAATCAAATTATACGCCTTGTCGGTCAAATTCCAATCTTCCCCGCGGTCCATCGCGTAGTAGCGGCCCTGGATTGTGGCAATTTGCCCCACTCCGCATTCTTTAATTTTTTCTTCCAGCGTGCGGATAAACCCAACAGAGCTTTGCGGCGGCGTATCACGACCGTCGGCAAAAAAGTGCACATACACATTTTTAATGCCTTTTTCAGCTGCATACTTTAAAATAGCAAACAGGTGATCTTGGTGCGCGTGGACGCCTTCGTCCTGCACGAGTCCCATTACATGGAGCGGTTTATTGTTTTTCAGGCAGTTTTCCACACAGGCGGAAAACGCCGCCGATTTGAACAAAGAACCGTCCTCAATGGTATCTTTCAGGCGTTTGAGCTCCTGAATTACAATTCGGCCGGCTCCCATATTCAAGTGCCCTACTTCGGAAGAACCCATATAACCGGCCGGCAGACCCACCTGCTCGCCGGACGCTTCAATTTGCGTATGCGGGTATTGCGCCAAATACTTATCCATATTCGGCGTTTTGGCATTGGTTACCGCATTATACGGGCCGGCCTTAGCGTCCCCCCAGCCATCTCTAATAATTAAAACCACTTTATTCATACTTAATTCTCCTTGGTTACTGCCATTAAATCTTTCCAGCGTTTATATTGGAACGACTCCAACTGTTCCAAAGTATTCACGCCTTGCTTACTTAATATTGTAAGAAAATAATAGAAGATCTGCTCGGCCATTTTGGTATCGGCCATCGCCCGGTGCCAGCCTTCGGCACTAATGCCCAGGTCCGCGGCAATACAGCCCAAATTATTCTTGGCAAATTTTCCGCTTTTGCGGGCCAATTTTAACGTATCCACCACCGGATAGGGCGGGAAATGCATCCCGCATTGGGCAAATTCGCTTTTTAGAAAACTGACGTCAAAATCGGCGTTGTGCGCCACAATCACACAATCGTCCAGCAAGGAAAGCAGTTTGGGCAAAACATCGGCAAAAGAAGGGGCCGAAGCCACCATTTCGTTGGTAATGCCATGGATGGCAATTACGTCCGGGTGCATCGGCATACCGGGATTTAACAGGGTGGAAAATTCCTCCAGCACCCGGCCTACGGGGTCTTCCAGCGCTGCCACGGCGCGCATGCCGTCGGCCATGCCGCGGATGCGCTCGCCGCTCAGGGCCAGCCGGTCCAGCAAGGCGGTGCTCAGGCCGTTTTCCCGGCCCGCCGCCAGGTCCTTTTCGTTTTCGGCGATGATCTCCGCCGCCGACGCCTCCAGGGCATCCGCCGCAGCGCGCAGAGCGCGGTTTTTCGTCTCCGTGTCCGCCAGGGCCAGCTGCCGGGCGGCCGTCCGGGCCCGCAGGGCCAGCTGTGTCAGGTCATAGCTCATGTCGTTTCCTCCTTTTTGGCACAGAACAGCGTGCCGATGTCGCGCCCCTCCAGCAGGGCGTACAAGTTGTCCGACGGCGTGCCGCTGAGCAC
>CALUZQ010000025.1 GCA_944325225.1 uncultured Elusimicrobiales bacterium
TAAAAGCTTATAAACCGTGTTTTTCCTGCTTTGGATCGTTTTTTGATAAGTTTTGTTCATACGCAAAATTTATAAAAAAAAAAAACGAGTCAAGGCCTTCCAGGCCGGGGCGTTCTGCCTTCAACAGGGTATCGCAAATTACGGTACTGACTCATTAGGGAACGACTTGGTGGGTCCACACTGTTCCCGCCATATCGCATACCTTCAACTCGGCTTAGGAGTAAAACCCAAACGCCGCGCCCCAACTTGTCATCGGTTCTCCCAATGAGGTTGATGGTTTCAATTCTGTTGGACTCGCTGAAATTAAAAAAGCAACGGCTTAAACCGTTGCTTTTAAAGGAATTGCAAACACTTAATAATGCGTTTTTTCCAAATCGTCCGGCAGCGGATCAATGGCCTTCAAACGACTCCAAAACTCATCAATCGTTTGAATGCGTTCTTTCGGATCCTCTTTCAACGAATCCTCCAGCAACCCGTCCACTTCCGGCGGCACATGCGGCGCCAGTTTGGAAGCCGGAACAATGCGTTTTTTCGCAATATCAAACCCCTTGACAGTCCACGGTACCTGGCCGACTAGGGCTTCATACAAGCACAACGCCAGGGAATATACATCGGACTGTTTGCGCATAAATCCTTTCTGCTGTTCGGGCGCCATATAAGCCGGAGTACCCGCCACGGTGCGGGCGCCGGTTTCGTGATCCACCGATTTTTTAGCCACGCCAAAATCCATTACTTTGGCTTTGTCGTCGCCGTAAATCATAATGTTCCCGGGCTTTAAATCACAATGGATAATATCCTGCGAATGGGCGTACTGCAGCCCGCGGCAGACATATTCAAATATCTGTTTGGCTTTAGAAAACGGCAGCCGTCCGTCAATATCCAACCGAGTTTCCAAAGTTTGCCCATCTACATATTCAAACACCAGATACAGGGAACTCTCGGACTCTATGACCGTATAGATTTCCACAATACACGGGTGCCGCAGCAAAGCCACCATGCGGGCTTCCGACAGGAACTGCTCGCGCACATAAGAGCTCCTGACCAACTCCGGCCGCACGCGCTTAATGGCCACTTTGCGTTTTAACACTTTATCATACGCTTCGTACACTTTCCCCATTCCGCCCTCGCCAATTTGGCGGATAAAATCATACTGTTCCTTCACTTCCACTTCCCGTCGCGAAAAAGCATTGTGGGGCTGGCGGAATACATCTTCGTAACGCCAATACACAAACAGCAAAACCGCTACAAACACCGCTATAAAATACAAAGTTACCCAACGAGGGGTTTGTCGTTTTTGAGCGGGCAGCTCGGCCTCTTTCGTAGTTTTTACAAAAGTTTTGGCATCAATATCCTGCTGTAATTTTTGGGCTAAACGCGAAGCAGGATTCAGTTTGAGGGCGGCCTCCATATCCATACGGGCCCGTTCATAATCCTGCAAGTGCAAATAAGCACCGCCGCGCAAAATATATGCACGGGAATCCTGGGGGGCAACCGCAATGGCTTGGCCGGCAGAATAAATGACATCGTCGTATTTCCCCAGTCCGTCGTATGCAATCGCCAACAACAAATGGAAGCGGTTATCTAGGAAATTTTTGGCGGTTAAATCGTTAATGCGGCGAATCACTTCGTGGAAGCGTTTATTTTTAAGCTGGTTATTTAAAGAAGCAATTTCGGCATTACGGGCTTGCTGGTTGAACACTTTGGTCTGGGCAGAGGTATTGGCTTGGGAGGAAAAATTCCCACCTACAAGCAGCGGTGCGCTCTGTTTGGCAGGGGCAGCCCCCAACATCGTACTGCACAGCAAAACACCCAATAATAAAAGAAAGCTCTTTTTAAACATAAGGATATTCTAGCACAAAGAAAGGGTTTTGTTCCAATGGAGCAAATTAATATAATAAGAATATGAAAAAACAACCGATCGGCGTTTTTGACTCCGGCCTGGGCGGGCTGACCATTCTAAATGCCCTGCGCCGCGAGCTGCCGCAGGAAGATTTAATTTATTTTGGCGATACGGCCAATGTGCCCTATGGCTCTAAATCCAAAACGGCAGTTACCAAGTTTTCGCTGGCAATCGCCCGGTTTTTGCAAAGCCAGGGAGTTAAACTGATTATCGTAGCATGCAACACGGCCTCCGCCCAGGCACTTGCGGAACTGCGCAAGCAAATTTCCGTTCCCGTGATGGGCGTAATTGAACCGGGTGCGGAAAAAGCCGTCCACACCACCCGCAACGGCCGCGTAGCCGTACTGGGAACGGAAGGCACCGTAAAAAGCCGGGCCTACCCCAAAGCGCTGCTTAAACGCCGGCCCGGGCTGCATATTACGCAGCAGCCCTGCCCGCTGTTTGTACCGCTGGTGGAAGAAAATTGGGGTCAAAAACCAGCCGCCGAACTGATTGCCCGGGAATACCTTGCCCCGGTCAAGCAAAGCGGCGCGGATACGGTTATTTTGGGATGCACCCATTACCCTGTATTAAAACCGATGCTTGCCGCTATTTTAGGCAAAAAAGTAACCTTGGTGGATTCGGCCGATACCTTGGCTGAAGCGGCCCGGGCCTTTTTAACCGAACACGGGCTTGCCCAAACCCGCGGCAAAGGGCGCGTGCGCATCTTCGCCAGCGACGATCCGGCCCGTTTCAAACGCATGGCGGGCTGTTTGCTGGCCGAAAAAATAGGAGCCGTACGGCTTAAAAAACTAACTTTATGAACATATACGCAGACGACCGAATGCTCTCGCTGGGGCTCATAGGAGGCACGGTTTCGCGCCATGCCGGCAATATGCGGGATTTAACCGCCCAAGCGACCTTGTACGAACAGGTAAATGTACCGGAAAAACAAATTTTGCATTTCCGCCAAACTCATAGCGACCGCTTAATCTGCATCCGTTCGGACGCAGACGCGCTGGCTTTTCAAAACCAGCCCGAACAAGAGGCCGACGGCTGGGTCTTTTCCTGCGGCGGCTGGGGAGCAGCCATTTTGACGGCTGACTGTGTGCCGCTGTTCCTGTGGGATGCAGCGGGCTCCGTCTTTGCGCTCTCCCACTGCGGCTGGCGCGGGGTAGTTAATCAGCTTCCTTATAAAACCGCCTTGGCCGTAAAAGAAGCCGGGGCACAGGCACCCATTTACGGTTGGCTGGGGCCGCACATTCAAAGCTGCTGTTTTGAAGTACAGCCCGATGTGGCCGCCCAGTTTTCGGCCCAAAGTGTGATAAAAAAAGAAGGGAAGCTATTTGTCAATTTAAATACGGAAATTATCCTGCAGCTGCAGCTGGCCGGGCTGAATGCGGCCGATATCAAAACCCCGTATTATTGTACCTGCGGGGATAAAGAAAATTTCTTTTCCTGGCGGCGGGACCATGTAAAAGACAGTTTGCTCTCTTTTATCTATAAACCTTAAATAAATACCCCGGCGTAGCCGGGGTGTTTTAAAACAAACCAAGCCCGGGGTTCCCCGGTTGTTCTAAGAGGGTTGATCGGCCGAACCCGTCGGCGGCGAAGCGGGCGGATTATCCTGCCCCTCAGCCGGGCGGGACGGCTCGGCAGGTTCCGTTTCTTCGGCGTGCCGGTAAAACAACGCTTTGCCCACCCATTTTAAACCGCCTTTTTCAATACGAAAAGACATCAAGTTAGACAGCAATACACTAAAGAAAATAACCGCATAAATAACATCTTGAATGACCGCCCCCTCTTTGGGCAGCTGCGAAGCAATCATCGCCGCCAGCACCGCGCTGACCAGCCCGTTGGGGCACATTGCCATAATAACCGAACAATCCGCCCGGGTTATGTTGCGGGAAATACAATAATTGACCACCGGCGCCCGGAAAATAAGCTTTGCCAACGCCAGCATAAACCCGATTGCCAGCAAATCAATACGCCCCAGCCGGATACAAATTCCCATATAGACGAAAAAGAGCGTTTTGAAAATAAATTCAATTTCGTCAAAAAAATCTTTCTCCCCGCTGTTTAAAGAAATCAAGCGCTGATAATCCAATTTAGGCAGCCACAGCCGCTTAATCAGCCGGATATTGCCCGCTACCACCCCAAAGGCCAGCGTAGCGATTGCACCGTCGCCGCCGATTAGGCCGCTGACGCTGTACACCAGTAAAACAAAGGCAAAAGTAAGCGAAATGGCATTCTCCAACCGGCGCACGCGGTTTAAAATACTCATCCAAAACAGTCCGGCCGCCAACGCGAAAAGAATGCCAATGCCAAACGATTTTAATACATCGGCCGCCAGCATTCCGGCGGACACCGTCCCGCCGTGCGACGCCGCCGACAACAGCGCCAAGGCCAGCACAATGGAATAAACTCCCGTCAGATTGGCTTCCAGAAATAAAATCGTTTTAGTGGTTTTCGCAACCTGCAGCTTGGCCAACATCGGCGTAATAATGGCGGTGGAATTATCCGCCACGATGGAACCGATAATCAGCGCATATACCTGCGGAATGCCCAGCGCCCACTGGGTAAGAAAAGCAATAATGGCCGTAATCAGCAAAAAACAGACGGTCGTCAGCAACAAACCCTGCCCCACCGCGCCGCGCAGCGACAAAATGCGAAAATCCAACCCGCTTTTAAACAATACTACAATCAGCGCCAGCGTGGTAAAAATTTGCCCCGCCTCCCCAAAAGAAGCCGGATTGACCACTTTTAACACGGGTCCCATCAAAATACCCAAAATCATCAGCGGCAGCACATCAGGCAGACGGGTTTTTTCAAACAAGGAAGAAAAAATATGCCCCAAAAAAAGCAAAATTCCAATAAATAAAATGGCGTAAGTCATATAGAAATTATACGAAAAAAGAACTCTTGCGCGGGGAAACAATATTTATTTAAATATCTTTATGGAACACACTGCAAAGATTTTATTGGCGGACGATTCCCACGCCATTCGTTTTTTAGTGTCCGAAATTTTGACCAATGCCGGATTTTCCGTGATAGAGGCCGAAGACGGGCAGGAAGCCATTGAAAAAACCTATAAAGAAAACCCCGACCTGCTGATTCTGGACTATGAAATGCCCAAAAAAACCGGCTTTGATGTCGTGCGGGAAGTACGCAGCCGCACGGGCTACCTGCATACGCCCATCATCATTTTTACTGCCGTAAACGACAAACCCACCAAACTGGAAGGGCTGGGATTAGATATAGACGACTATTTAACAAAACCCGCCGATGAGGACGAAATCGTCGCCCGCGTTAAACTGCTTTTAAAACGCAACAAACAAAAAATGGACTGCAACCCGCTTACCCGGCTGCCCGGCAATCCGTCCATTCAAGCGCGGGTAGAGGCGGAAATCGCCCAAGGCCGCCCGTTTGCCGTATTGTATTGTGATTTAAACAATTTCAAATCGTTTAACGACAAATACGGTTTTGAAGCGGGGGACCGTATCCTTAAAACAGAAGCGGATATCATCGTCCGGGCCGCCGCGCAGGACGAATCTTCTTTTGTCGGCCATATCGGCGGGGACGATTTTATCGTAGTCTGCTCGTTTGACAAAGCCGAATCCATCGCGCGCGAAATTGCCGCCAAGACCGATGAAATCGCCCCTTCGTTCTACAACGAAGAGGACCGCTCCAACGGCTATATGATATCCACCAACCGCAAAGGGGAAACGGAAAAATTCAAATTTCTTTCCATTGGCATTGGCATTGTGCACAATACCAAACGGGCACTGACTTCGTTTGCCATGGTCAGCAACATTGGCAGCGAACTCAAATGCCTGGCCAAAAAACACGAGGACGGCAGTTTTTATGTCATGGACCGCCGCGCCTAGAACCTTTATGCCAACAAAAAACCCGCTCGTTTGAGCGGGTTTTTTACGGCTAAATTTTGTTTACCAGGCGTGATGCAGCCGAAACCCGGCCCACACCGCCGCCAAACAAACCAATACATTTAACAGCACATTACACGCCGCCAAGAAAAATTCCCGGTTGTGATACAGCGAAAGCGTATCCAGCGAAAATGAAGAAAAAGTCGTAAATCCGCCCAATACGCCCACCACCAAAAACAGCCGCGCCGGCTGGGCCGGATTTTCAAAATACGGGGCCAAATAACCTATTGCCAAACTGCCCGCCACATTTACCGCCAGCGTGGCCCAATGCCCCCGCCAGGCCAGCCAAGCCGCGCCCGCACTCACACCGTAGCGAAGCGCCGCGCCCACAAAACCGCCTAAACCCACATACAAAAAACTCATCATACGGTTATTTTACTAAATCTGAGCGGGCGCGGCTAAACCGAATAAATCCATATCCCCCGCTCTGCCGAAAACTTTCCCCTGCCGCAAAAAATCAGGGGCGGGTTTCCCCGCCCCTGCGGGTCATTTTCCACAAACGGTTATTTGGATAACAACGCCTTAGCGTGTTCAATCAGTTCGTCCAAATGTTTTTGGCTGACGAATGTTTCGGCATAGATTTTTAAGATGTTTTCCGTGCCGGAAGGCCGTACCAAAAACCAAGAACACTGCAGGTAGATTTTAATACCGTCCGTATCGCGCACCCGTGTTACTTTTTCGCCTGCTACCTGGTGGATATTTTCAAAATCCGCCGCCTTGAGGGCTTTAACGCGTTTTTTGGTTTCTTCATCGGTCGGAACATCTACCCGGGTATAATAAGGAGTACCGTATTTATCGGTCAGTTGTTTATACAAATCCGCGATATCCCCTTCCACTGCCATAATTTCCATCAACAGGCACACGGCCAGCATACCGTCTTTTTCGGGCGTCCAGCCGCTGACGGACATACCCGCGCTTTCTTCTCCGGCCAGCACATATTTGCGTTTTACAATGCCTTCCACAAAGTATTTGAATCCCACATTGACTTCATCTAACCGCAGTTTATGGGCCGCGGCGATACGGTCCAGCAAGGAAGTGGTGCCCAGTGTGCGGCCAATGGAATACGCGTCGCGCACTTTATGGTGCCGGCAGAGGTAATCCGCCATTACGCACAAAGCGTGGTTAGGCGAAATGAGCCCGCCTTTTTGAGTGGCGCAGCCAAAGCGGTCGGCATCCGGATCGGAAGCGCCGGCGAAATCGTAGGTGCCGTTCTCTACAAATTTAATTAAAGGCGACATCGGATATTTAGACGACGGATCCATACGGATTTTTCCATCGTGGTCAATCGGGATAAAATAGAAAGTCGGGTCCTGCACTTTGCTGACGATTTCCATATTTTTAAGCCCGTATTTTTCCTTAATAGCTTCGTAAAACGCCAAACTGCTGCCGCCCAGCGGGTGTATGGCGAATTTCAAAGGAGAAGCCGTAATGGCCTTAAAATCAATAAATTTTCCCAGTGCTGTAACATACGGCGTAATTAAATCCGCCGAGCGGATCAATCCCTGTTTACGGGCTTCTTCCAACGGAATAGATTTAATTTCTTCCGGCTTGGCCATATATTCGTTGGCGTATTTTTCAATCAGCGAAGTGAGCGAGGCGTCCGCCGGGCCGCCGTTGGAAGGATTGTATTTAAGCCCCATATCCTGCGGCGGGTTGTGGCTGGCGGTTCCGTTTAAAGAAGCGCTGGCCCGGCCGCTGATAATTTCAAAAGAAAATACCGGGGTGGGCAGCGGCATATCGGGCAGAATCACTTTCAGTCCGTTTCCGGCCAGTACTTCGGCACACAGCCGGGCCGTATCGGCCGACATCAAGCGGGTATCCCCTCCCACTAAAATAGGGCCGGTGATGTTTTGCTCTTTATGAATACGCGCTACGGCCTGGGCGATCGCCCGGGCATGCAGGGCGCAAAAGCCCGTTCCCAAGCTGCCGCGGTGCCCGGAAGTTCCAAATTTGACGGGAACGGGGGTACCGTTCGGTTTAAAAAATTGTTCTTTTAAAGAAACGACATCTATCTTTTCTTTCGTCAGCGTACCGGCCAGTTCACTTACCATAAATTTCTCCCGTAACTATAAAATATAAATGGATTTTCCGTCAGGCGGGTTGCGTATCCCCCCGTCTTTTTCTATGATATTATATATCTTAAAAATTCGCAACGGAGAACTATGAAAAAACTGTTAGCTGTTTTAGTGGGTGTTTTTTGTTTAACGGGCGCGGCTGCTGCGTCCAACATCGCGGACGATTTCCGCGCGCATTACAGTGCGGCGTCCGACTTAGCCGCCTATAATAAGGATATTAATGCCTTAATAGGTCTGGCGGACTTTCACACCGGCAAAGGAACCACTTTCCCCGGTTTTGATATCGGGGCTACATTAAGCGCGGTAAAACCGTCCTCCAACAACAATATCTCTTCCGACGATTATTTATACGCCGGTTTTATTACGGCCGAAACCAAAATCCCGGTGCTGAACCTGGGGGTCGTATTGCGCGGAACCGATTCCAACGGTTTTCAGTCGTTAGGCGGCGGTTTAAAATATAATTTTGGCTTGTTTGATACGATTCATGTGTCCTTGGGCGGATTCTACGACCGCGGCTCTACCGATTGGTACTCCACGGACCACTATTCCCTTTCCGCCGTGGCCTCTATGAATGTACTGTTCCTGACGCCTTATGTGGGCATTGGATACGACTACGGAAAACTTAAAACCAAAGATTTGTGGCCTTCCCGCTCTACTTCGGACGGCGATATGCGCTACACCGCGGGTGTAAACCTCAAACCGTTCCCGTTCGTTTATGTGTTTGCGGCTTATACCCAAACTTCCTCCAGCCACGGGCTGCAAGGCGGGGTAGGGCTTAACTTTTAACTGACGCCGGGCCCGGTATGGATTATAAACAGGAACTAAAAAACTTCTTTGGCGACAACTGTCTATGGGACGAACCTATGGCGCGGCATACTACCTACCGCACCGGCGGGAAAGCCGAAGTATATGTCTATCCCCAAACGCGGGAAGAATGGAGTTTTGTACTTAAACTGGCCGAAGCGGGGAATATCCCGCTTCGCATTATCGGTTTTGGCTCCAACATTTTAGTCAGCGGCAAAGGCATTGGCGGGATTATTTGTTCCACCAAACGCATGAATCAAGTAACGGTGGACGGGGAACATATCAAAGCCGAAGCCGGGGCCGCGCTGGACAAAGTGTGTGAGCTGGCCTGCGAGGCCGGACTAGCCGGTATGGAAAAACTCTCCGGCATTCCCGGCAGTGTGGGCGGGGCTGTTTATATGAATGCAGGGGCCTTCGGGCAGGAAACTTTTGACTGCTTGGAATACTTTGATGTGATTGATTTTGAAGGACGCCCAGCCACCCTGCTTAAAGAAGAAATAAAATACGCCTACCGCAAGGTAGAAGGCATTTCCGACTACATCATCCTTTCCGCTGGATTTAAACTCACTAAAGGGGATTTTACCCAACTTATTTCCGGGCGGAACACGGTATTGCACAAACGGCTGGAAAAACAGCCGCTGGAATTTCCGTCGGCGGGGAGTGTATTTAAACGCCCCGCCAACGATTATGCCTCGCGGCTGATTGACGACACGGGGCTGCGCGGGCTGTCGGTCGGTGGGGCGAAAGTGTCGGAAAAGCACGCCGGATTTATCGTCAATTTCAACCGGGCCACCCCGCAGGATATCAAAACACTGATGGATTTGGTACGCCAGAAAGTGAAAGAAAAACACGGGGTGGAGCTGGAACTGGAGCAAATTTTGTGGGGCGATTTTGATTAATTCCCCTATACAAAAGGCGTTGTCTAAAATTTGTTGACGCCGCGCTTCAAATTAAGCTAAAATATATCTGTAGCAAGAAACAAATGGAGCCGTGGTGTAGCCTGGTTAACACGCTGCCCTGTCAAGGCAGAGACCGCGAGTTCGAATCTCGTCGGCTCCGCCATTTGAAAAAAATACCCGCCGCAAGGCGGGATTTTTTATGGCAGAATAAACTCCTAATCTGGGCGGATTGATATTTTTACCGCAAAAGCCCCGCTTAAAAACAGGGCTCCCCAACTCTTTTTTAAAATAGGTTTAGTAACCGCGCTGGCCGGCTAACGATTCGTCGTTATCAATCCAATCCTGTACCTCAATTTCGCGGTAGGTATCGTGTGTATCGCGCACGATGACATTTTTAATCCCTGCATTGATAATCATTCGCTTGCACATAGAGCAGCTGTTGGATTGGCTGATATATTCGCCGGTGGATACTTCCCGCCCGGCCAAATACAGGGTTGCCCCCAGCATTTTATCGCGCGGGGCGCTGATAATGGCATTGGCTTCGGCGTGTACGCTGCGGCACAGTTCATAACGCTCCCCGCGGGGGATATTTAACTGCTGGCGGATACAATACCCCAAATCACTGCAATTTTTGCGCCCGCGCGGCGCCCCCACATAACCGGTGGAAATAACTTCGTCATTCTTCACAATGACCGCCCCATAACGCCGGCGCAGACAAGTACCCCGCTGGGATACGATATCCGCTAAATCTAAATAGTAGTTGGTTTTATCGCGTCTGACCATAGTTCCTCCCGGCGTTCAGCGGCTCCTTGTGAATCGGCCGGCCAAGCGCTGAAATCAGATTTTTTATATTATAAACAAAACCGCTCCCCGCTGCAACGACCCTCCCAACTAATTAAAAACCATCGGCCGGGCTTCTCTGCTAAAAAGATATAATAGGACATATGAAAAAGCTTTTGCTCCTGCTTGTATGTTGGGCTTATCTGCCGGCCGCTGCCCAAACGCCCGTGGTTACCGTCGGCGAAGTACACGCCTCAGCTACGCGCATGAGCGCCAAAACCCTCCAAAAGCTGTTCCTCTTAAAACCCGGGGATTCTTTTACCCCCGCCGCTTACGAAAAAGCCCAAGACGACCTGCATAACCTGCGCGTATTTAAAAAATTGGAATTTTCCACCCAGGATCGCAACAGTCAAAAAGATATTTTTATCCAGGCCCAGGACGGATATTATATTTTTCCGCTGGCCTTTGCTTCCGGCGGCAAAAAAAGCGCAGCCGCGCTCTCTTTGGCCGCAGGCAATTTATTTAAACAGGGGGAAAGCACCTTCTTCTTTGCCGGCGGCAGTGAGGACGGCTTTTCTGCCATGGCGGGTGCCAGTATCGGCAACGAATTTTTTTCACTCGGATTTACCAAACTCAATTTTGACCAACGCTTCTACCGAAACGGCTGGAGCAATTCGTTTGGCATATTTTCCACTACCGACGACAAAGATGAATATGCCGGCGAATTATTGGGCCAAGCCCACACCCGAAAGGAACAGCTGGCGTTTACTTATATGCACCGCTTTTCCCGCACGCTGCGCGGTTTTGTGCGGCCGGAATATGTGCGGTATTCCTATTCGCCCCACGCATTGGATAACGGTTCGCATAACCAAATCACGCTGGGAGTGCGTTTTACAGATGATATCCGCAAAGGCGCCAATATGGGAGCTCTTTCCGGATATGGGCTTACCGATAAGAAGAAGAGTTTGCAAAATCTCCCCCGCGCGCGGCAGGGGTATGGGCTCAACTTATTTTATTCCGCCGGCGGCAGCTGGACGGGAAGCGATTACGATATCTCCAAACTGGGGCTGGAAGCCGCCTGGGTGCTGGAGTTAAAAAACCGGCATATGCTGGTAACCGAATTGCGCGCCCAGGACGCTTTTAAAGCCCCGTTTAGCGACGGAATCCTCTCTACGGAACTGCTTAGCGGCATGGGCCGCTACGACCGCCAAATCCGCGGCAGCCGCGGCGCCGGCGCGGCCGTATCTTTTATTTACTACCTCCTGCGAAATGATACCGGGCTTTTATCCTTGGCGCCTTTTTACGAACTGGCGTATGTATATGCCAATACCCGTTACCGTCCGCACAGCGGCGCCGGCGCCGCGCTTACCTACAAGCTATGGCGATTCCCGTTTCCGTTTGGCATCAACTATACCCGCAACCTGCAGGACGGAAGTGAACAAGTGGGATTTGTTTTCGGCGGAAAATTTTAAAAACCATTCGCAAAATTTCCGTGGATTTTTATTATAATATAGAGGTCGTTTTACCAAAGTTTTAAAGGAGATTGCCACATGTGGTATGGAATTGCTGCCCTGAGGCCCTTTGAACAATACGCGCTGTTTGGCGTACTGCTCATCGCGGTTTTGGGGCTTTTATATGCACTGTTCTTGCGAAAACAAGTGATTAGCGAAGATGCAGGCACCCCTGAAATGCAAAAAGTCTGGGGGGCTATCCGGGAAGGCGCCAACGCCTATCTCAAAAGACAGCTTAAAACCATTTTGCCGTTAATCGGGTTATTAACGGTCTGTCTGTTTCTGTCCGTGTATATCGTACCGGTATCGCAGGACTCTATGGAGCGCTTTGCCGGGCTGTCTGCGGAAACCGTCAAATTGATTGCGGCTTTCGGACGGGCGGGCGCGTTTGTGTTGGGGGCGGTATTCTCGCTGCTCGTAGGGCAACTGGGAATGCGTATTGCCGTGGACGCAAATGTGCGCGTAGCGGCGGCCTCCAGACGCAGCTTTGGCGATGCGCTGCGCATCGCTTACCGCGCCGGCACCGTAACCGGTATGCTGACCGACGGCTTGGGGCTCTTGGGCGGCACGGTTATCTTTATCATCTTCGGAATTGCCGCGCCGGACGCTTTATTGGGTTTCGGTTTTGGCGGAACGCTGTTGGCACTCTTTATGCGCGTTGGCGGCGGAATCTACACCAAAGCGGCCGATGTGGGGGCTGACCTGGTAGGAAAAGTAGAAGCCGGTATCCCGGAAGACGATCCCCGCAACCCTGCCGTCGTGGCCGACCTGGTGGGCGACAATGTGGGCGACTGCGCCGGTATGGCTGCCGATATTTTTGAATCCTACGAAGTAACCATTGTGTCCGGATTGATTCTGGGAATTGCCCTGTGGAGAATCACGGGCCATCACGAATGGATTGTTTATCCGCTGCTCGTTCGCGGGATCGGCGTATTGTGCTCCATCATCGGCACCTATGCGGTAAAAGATTCCAAACGCACGGCCGGAAACGCGATGAAAGCCATCTTTAAGGGCTATAGCATTTCCGCCACGATTTCCGTGGTGATTTTTGGCGTACTGGCCTATTATTATATGAATACCGTTCCGGGCGGTTGGTGGAGACCATTTGCCGCTACGACCATTGGTATTTTGTTGGCCATCGTAATTGACCGCTTAACCGAATACTTTACCGGCACGGAAAACAAACCCGTACAGGAAATTAAAAAATCTACCGCTACCGGCTCGGCTACGACCATTCTGTCCGGTATTGCTGTAGGGTTTGAATCAGCGGTATGGACTACGCTCGTTATTGCAGCGTCCATTTTCTGCTCGGTAGTGATTTTCGGTACGATTGACGGACTCACGCCTTCTGAAAAGTTCAACTTTATCCTCTACGGCGTAGCGATGACCGGTATCGGCATGCTGACGCTGACGGGCAACAATGTAGCAATGGACTCCTTCGGCCCCATTGCCGATAACGCAAACGGAATCGGCGAAATGGCTTGGCACGGTCAATCGGACGACGAAACCAAAAAAGCACGCCAAATTATGGCTGATTTGGACGGCGTAGGCAACACCACCAAAGCCATTACCAAAGGGGTGGCCATTGGTTCAGCCGTTATTGCGGCGGTATCGTTGTTCGCTTCGTATATGGTAGATGTAAGCAATGTACAGCGCCTGCTTAACGACGCCTGGGCCGCCGCCGGCGAAGCCAAAGTGCTTACGCTGCTTTCCCAGGTAGGCATTGTGGTATCTAACCCGGTTGTGTTTGTGGGAATGCTCATCGGCGCGGCGCTGCCGTGGCTGTTCTCGTCGTTTGCCATTAACGCCGTCAGCCGGGCGGCTGCGCTGATTGTGCAGGAAGTGCGCCGCCAGTTCAAAGGAGGCGTATTGGAAGGGAAAGAAAAACCCGACTATACGCGCGCGGTAAATATCTCTACGATTGCGGCGCAGAAGGAACTGATCATCTTGGCACTGTTGGGCATTGTGTCCCCGGTGGTCGTGGGATTGGCGTTTGGGGTAGAAGCCCTGGGCGGATTTTTGGCGGGTATTATCGTATCCGGGCAGCTGTTGGCGGTGTTTATGTCCAATGCCGGCGGCGCGTGGGATAACGCCAAAAAAGTGGTGGAAGACGAACCTTCCGACATTGCCGCCAACACCGGCAAAGGGTCCGAACGCCACAAAGCCAGCGTAGTGGGCGATACGGTGGGAGATCCGTTAAAAGATACGGCTGGCCCGGCGGTCAACCCGTTGATTAAAGTGGTAAATATGGTGGCCGTTATCGTGGCGCCGATTATCGTCAACTACCACAACGATTTTACCCCCTTGGGCAAAATCGGCTGGGTGGTTGTCATCTTCCTGCTGGCCGTGTTGGGATGGGCGATTTTAACCAGCAAAAAACCCGCGCAGGACTTAAACAAATAAGCTTTACACGAAATAAAACCCCCGCTCCGTTTGGAGCGGGGGTTTTATAAAAATCGTATTACTGCATAGTCCCATCGGCCGAATTGGTAATGGAACGACAAATAGCCGGAACGGTGGGATTTCCCGCATTTAACTGACATCTCCAACTAGGATTTCCATCACTCGGGACAGTTAACAAAATACCGTAGAGATAATCCCCGCTGCTAATCGCCTTACCGTTTTTGGCCCGTGCAGCAAACGCATTATAACTACTAGTATAAAGGTCGTGAATCATTAAAGTAATTACCCAATCTTGCGTAGAAAACTGTTTATGATTATCCGCATTAATGTTAGGCAATTCTATATCCAACAATGTCAAATCCGTCGCATATTCTGCATTCGCTAGTTTATATGTTTTCTGCGCCATCAGTAAATTGCGCAATTGCGTAACAGCTTCTGATACACGGGATTTTTCCACCGCTTTGGTATATTCTGGGACTGCTACCGCCGCCAGAATACCAATAATTAAAACCACAACTAACAGCTCTATGAGCGTAAATCCGGAGTTTTTAACACCGGGGAATGTTTTTTGATAAGTTTTGTTCATACGCAAAATTTATCAAAAAAAAAATCAAGCCCTTTTAAATTGACCCAAACAAAAACCGCTCTGATAAGAGCGGTTTTCTCATATAGAAAGATTCCCTTAGTTCGGGCACTGATACACCAAGGCCCCGTAGCGGACATTGTTCATATAAAATGGCTGGGAATAATCGGTATCCACTTCCGGATTCTGCCAGCTTTTCGTACGCACCCAAACGGTATTTCCTCCCATCTGTTTGGCGCTGGAAACTAATCCTTGGCGAATGGTATCATTCAAATCCAACACCGAAGCCGGCAATCCGGACACATCGGGATTTGTATCCCCCATTACAGCCCCCTTAAATTGACAGCCGGAGGCCGGCTCCTGCTCTACGAGTGCAACCCCTTCTATATTCATTCCGCCCGCCGGCACCACCGGTGCCTGTGCCTCCTGCCACAGCGCACAGCCGCTAAGGCCCAGCACGATAAACATACACCCAAAAAATTCTGTTGTTAGTTTCATCAGTTCCCCCTGTATAATAGAATAAAGAAATTATAGCAAACTCCCTTTTTGTTTTTGCTATGATATGAGATATGAACATACTTCTTATTTTAATTATTCTGGCCAGCGCGGCCGGACTTGTAGCCACCACCCGCACCCGCAGCGCGCAGATTGCCCGTATGGCAAAAACCAACGGCTGCCGCTTTGACCGGGAAAAAGATTCCGTTACCACCGAGCAAACCGCCGGCCGGCTGGAATTTTTTACGCGTTATTTCCATCAATATCAGAATGTCTGTACTTGCTCGGATAATTTTGCGTTTATCCGCGTGGCCGACGATAATATCTATATGGACGATAATCCAAAAACAAAACCCATTCCCTTTACCATTTTTACGGCGGAACTTAAAAAACGCCAATTCCCGGCCCTCAAAATTGCGCCGATAGATTCTCCGTTTGCCCCTTCGCAATACGCACTGATGAAAACCAATATCCCGCAAATTGACAGCCGCTACCGCATCCACGCTCCCACCCCCGCCGCCGCCTTGGTGCTGACGCCTTTTATCATCGGATTACTGAAAACACGCTCTAATATCTATATGGAATTAAATGATAATGCCCTCGTTTACCACGAAAACGCCCAAATGCCTTTGGCGCAATTTCAGCAATTCCGGTTTCGGGCGATTCAAATTCTGCACGAGTTTGAAAATGTCATCGTACACTTAGACGCAGCTAACCCTTCTGCTACTGCCACGCTGACTCCGCGCTCCCAGGACTCAGCCGACACGCAAGCCGAAGCGATGCTTAAAGCCCTATGCACCGTGCAAAACAGCCAATCAACCAAACCCAGCGGCTGGAGAGGTATGTGGATAATTGTACTGTTGGCGGTTTTGCTGGGCATGTCGCTTTTATCGTGGTTTATTTTAAACAACTGGATTACCCGATAACCGCGCACAAACTTGGAATACTCATAAAAAATCCCCGCCGTAACGGCGGGGATTTTAGCGTTTAATCCGTGTTAATGCGGCAACCTGCCGGCTAAGAACTCCGCCACCGGCCGGGTATGTTTGATTTTACTCAAAACAATTTTAATAGACGCCGTAATCGGCACCGACAAAAAAGCCCCCGGCACTCCCCACACGAGCGTCCAAAAAATTAAACACGCCACTACCGCCGCCGGGTGCAAATCCATACCTTCCCCCAGGAAACGGGGTTCTATTAAATTGCCAATGGTAAATTCCGTAGCGGCCAGCAAACCAATGACTAAAAAGAATTGGGGACCCAACCCGTATTGTAAAAATAACACGGGCGCCGGCAGTAAAACCGCAATAATGGAACCCACGCTCGGAATAAAATTAAGCAGGAACATAAACATCGCAAAAAGCGCAGCCAGTTTTACTTGAAACCCAAACAAAATAGCAGCCGCCACCAACCCGGTAGCCACCGAAGCGGTCAGCTTTACAGACAAGTAAACCGACACATTCGCCAGCATTTCTTTAATAGCGGGGTTGGTAATCGGCGGGGTTTTTTTGCTGCCAAACAGGAAAAAGGTCATAAATAAAATAACCAATGTCGCGTCGGAAACGATATTAAAAACTTTTCCTCCAAAATTTCTCAGCCAGTTAAACAGCGGCAGTTCCCGCAAATAAGTTTCAATAAATTTTTGATCCAGTGTAATCCCGTGCTGCTGCAAACGGACCACGATATCGTTAATCGTATCAATTAAATTCTGGCGGTAAACTTCGGCTCCTTTTAAAAAAGTTCCCACGGAATTGACGGTAAATAAAATGACACCTGTAAAAAGAGCAATTCCCAGCAAGATAGAAATCGTCAAAGCCAGCCAGGAGGGAAAGGAAAATTTATTTTTCATATACAGCGTTATCTGCGCCAAAATGGTATAGAGCAGGATGGAAATAACCAGCGGAATCATCAGCGATTTGGTATAGACCAAAAATGCCGTTACCACGCCGGCCGCGATAATCGTCAGGCAGATGGCGCTGGCTTTTAAATAATAGTAGGTCGGTTTATCCGAAAACATGAGGCCCCCTTTTTTGTTCGGTTTTTTTGGCTATTTCGCGGGCCAGAAATAAAATTTTCCCCGTTAAATTGGCGGCATCATTTTGACAGGAAGTCAAAAGCCATACATTCAGTTTGGCCGCCGTAAACCCGGTGTAACAACGGTAGAAGGCATCATAAGCGGTTGTAAACTCATCGCATGCGCGGGAAAGCGTTTTCGCCCGGCTGTTAAGCCCTTTGGCCGCCAGTGCCAGGTCGCCGGTCCAATCCGAATCTTTACACGAACGAATTTGGGCGCGGGTTTGCGACCAGAACGGTTCGTCTTGATCCAGTTGGCTGCGCAGGTCCAAACAATACTGGTTAAACTGCCCGGCAAAAGCTTCGTCCCGCACGGCAATATCTTTATGCAGCTGCTGAATAATTTGTTCCAGCCGGCGGTTAAAGTCGCGCAGATTTTGCGCGGCGGCAACTAAATCTGCCCGGAATTTATCACACCGGGCGGAAATTTGTTCTAATAACTTTTCACAATTCATACAATGGGAAAATTGATGGTAAAAATGGACCCGAGCCCCCGGTCCGAAACGACGCTGATGGACCCGTTGTGCAAATCCAAAATCCGCTTGACCATGGGCAATCCCAGCCCCCAGCCGCTGATTTGGCCGGTAAAATAATCGTCCACCTGGTAGAACGGCTCAAAAATGCGGTTGACATCCTGCGGCCGGATTCCGGCGCCGTAATCGCGGACGGAAATGGAAATACTGTCGCCGTGGTTGGCACATTGGACTTTGATGATTTTTTCCATTTTATTATTAAATTTAATTGCATTGGCCAACAGTTCCCGGATACACAGCCGCAACATTTCCTCATTAGCGGTAACGCTTAGATGTTCGGCGCAGTCTATTTCCACGAAAGTACCGCGTTTAACGGAAGTATCGTCCTGCGAAGGGTCGGGAACGGCGGTTTCTTCTTCTTGGGCAATGGCCTTGGAAGCGCATTCCTTAATCAGTGCTTTGAGATAAACGGGCTGTTTTTCAATACCTTCATTTTGGGCGGCGGTTACTTTGTTAAAAGCCATCAGCTTATCTACCAATAACGACATCCGCCCGCCCTGTTTATTGATTTCCTCCAACGCTTTGGAAGTAAAAGGCGAAAATTTTTCTTTCTTGGCCTGCGAGAGAATCGCCTCCGAATAACCGTTGATAATAGACAGCGGCGTTTTAAGTTTATGCGAAATCAGCGAAAGCGCGCGGGAAGTAATCTTCACATCTTTCAGTTCATTCATACTTGCTCCTAAAAAGAGAACACCAGCCGGGCATAAAAGATATCGCGTTTATTGTCGTTATGGACGGTCCGCACATGGTTATAAGCGATATCGGCGCTGATGGAACGCGTGGCCGCAAATGAATTGCCCACAATAAACGAATGTTCGGGATCGGCGGTATAATACTCGCCGTATCGGTATCCTAAATATAAGGTGGCATTATTATCGGGCCACATCCGCGTAATACGGGCACCCAGGGTGTATTTAGCTAAATCGTGTACGACATCAAAAGTCTGGGTAAAGGCCAGTTCTTGCTGGTCCATAATCCCGCGCAGCCCGGCTACGCCGGTAATACCGTCCGGGTACTGAAACACACTGGCTCCCGCTTGAAACCCAAACATACGGAAGAAATTTTTATGCAATTCCAGCGTATAGGCCAGTTGGGAATAACCCTGGTTATCAAAAGAGCCGTTGTCATAAAATACGGTCCCTTCCTGCCGGGCGTAGGCAACGCCAATGCGTGCATGGGTATAGAGATCGTTTACTTGGTCATCTTCCAGCGCCATAATCAGCTGGGCCGCCACGCCGTAGGCAGAAGCATCTTGAAAGGCGGGGTTATCGCTCTTGTTCTTAAAATAATAGAAAGGAGCGACATTGATTTTGAGCAAATCAAAATCCAGCTGTACCGGCACATTGATTGAATAAATGGGATCTTCAAAGGTGCGTTCATTGACCATTTTAGCTTCCACCCCCGCCAGCACATTGAGTGTAGGAGCCACCACGGCCCCGGCGCGGAGCTGATCAAAATGAGAAGCCCCCACATACGCAGCCGCTACATCTACCGTCCGCGCATGAAGCGCGGCGGCGCTTGCAAAAAATAAAAGAAAGAATATAAATTTTTTCATATTCTCCATTTAACCAAATTTAAAGCTTTTTCGGTATGTTTTTTATAAAAAACGCTTTTCTGTTTTTAGCCGGGGATATTTAGTAGAATAAAAAAGATGAAGAAACTGAGTTTGTTTTCCGTATTGATTTTAGCCGTTTGTCCGCTGCAGGCGGCGCAATTAATCCGCGGGCCTTATATAGAGGACCCGACCCAAACCACCATGGTTTTAAGATGGCAGACGGACGAAGCCACCCCTTCCTGGCTGGAGTACGGGCCGGCCCCGCGCTGCAATCAAATTATGACGCTCACGCCCGAGGCCACCCAACACAAAGCCATTCTATACGGGCTGGTACCCAACCAGGATTTTTGTTACCGGATTTATGTCAACAATACCGCGGGGGACGGCGTGCAGGAACCGGTGGAAGGTTCTTTCCGCACGCTTTATTCCGCTGAACGCAAAGTGGTTAACTTTTTAGCCCTCGGCGCGACCGGGGCGGATATTCCCCTCCCGTTGCCGGACGGTACCCCCGTGCCGGACGAAGCCGCCCAGGCACGCACCCAACTGGCCGCGCTTATGGCACAGGAAAACGCCGATTTCTTAATCCATACCGGCAACTTGACCCACAGCGGGCTTAATGAAGATGCGGACCGCGAATTTTTTGAACCGTTCCGGCCGGTGCTTGCCAAAACGCCGTTATTCGTAGCGCTGGGCCCCAACGAATACGGCCCGGACCGCGAAAACCGCGACAGCAAATCCTTCCTGCGCAGCAACTATTCCCGCTACCACGATATGTCCTGGAGCAACGCCACTCCCAAATACTATTCGTTTGATACCGCCAACGCACGGTTTATTTTTCTGGATACCAATGTAGCCGAAGGCGCCGTGTGGGGGCCGGAAATTGCGGAAAATTCCGCCCAAGTCAAATGGCTGAAATCCATGTTATCTTCCGCCGGAGAAAAATGGAAGATTGTGGTGATGAATGCGCCGGCCTATTCTACGGGTACGCGCGGGCCTAATAATGAAGTGGCCTTAAACTTAATTGAAATTTTTGAAAATTACGGCGTCAAGCTGGTTTTACAGGGCGGCGATGCAAACTATGAACGGACTTTCCCCATGTTTCGCGGCGAACCCAATCCGCGCGGAGTAACCTATGTTACGCTGGGCACGGCCGCGCCCACCCCGCAGAAACGCGCTCATTCCGATTCTTCCACCGCACGCTTTGTAGCCGCGCGGCATTATGCGTCCGGCAAAATTGTGGACCGGAAACTAACGCTGAAAGTTTATAACAATTTGGGCAAAGAATTGGATACGGTAGAAATCTACCAGTAACTGCGGCGGCCCGGACCGAGTTTTTAAATACAAAAAGGAGTGCTTAACGCACTCCTTTTTTAAAGGGATTTGGTCCCCATTACGGGACCGATACGCCCAATTCTTTCAAAAAGGCCTGGTCATTATACGGACGGCCGAGGAATTTTTCCACCATTTCATTTTCGTCATACACCGTTCCGGGCGTATAGATATACTGCCGCAGCCGGGCTCCCAGCTGTTCGTTAAAAAGCCCTTGTTTCTGAAACTCGCTGAAAATATCCTGGGCAATTACCAACGACCACGCATACACATAATACCCTACATCATACGGGTCCGTTAAGGACATAATATGCCCGAAACTCGCCTGCGGATAAGTGCCCGGTGTCATCGGCACGCCGGTAATATCCAGCATCATTTGGGCATATAATTGGGTCGTGTCCACGCGCTGGGAAGCCGTATGGGCGGCCAAGTCAAACTGTCCTAAAAAGTTCTGGCGGATAAAGGCCGTTGCCGCACCCACTTGTTTGGAGCGAATCAGCGAATCTATCATTTCCTGCGGCATGGGCTCGCCCGTTTGGTAGTGGGCCGAAATGCGGGCCAGCACTTCGGGCTGCCAGGCCCAGTTTTCCAATAATTGGGAATGGGTTTCAATGTAATCCCAGGCCACATTGTCGCCGGTCAGCGAAGCATATTTAGAGGTAGCCATAGACATCTGCAGTACATGGCCGAACTCGTGGAACAGCGTTTCCACTTCGCTGTGTTCCAATAATGCAGGCACGCCGTTGCCGGCCGGGGTAAAATTGGCGGCTATCACTACGGAAGGCGTTTGATAAGAACCGTCCGGCATTTGAAAACGGTCCACAAAACTCCAGGTAGCGGCATGGGTATATTTGCCGTCGCGCGGATACAAGTCTAGGTAAAAGTTGGAAATCAATTCCCCCGTTTTAGCATCTTTAATTTGATAAACCCATACATCCGGGTGCCATACGGCCAAATGGGCTTTTTCAAACAAAACGCCGAAGAGTTTCCCAAAGATAGTAAACATTTCCGCAATCACTTTGTCCGCCGGCAAGTATTCTTTTATTTGATCGTTGTCCACCTGATAGTATTTTTTCTTATACTCATTGCTCCAATAGGGCAATTCCCAAGCGGTCATTTCGTTGGCTTTTTGTCCGGTGGTTTGCTTTTTTAATTCAAGGTATGCTTGCAGTTCTTTCCGGGCCAGCGGAGCCACTTGTTTTTGCAGATTTTTCAAAAACTTTTCCAGCGTTTCATAATTCTTAGCCATCCGCACGGGCAGCACGAAATCGGGATATTTTTCATACCCCAGCAACGCGGCCTGCTTCCGGCGCAGTTCCAAGGTATCTTCCAGCAGTGTTACATTTTCTTCACCGCCGCGGCGGGCAAACTTTTCCTGCAGGGCCTTGCGGGCTTTCTCGTTTTTGGCCGAAGCCATAAACGGATTGTAATCCGGATATTTCAAGGTGAGAATATATTTCCCGTCCGGCGTGCGTTCCAGCCGGTTGATAAAAGTTTCCCCCATACCGTCCAACTCTTCCCGGGAAACCACCAGTTCATCGTGGTAATTATTTAGATTTACATTGTATTGAGTAATTTTTTTCAGCCGCTCCGTGTTAAGCCGGTCGTATTCGGCGGCCTCTTTTTCCGACAGCGCCATACCGGCCCGCTCGTAACGCTCCAGCCATTTAGAAAGCAGGCGGGCGTCCTCGTGCGAAAGGGACGGCTTGGCAGCGGCATATTCTTTCAAGGCGCGGTAAATATCCTTGCGGGCAAATACGGCGGCTTTGGTTTGGCTGCCTTTGGTTTCTAACTGGGCAGCCGCGGCGCGCACTTCCGGATTTCCGTGAAAATACGCCAATAGCGATAAATTTTTCGGTACGAACCAATACGCCGTATAAGCATGCTCCAACGCCAGGACGGTATTGTTAAAATCCCGGTCCCGGGCAGGGATACGCGCCAAAAAATCCAAATTCACCTGCAGCTCGCCGGCGGCCTGGGCCTCCAGCGAGGAAATTTCCTGCGGCGTATAGTCAAAACGCAAATGGCCGTCTTTAAACATATCGCCGTATGCGCCGGCAAACGCCGCGCACGGCAGCGCAAGCGCCGCCAATCCGCTCATTACTTTATTCATCATTTTATTATAGAAAAAAGTACCGTCCATGCGCTTTTCCCCGCACGCGTACGAATTTTCTATAATATAGATATGGAAAAAGAACAGTCCGTAACCGTCGCCAAAAGCGCCGGCTTTTGCCCCGGCGTCAAACGCGCGATAGACAAAGTGCTGGAACTGGAAGCCGCCGGCAAAAAACCGGTCTATACCATCGGCCCGTTGATTCACAACAAACAGGTAACCGATATGCTGGCCGCCAAACAGATTACTTCCATAGACCAACCCCAGCAAGCCGCCGATAAATCCGGCGTGCTCGTCATTCGGGCGCACGGCATCACGCCGCAGTTTCAGCAGGAAGTGGAATCCTGCGGTATGGAAGTGGTGGACGCTACCTGCCCGCTGGTAAAACACGCGCAGAATATCATCAGTCAATTTGCCCAACAAGGATATCACACCGTTATCGTAGGGGACGGCGGACATGCCGAAGTCATTGGTCTGCTGGGCTATACGCAGGGAAAAGGCATGGTGGTGTCCGGCCCGGAAGAAGCCGCCCGGCTGCCGTATTTTGAAAAAGTCAATGTCGTATCTCAAACCACCCAAAAAGAAAGCGTTTTTTACGAAACGGCGGAAGAAGTAAAAAAACACGCCGGTTTGTGCCAAATTTCCAACACCATCTGCCAACCCACCAAAGACCGTCAAAAAGAAACCATTGAACTGGCTAAAAGCGCCGATTTAGTAATTGTAGTAGGCGGCCGCCACAGCGCCAATACGGCGCGGCTGGCGCTCTTGTGCAAGGGGTTGGCTCCGGCGGTATTGCATGTAGAAACCGAAGAAGAATTGGAACCGCTGCCCGTTCAGCGCGCGCAAAAAATTTTTATTACCGCCGGGGCTTCCACCCCCAACTGGGTAATAGACCGCGTAGCCGCCCGCGTGCGCGAAATCCGCAAACCCGACGCCAAGTCCATTTTATCCGGCTGGGCGGAAAAAGGGTGGCGTTTTTTGGTGCGTAACTGCATTTATACGGGTTTTGCCGCCGCCGCGCTGGCCTATGTATGTATGCGGCTGGAAGGGGTGCCGGCAGACGGACGGTTATTATCTTTTGCGGGACTTTTTGTTTTTTCGCTCACGGCGTTTAACCGCGGGGCCGAAGCCGAGCCCGGGCAAAACAAACGCTTTTTAACGCTGGCCAGTTTGGCGGCGGCAGCCGGAGCGCTCCTCTGCGCCGGATTGATTGGCAAAGGCGCCTTGGGGCTGGGAGTTGTATTTCTGCTGGCCGGATTTGCCTATCCCTACCGCCACTTGCTGAAATTCCAGCTGGTGTCGCTTCCCGGCACGAAAGACATTATTACCGCCTTGGGCTGGGCCTATGCCTGCGCGTTTCTGCCGGCCTACAGCTACGGCCTGCTGTTGCGCAAAGCGTCTTATGTGGCGATATTTTATACGGTACTGCTTGTTTTTATGCGCTCGGTAACGCTGGGATTTACTTCGGCTAATAAAGATTTAATTATCGGGCGGGAAAGTTTTTACAAGGCCTTCGGCATGAAAAAAACCAAATGGGCCGTTACCTTGGTGTTGCTGGCGTTAACGGCGGCGTTGGGGACTTTGTTGTCTTTTACCTGGAAACGCACGCTGGTAGGCATGTTGCTGCTGGGCCATTTATATACCGTTTTTATTGTAATATATTACTATAGCAAAAGCAGTACCCGCAGCGTAAAAGACGAAACCTTGATTGATGGTCAATTTTTCGTACTGTGGGCGGTAAGCGCTTTAGCCGCTTATTTATAACCGGAGGGGATATGAGTATTAAACGAATTGGCATTTTAACGGCCGGGGGCGACTGCCCCGGTTTAAACGCCGTAGTCCGGGCGGTCAGCAAAAACGCCTTAAAAAACGGCATTGAAGTATTGGGGTTTAAAAATGGATTTGACGGACTGGTCCGCAACGAATTTTTCCACATTACCAACGATACGGTATCCGGCATTTTAACGATGGGCGGCACCATTTTGGGCACCAGCAATATCGCCAACCCGTTTAACTATACCCTGCCGCCGTTTGGCTCGCCGGAAGCCCCGCGGGATTTATCCTCGGTAGCCCTGCATAATTTTAAAGAAAATCAGTTAGACGCTTTAATTACCATCGGCGGGGACGGCACGCTGCATATGTCCCAACAGTTTGTAGAACTGGGAATGCCCGTCGTGGCCGTACCCAAAACGATTGACAACGACCTCTCCGCCACCGACCAGACCTTCGGCTTTGACTCGGCCCTGGCCGTAGCCACCGAAGCCATTGACCGCCTGCATACCACCGCCCAAAGCCACCACCGCGTGATGATTGTGGAAACCATGGGCCGCTATGCGGGCTGGATTGCGCTGCGCTCGGCGATTGCGGGCGGGGGCGACATCGTGCTGATTCCGGAAATTCCGTACAGCGACGAAGTCATCGTCAATTATATTTTGGACCGCAAAGCCAAAGGCAAAACTTTCAGCATTGTCGTAGCGGCCGAAGGCGCCAAAAACGAACTGGGCGAACAAACCGTCGCCCGCACGCTTCCCGGCAGTACGGACCCCATTCGTCTGGGCGGTATTGCCTATAAACTGAGCAATATGATTGAGGACCGCACCAAAATAGAATCCCGTGCGTGCGTGCTGGGCCACACCCAGCGCGGCGGCACGCCGACCGCGTTTGACCGCTGGCTCTCCACCCTTTACGGGGCCAAGGCATTGGATATGGTGCTGCAAGGCCAGTTTGGCTATATGGCGGCTTTCCGCGATTTTAAAATTACGGAAGTAAAAATCGCCGATGCCATTTCTAAACTTAAACTGGTAGATCCGCACGGCGACGAAGTAAAAGCCGCGCTGGAAGTGGGCATGAGTTTCGGCTCGTCCGAAATCGGCTGAGGAGCAACCCTATGAACGATAATTTGGATATGATTTACGGCATTCACCCGGTGATGGAAGCGCTGAAAAGCAAAAAGCGCCATGTTACCCAACTGTATGTATCAGACGGTAAAGCCGGGCACCGCGCTGTAGAAGAAATTATCCGGCTGGCCAAACGCAACAACGCCAAAATAGACCGCATTGACAACAAAACCTTGGACCGGCTGACCCGCAACGCCAACCACCAAGGCGTTATGGCCAAAGTACAGCCGATTAAGCTGATGAAACTTTCCAACGCCCTCTATGAATCCGACGGGAACAAACAGGATTTGTGGCTGGCGGTAGATGAAATGACCGACCCGCAAAACCTGGGCGCCATTATCCGCAGTGCGGCGTGTTTGGGGTTCTCCACCATTATCCTGCCCCAGCGGCGCACGGTGGGGATTACGCCGGCCGTGTATAAAGTGGCGTGCGGCGCGATTGAAAACATCAACATTGTAGAAGTAGCCAATCTGTCTGCCGCGCTCAATGACCTCAAAGAAGAAGGGTTTTGGGTCTATGGCGCCGATATGGACGGGCAGCCCATTACCGAAACGGACTATGCTTCCCCCGCCGTATTGGTCATTGGCAGCGAGGGGTTTGGCATTCGCGAAAAAACCGCCGAAAACTGCGATCAGATTATCTCTATCCCGCAAAAAGGCGGCGTGGAAAGCTTAAACGCTTCGGCCGCGGCCAGTATTATTATGTACGATATGATGGCCAAAGTACAGCTGAAAAAATAAATGGTTTGAAAGAACTAAGGGGCGGAAATTTCTTCCGCCCCTTTTTAAATTATTGTGCTTCCCCAATCAACCATAAGCGGGAACATTATTGCAACTGCAACGCCTTACACAGCCGCTCGCCCCGTTCGGTATTGCCCTGGCAGGTAATTTCGTTGGGATTGGAAGAATAGTTGAAATATACGGAAATATAGATTTCTTGTGCAGAGACAATACAACCCCTTTCATCAGCTTCAGGACAATATGCAATTCCAACACGATGGGCCGTAGAATTAGCTTGACTGGAAGCAGTTCCCACTATATTATCAATATAGGCCTTCATCGGACTACAAGTCATATTGCTTCCATCGCCTTGATTACAAAGGTGGGAATAATCTATATCTAAATCGGACAATAAAGTAGCGTAATGGCCGTTTGCCATATAATAAGCTTCTTGGGCTTTGCGGATATTGACAGCCACTTGCAGAACTTGCATCACACGGGATTTATCTACAGCCAGTTGATACTGCGGCAACGCCACCGCCGCCAGAATACCAATAATTAAAACCACCACTAACAGCTCTATAAGCGTAAATCCGACATTTTTTTCACCGGAGAATGTTTTTTGATGGATTTTGTTCATACGCAAAATTTATCAAAAAAAAAAAACGAGTCAAGGGGGCGAGCCGCCCCACCCCACTCTATGCCCGTTAGCACGATTAGTTTAAGCCACACTGTTCGTGCAAGGTTGCACTCTTGCAAAACAACCAGCGAGCCGCCCCTCCCCACTCT
>CALUZQ010000026.1 GCA_944325225.1 uncultured Elusimicrobiales bacterium
CCCGTTCGACTTGCATGTGTTATGCACGATGCCAGCGTTAACTCTGAGCCAGGATCAAACTCTCCATTAGAATTAATTACCTTTAAACCGCAAGCGGTTCAAAGGCAACCAATCGCTAACAGCGAGCTGTTGACTTTTGACTCTACTTGTTTGAATTAACTTGGTGTCATAATATAGTATATGACTTACTTTAATGAGCTCTGAACTGTCAAATCCGAAGATTTGTTCCTTTCAGATCGCCCATTCGCACATTGCTGTCAAATTTTCAGAGAACGAAACTTCCTCGTTGCTTTTTTCCTGCTTGAAAAAAGCAATAGGAAATTTATTTTTAACTTCTTTCACAGCTCTCTCGCTGTAAAGATAGTATAACAAAATTTATTTCTGTTTGTCAAGCTTTTTTTGAAAATTTATTTTTTCAACTGCCCGACATTTCTTACTACTCTTTTATTAAAGCATATTTTTTAAAGTTTGTCAAGCGTTTTTTACACATCCAAACAAGTTGCCTGCTTTACGGCTCTTTTAATACTGCAACTAAGTCTTTTATGCACTTCTTGATTATTCAAGGAAGTCATGGCCGCTTGGGACCGAAGGGATAAGACTTATTAGTAAGTGTTTCTATAAACCTTTATAAAACTAACTTGATCAGCTCGGCTCAGTCCATCGGCTGCCTTTTCTAATATAAGGTGATGTTTCGCTGCCAAAAAGTTTTCTGTTTATAAAACGGTTTATAAAAACGAGTAAGAAGTTTTTGTTATTACATTTACAAAGATCAATTTTGACTACTCATATAGTCTAACAAAAAAAGACAGAAATGTCAAGACCCATTTTTCTAATTTTTCAAAAACTGAAAAAGGGTTCTTGAAAACTTCCGCGGAAACAAACCTTTTTGTTTCCTGATAATTCTAGTATAGCTAATTTGAATTTATTTGTCAACTCTTTTTTTCTCCGACGAGAAACGCTGACTTTTTTCACTTCCTGCCATATGCTGTTTGCTAACAGCGGGCTTCAAACGCCATACTTTTTACCTGCAGATATTTTAGCAAATCCGCTTATTGTGCGCAACCCTGCCCGATTTTTTGGCTTTCTCCGTACGCGCGTGCGCGCGGCCATTATATCCTTATATCCTACCGCTTCCACTGGTCCATACGCGGAAAGATAAAAAAGAAAGGATGCGCCGAAGCGCAACCCTTCTTCATTTTTGTTGTACCCGTTTTGTTTTTCATTACCGGATTGCCCGGCAAGAAATCGTCTGTTCTTAAAAAAGAACCCCGCTTGTTTAATAAGCGGGGTTTTAAAATAATAAAGTGTATGCTCTTAGTTAAACACCCGCGCCAATACCAATATCCTTTAGACCGTTACCCGGTTTAAAGGAATAATAATTAGCGTGGTTAACTAGATTTAGCTGCTGCATAATTTTATTATGCCTTTTTTGAAGCGAATCGTCAATTTTTTCCACTGTAAATTTGCTATTCTTATATATATGGAGTTTGAAACCCTGCTAAAAAACACTTCCCGCAGCTTATATTTGAGCGTTCAGGCCCTGCCGAAAAAAATACGCCCGGCATTCAGCATCGCTTATTTACTGTGCCGCTACGCCGATACAATCGCCGATACCCCAATTCTGCCCGCTTTTCGCCGGCTGTATTGGATTGAGCGTTTCCCGCATTTGCTGCAGGAACAAAATCCGGAAGAAATCACCCAGTTGGTGCAAGAAATTTCCGGCACTTCCGAAAACCCCTACGAAACCGAACTGATTAAGCAATTACCGCCTTGTTTGCATATTTTAAACGGTATTGAAGATGATTTTCGTGCATACATTATGAATGTGGTATATGCCGTATGCGAAGGGATGCGAATGGATTTAAGTTTTTTCCCGCAGGAATCCCACGCGGCGCCCAAGCCGTTTGATACCCCGGCAGAACTGGAGCGCTATTGCCGGCTGATGGGCGGCGAACCGGGATTATTTTGGAGCCGGCTGATTTATCACACGGCCCGGATTGAAATGCCGAAAGAAGAATTTTACGAATTGGGGAAACATATTGGAGATGCGCTTCAAATTGTAAATATCTTGCGGGATTTGCCCAAAGATTTGCGCATTGGGCGGTGCTATTTCCCGCGGTTGGAGTTGGAAAAAGCCGGGTTGAGCGCCTCCGAATTACTGGATTCTGCTCATTCCGCCCGGTTTGAGCCAGTCAAACGCAAGTGGATTGCGTGGGGGATTAATAATCTAAAAAGCGGCAAATCTTATATGGAGCAACTCCCCAAAACCCAGCCGGGGCTGCGGGCCTCGGTAGGTTGGCCGATTTTATGGACGGCAGACACCCTGTTAAAAGTGTATCAAGCGCCGGATTTACTCAATCCCGCCAAACGCATTAAAATTTCCCGCGGGGTTATTTACCGCACTCTGCTGGCTACCCCGCTGTTTCTTTTCAGTAATGCCGTGTTCGGCAATTGGCTGGACCATAAATTGCGCCGTTTTCATTAAATTCCCCGCTTCCGCTCTAAAAAAGCTATACTTAAAGATGTGTGTTTTCACACAAAACCCCGTTTTGTTATTGTACCCGCAATACCAATACTAAGGAGTAGGAATGACAGATATACTGACACAGGCCATAACCCTGGTCAACGACCGTTTTTTGGGTTATGTGCTAATGGCCGCGCTGCTGTTTGCGGGGCTGTATTTCACGATTGCGACTCGCTTTGTCCAATTCGTCCGTCCGAAAGAAATGCTGCGGCTGATGATAGGACGCAGCAATTCCCCCAAAGAAAAAGGACATATCTCTTCTTTTCAGGCCTTTTCCATCAGCACGGCCTCGCGCGTAGGCACGGGCAATATTGCAGGGGTGGCGATTGCCATTACCGCCGGAGGCCCCGGTGCCGTTTTCTGGATGTGGCTGATTGCCGTCATTGGCGCGGCCTCGGCTTTTGCCGAAAGCACCCTGGCGCAAGTTTATAAAGTAAAAAGCGGCACGCACTTCCGCGGCGGGCCGGCGTATTATATGCAAACTGCGCTGGGCAGCCGCAAGCTGGGGCTGGCGTTCTCGGTCATTATCACGCTGACATTTGCCTTTGTGTTTAACTCGGTACAGTCCAACACGATTGCCCAGTCGCTCAGCACTACTTTTCAGATAGATACCTCCCTAACCGGTATCGTATTAGCAGCGCTGACAGCCATTATTATCTTTGGAGGGCTGCGCCGCATCGCTAAATTCTCCGCCGTCATCGTACCGATTTTCGCCCTGGGCTACATTGCTATTACCCTATTGGTAGTGCTGATGAATTTAGAGAAGCTGCCCGGCGTGCTTGGGCTGATTGTTTCCGACGCATTCAGCTTGCGTAATGTGGCTGGCGGCGCCTTGGGCGCTACTATAATGACCGGTGCCCGCCGCGGACTTTTTTCCAACGAAGCCGGTATGGGAAGCGCCCCCAACGCAGCGGCTACGGCCAACATTTCCCACCCCGTCAAACAAGGGTATGTACAGGCCTTCAGCGTATTTATTGATACCTTGGTCATCTGCAGCTGTACGGCTTTTATGGTGATGTTGGCGGATTATCAGTCATTCCAAGGGCTGGAAGGCATCGCGCTGACGCAGAAAGCGCTGGCGCAGCAATTAGGTTCGTTTGGCAATTATTTTATTTCCGCCAGCGTGTTGTTATTTGCATTTACTTCCATTATTGGGAACTATTATTACGGGCAGGCCAATGTGGAATTTTTAACCCGCAAACGCTGGGTAATGGCCTTTTTCCGCACGGGCGTGAGCGTGATGGTCTTGCTGGGCGCCGTATTGCAATTAAAACTGGTGTGGAATATGGCCGACTTGTTTATGACGATTATGGCCTTGATGAACATTTACGCTATCTTGCGGTTGCGCCGCATTGTGGTAGATGTGCTGGCCGATTACCGCAAACAAAAACAAGCCGGCAAAGACCCGCAGTTTAACCCGGCGGAAGTGCCCTCTGTACAGCATGCAGACGCTTGGGTAAAATAAATTGTTTTAACCGCACAAAAGCCGGGGTTCCGTCGGGGGCTCCGGCTTTTTTTGGGACCTATAAAAAATGGGCCTTGAAAAACCCGTTATCCCGGCTATAGTAATAGTACTAAGTACTTGGGAACAGCCCGATAGTCCTTGGTTGCAGTTGTGAAGACACGGCGTGTTTTCCTATTGCGTGAAGACCCGGATACGGCGCCTCCCTTGGAAAGAGGAACATAAGTCATGATAATGACATTAATGAGCTAAACCCCCGAAATAATACGCGGGGGTTTATTTTTGGGAATTTGTAATAAAAGGGATTTTCCCCTCGCTATGATTAAACACCGCCGATGCAAAAGCCGGCTCTTTTGGAGAAGCGAAATTCCTTTAATGTCCGCTTCGTTCCTTTTGTTTCATTTCTTTCCAGAGGGCCAGGGCTTCCTCGGGGGTGGCGGCTTGGGCATGGTCGCCAAACACATGCGGGTGTCGGCGGTGGAGTTTGTCGTAAAGCCCTTGAATCACATCATCAATGGTAAATTTCCCTTCCTCGGCAGCAATTTGACTGTGCATTAATACCTGCAGCAGCACATCGCCCAATTCCTCTTTCATATTTTCATCGTCTTTTTTTTCAATGGCTTCCACAAGCTCCTGGGTTTCGTTGCGCAGGCATTTGATTAAGGTTTCGTGCGTTTGTTTTTTATCCCACGGACAGCCGTTAGGGCCGCGCAAAACTGCAAAGGTTTCCACTAAATCGTTAAAATTATTTTTGCTCATTGTTCCCACCTGGTAAAAATGCTATACAATTATTATATGAAAAATAATTTTTTCCGCCTGAGTATTTTGTCTGTTTTATTGCTGGTTTGTGCAACGGCCAGCGCGCAGATTACAGTCGTCCGCATAGACGGGCCAAAGATTTATTTGGATATTTCTTCCGCCAAACAAAAAATCCAAAAAGGGCAGTCCTTTAAAATCATTCTTTCTTCGGAAAAACTCATCAACCCCAAAACCGGCAAAAATTTGGGTAATATTTACCATTATTCTGCCGCGGGACAAATTACCGAGGTCCAGCCGCTTTACGCCATTGGCGAATTGACAGATACTCAATCCCTCGCCATTGGGCAGGAAGCCGTGCTGGAGGACGCCACCCCCGCGGCACCGGCACCGCAGCCGGATCAAGCCGTTGCTGCCGCCGATAATACCTCCAGCCAGCGCCCTAAAGTTACTTATGCGCCCGTGGAACAAGAATTTATCAGCGTTACACAAGGCGATGTAACCGCCCCCGGCGCCGGCAACATCATCACCCTTTCCTCCGACCGGCAAGTTACCGTATGGTCCCGAGGCGAGCAAAACACCCTGCACCCGGAATTAACCTACACTCTCCCTTCTTCCGGCGAGCCGCTCACCCTTTCTGCCGTGCCGTTAAAAGCCGAAACGGCGCAAATTTTTGTGCCAATTTTTTATCCCAACCGCCAAACTATTGCCACCCAGATTTTGGAAAACCGAAACGGTCGGCTGGAAGAAATCGGTTCGCTGGGATATTTTGTGAAAGAAATGGGCTGCGGAAAAGCAAAAACATTATGGGCGCAGAAACCGTTTGTATCCGACAAATATCCGGGCAGCGCCCGGCAGGTTACTTATCAGCCGGAAGGATTTTCGGTTTCCAAAGAAAGTTTTTCCACCCAGCGCAATTGGCTGACGGGGCTGACCCGTTACGACATAGAAAAACCTGGCTCCAATAACCTCATTTACACTTCTCCCGCCGGTACGCTCAGAATAGTTTTGCAAAACGGCAAACGGGCCGACAGCAAGGATTTGTTCGCATCTTCTCCAAATCGTGTAAAATATAAGCAGGAGATTTTGAAGTTTTATCCTTCCGTACAAGCATTTGGTCCGCAGGGAAACGCCACAATTGCCGCCGTAGAGAACGACGCCAAAATAGGGATTTTAGCCAAGATGTTCGGCCAGTACCAGAGCGGGAAAATACATTTTATGCAGTATCAAAACGGGCACCTTTCGGTGCAGGACACCACCCCGCTGGACGGCGTTATTTACGATACGGCGTGTTCGGACAGCGCTATTCTGGCTGCGGAAGTATTGTCCAACGGCACCAGCCGGGTTGTAGAAATTTTAAAATAATCAGGAGAACCATTGTGCAAGATAACGAAAAAATCAATGTGCTGGACAAGGGCTTCGTGCGCTTGGTAGATTTTATGGGCGGGGACGACCGCGCCGTACAGGCGGCCCGCGTATCTTTTGGGGCGGTATCCAAAGGGCCAGAGCAGGATAAACGGCTGATTAAGTATTTAATGGAACACGCCCACCATACCCCTTTTGAACATTGTTATTTTCAGTTTCATATCTGCTGCCCGATCTATGTAGCCCGGCAGTGGATGCGCCACCGCTGGGGCTCTTACAACGAAGTAAGCGCCCGTTATACGGAAGTGAAAGACGAATTTTATATCCCGTCGGAATTTCGCGGGCAGGATACAAAAAACAAACAAGGTTCCGTCGCCTCTGGCTCGCTGGATCACCAAGCCCTGCGGGAAATTTACGAGCAAAGCGTAGAAGCGTCCTACGCGGCCTACCACAAACTGCTGGAAGCCGGCGTGGCGCGCGAAATGGCGCGCGGCGTACTGCCGGTTTGCCAATACACCCAATTTTACTGGAGCGTCAACGCCCGGAGTTTATTTAACTTCCTGTGTCTTCGCACGGACAAGCACGCACAAAAAGAAATCCGCGTTTATGCGGACGAAATCGCCAAAATTGTGGCGGAAAAGATGCCGTGGTCGTGGGAGGCATTTGAAGCATTGAATAAACAACTGCCGTTGGGCTCGGAATAATCTTAGGGAAAGGGGAAATATATGAGAATACTGGGCATGATTATGGCCGGAGGCAAAGGAGAACGGCTCTACCCGCTGACAAAAGACCGTTCCAAACCTTCCGTGCCGTTCGGCGGGAAATACAGAATTGTGGATTTTGTACTGTCCAATTTTGTCAATTCGGGTATTTTTTCGTCTTATGTGTTGGTACAGTATCTGTCGCAAAGTTTAATTGAATACCTGCGCACGACCTGGCGTTCGGAAGGTATTATCTCGGACCATTTCTTAACCTGCGTGCCGCCGCAAATGCGCCTGGGGGAAATTTGGTACCGCGGCACGGCAGATTCGGTGCGCCAGAATATCAACTTAGTCAAGGACTTTACCCCCGATTTGGTGGCTATTTTTGGGGCGGACCACATCTACCGTATGGATGTGCGGCAAATGATTGATTTCCACCTTAAAAATAAAGCCGATGTAACCGTAGCCGCCAATACGGTTCCGATTGCCGAAGCCACCGCTTTCGGCGTATTGGGGACCGACGAAAGCGGACGGATTATCCAGTTTGACGAAAAACCGGCCCAGCCGAAATGTATTCCCGGCAACCCCAAAGCGGCATATGCCTCTATGGGCAACTACATTTTTAATACCGATGTACTGCTGCAGGTATTGCAAAAACGCTTCTGCGATGTGCCCGCACTGGACTTTGGCAAACATATCTTGCCCAAAATTTTAACCGATCACCGCACATTTGCGTATAATTTCCAAAGCCAAACGCTTCCCGGCGCTAAACCGTACGAAGAACAGGGATACTGGCGCGATGTGGGAACAATTGAATCTTTCTGGCAGACGAATATGGATTTGTTGGGTCCCAAGCCCAAATTGGATTTGAATAACTCCAAATGGCCCATCAGCACCACCATCAACCGCGTTCCCCCCACCAAATATATGGGCGGCACGGTAACCAATTCCATTATTGGCGATGGGTGCATTATTCACCCCAAATCCAAAATTAAAAACTGCGTCATCAGCGACAGCGTAACCGTTGGCGAAGGAGCCGAATTGGAAGGGTGCGTTATTATGGATAATTGCGAAATTAAGGCAGGCGCCAAACTTAAAAAAGTGATTATGGACCGCTTCAATACGATTGCCGCCAAACAAACGATTGGGCATAATATGGAGGCAGATTCGCAAAAGTATTACATAGATCCTTCCGGCATTGTGGTAATTCCGCGCGGAAAGAGCAAATTCTAATTCCAAAGCGCGGCTTTCACGCCGCGCTTTTTAGTTATGATAAAAACGCTGAAACTTAAAAACCAAGAAGAAATTTTAATTGCCCTGGGCATACAAGACCGCAAACTGCGGGCGCTGGAAAAAAATTTTAAGGTAACCGTATTCGTCAAATACGATGAGGACGGAGACGGGGCCTTGCTGTCCATCAAAGGCACCAACTCCCGCGTGGATAAAGCCCTGGCCAAACTGCAAAAAGAATTGGCGTTAAACACCGAAAAACGGCCGCTGGATTTGGTTAAAGACACGATTCCTTTTGCCAACAACATCGTGTTCCGCCCGGAACACGCCCGCCCGGTGGAAGCGCGCAGTGAAAATCAAAAAAAATACATTGAGGCCGTTTTCGCCAACGACTTAGTGATTTCTTCCGGCCCGGCGGGAACGGGCAAAACCTTCTTGGCCTGCGCGTGTGCGCTGCGCGCGTTGGAACTGGGGCTGACGGAGCGCATTGTAGTTACGCGCCCGATTGTGGAAGCCGGCGAAAAACTGGGCTTCCTGCCCGGAGATATAGAAGAAAAAGTAGATCCGTACCTGCGGCCAATTTATGATGCTTTCTATACGATGCTGGGTATGGAACGGTTTAATTCCCTAAAATACAACAATATCCTGGAAATCGTCCCGCTGGCGTATATGCGCGGGCGCACGCTGGAAAAGGCCTTTATTATTTTGGACGAAGCGCAAAACACCCTGCCCGCTCAAATGAAAATGTTTCTAACCCGTATGGGCATTGGTTCTAAAATGATTGTGAATGGGGATCTCTCGCAAATAGATTTGCCGGATAAAAAATCCAGCGGTCTTTTGCAGGCCGCCGAAGTATTGGGCAAGCTTAATAGCGTGGCTTTCATTGAATTTACCGGGGAAGATGTCGTCCGCCACCCGCTGGTAAAAGACATTGTGGCCGCCTACGATAAATGGGAAAAGAAACACCCGGGAAAAGCCAAATGATAGCACATATCTTTTATAAAACAGCCGTTCCCGCCTATCTGCGCCGCACCGGGCTTTTTAAAGCCGCCCTGCAAAAAGGGCTTAAACGATTCGCCCGGCAAAATATAGAAGTGAATGTGATTTTTGTGGACGAAAAAGAAATCCGCCGCGTGAATGAACAGTTTCTGGATCATCATTATGTAACCGATGTCATTTCGTTCAATCACGAGCGGCCGCCGTTTGATACAGGCGAACCGTGGAGTTTCGGCGATATTTTTGTTTGTTATCCGGTTGCCCGGCAAAACGCCAAATCGTTTAACCATACCATACTGCAGGAAATGCTGATGTATGTAACACACGGAGCGCTTCATTTATCCGGTATGGACGATCACTCCCCCCAAGACCGTGCGGAAATGGACCGCCAGGCCGAACGGATTATCGCGTTGGTGCTCAAACCCTAAATCCGGTCAATCTGCACTGCGAACGCCTTTGCGCACCGGTTTGTTTCCTGCATAACCGCAGGCCGTCGGCTACCGTAAGCCAAGCCGATTTAGCATTTTCCCCTAAAGAAAAACCCCGTTTGCACGGGGTTTTAGTTTAGATTTTTCTTCTCATCTACTTTCACATCACTCGTTTGCGTCTGGGGCTGATTGACCGGGATATTGGCGTACAGTTTTCGGACCGACGGATATATTTTTTTGAAAGCGGCCACCACATGCGGGTCAAACGATTTGCCGGATTCTCCTAAAATATACGCATATGCCTCATCGGTCGGCCATGCTTTTTTATACACGCGGAACACACACAGCGCATCAAACACATCGGCCACGGTAATAATGCGCGCTTCTATGGGGATATCCTCCCCTTTCATTCCTTTCGGATAGCCGGACCCATTCCATTTTTCATGGTGATAACACGCCATTTTATGGGCGATTTTAAGCACTTTGGAGTGAGCCCCTTCCAAAATACGGCCGCCGTAAATGGTATGGGATTTCATAATTTCAAATTCTTCCGGCGTCAGCTTGCCGGGTTTTAACAGAATGTTATCCGCCAGTGCCACTTTGCCAATATCATGCAGCGGGCTGGCGTTTTTAATCAGTTCGGCATCTTTTTTGCTCATACCCAACGCCAGGGCTAACAAATACGAAATAATGCTGATATTTTTTAAATGCGCGCGGGTATCCTGCTGATCGCGGTATTCGGCGGTAACGGCCAGCCGGTAAATGGTTTCCAGCTGAGCGACATGCACATCCTGATAAAGTTTGGCAATTTCAATAGCGCTGCCGGCCAAGGTTGCCAGCAGAAGTAAAATGCCTTCGTCTTTTTTATCAAACGCGGTCCCGTCGGACTTATTCGCCACCTGGAACACGCCCAACACTTTGCCGGAATTATTTTTAAGCGGAATAGCCAGCATGGAACGGGTGCGGAAATCCGTTACCATATCTATATCCATAGAAAAGCGGGGATCTTCGTAAGCGTTTGGGAGATTGATGGTTTCGCCGGTACGGGCTACCAGTGAGATAACACCGTTGCCATTAAGCGGCACGCGGATTTCGGTATGTTCCAGCCCGCGGCCTTGCGCAATTTTGGACCAGAGTTCATTTTTTTCTACATCTTTCAAATAAATGGTACAACGGCCCACATCCAGCATTTTGGTAATTTGCTGGCCGATGATATCCAATAATTTATCCAAGCGCAATTCACACGAAATGCGCGCCCCAAATTCAACGAGCAAATTCAGCTTTTCTTCCGCTGAAAGTTTGCCGTTTTCCGGCCGAAATGGCTGCATAGGTTCACCCGTCTAAGCATGCTAAGTGGTCTGCTTGGGCCTGCGGATAAAAACGGCGCAGCTGCTCATTCAATTCCAAAGCAGACAGCCCTGACAATGTAAACACAGTCCCTGTCTGTGTTCGGGCGACGGTCCGCACGGTATTTAGGAATATCTGTTCCGACAGATTTCCCCGCACGAACGCATAACCGAACGCGGGTGTATCCGCGTCCCTATAAAAACACTCTACAAAATTTTTCTTAAAATGTGTTTTTAATATTTGCCTGGCCTGGTCAAACGGTTTCCCTTCGCGTTCAAACAAAGCGGCCGGATCCAGCCGCACCGGCGCGGCCACGGCCGTGGCTGCAGGGGGCGTTTTTGGAAAAAGCTCGGTTACAAACACCAGCCGGTCCGCCCACGCTTGGGCTTGCCGGGCCAGCTGGGGCCAGCGGTCAAAAAGTTGGGGGGCTCGGCGCCAAAAAAGATATACATCTATACTGTCCGTCAACAGCGGCAGCGATCCCGTTCCGGTCCGTGCGCAGCGGCGGATCAGCCGACGCACCAACCGGCGGCTTTGGCGCAAATCGCCGTACACATATTCAAACAGTCCCGAAGAAACCTGTTCCCACACTTGTACTTGGTATTTTTGTTGGGCTTTTTTCAGCACCCCCGCCGCCAAAGACGGCATAAAAAAGGCCGCTTCCAGCGAAGGCAAATAAATCAGCGACGGCTCTTTGGGTGATTCTTTGAGGGCTTGCCGCCAAAAGGTTTTGTCGGAGGAATTGATTCGGCGGGGCAGAATATCGTCGGCGTGTTCCAGCCAGCGCAAAGCCGCCAACCGGGTTAATCCGCACCCGCGAAGCAGGCGCAACAATCCCATTCTTCGCAAGCACAGCCCAGTCCGCACCACCACCCGAAACAGCCCCGGCCGCCGGGAACGCCAGCCGAGCAATTTCTGCAGCAATCCGGGCAAAACGGTATTTCTCAAAGCGCGGCGCAGTTCCAGCATATGCTGGGCCGTCGGAATTTTTCCGGCACAGGCCTGCGTACAGCGGCCGCACAGCAGGCAAGTGTTGACTACTTGCTCCAGCCGGGCGCGGTTGGCGGCAATTTTCAGTTTTCCTCCCGCCGCCAGTCGTACGGCCTGATTGCGTCCGCGCGGGGAAAACGGTTCTTCCCCGGTCAGCGCATAAGTAGGGCATACTTGCTGGCAACTGCCGCAGCGATTGCAAAAAGAAACGGAATCATATACCGAACGAAACCCAAACTCCGTTTGCAAAACGCGCAAATGCCGCTGGGGATTTTTAGGATCTATCTCCGGCACAAAAAAATCAGCCATAAACGACTCCTTCCGGTGCAGGGAATAAATCCTCCGGGTCCAATTTCTTTTTAAGGGCTTGCCACAACGGATTGACGCCCGCCGGCCGGAAAGGCCGCTCCGCCAGCACTGAAACGGGCGAAGCGAAGATTTTAAAAGTGAGCTGCGTTACCAGCCCCAAAGTTCCTTGGGAACCGGCAAACAGACGGGTCAGCGGATAGCCGGCGGCGTTCTTCATCAATTTCCCGCCGTAACGCACGCAGGAACCGTCGGGCAGGAGGGCGTGCAATCCCAACACCTGGGCATAGAACTCCGGCACACAGCCGGAAGCGAAAGCACCGCCCAGCGAACCTTTCCCCGGCGGAAGCGAGCAAAAAACACCGGCCTCCGTTAATGCACGGGATAATTCTTCCAAACGAACGCCTGTTTCTGCCGTTACGGTATAATTGGTTTTATCTATTTCCAAAATTCGGTCCAGCGATTGGGTAGAAAGCGTGTTCCGGGCGGTTGTTTGCAAACGGGTATTTCGTCCCACCGGTACACACGGAACGCGGATTTCCCGCCGCCGTTTAATTTCTTCGGCCAGGGCCTGCACGGGGCCGGATAATTCCGCCGCCGGGCGCGCTTGCTCGGCATAATGTACCGGAATCAGCTTCAGCGGATTGGATAGTAAAGCCGGGTCCGCCGCGTGTTTCACGCGCGCCATTAAATCCAGCGTAGGTTTGTCGTACTGATAAGCCATCACCGCGCGTTTTTCCACACCTACGCCGTGCTCGCCGGATAATGTGCCGCCGCAGTCCACACACACCTGCAAAATTTCTTTAACCACCCGTGCCACCTGCACCGTTTCCGGTTTGTTTCGTTCGTCAAACACAATCTGCGGGTGGAAATTGCCGTCCCCCGCATGAAAAAGCAAACTGGCAAATATATGATGTTTGTCTAAAATCTGCCGCACTTTTTCCAAAGCGCGCGGCAATTCACTGCGCGGCACGGTCCCGTCGGCCACCATTACATTGGGCGCCAAACGCGCCATAGCGGCGTAAGCGGCCCGGCGGCCGAACCATAATTTTTGGCGTTCGGCCTCGGTCTTGGCCGGAATGAAAGCCAGCGCCTGGTTTTTGATACAAATCTCTTCCAGCTGTTTTTCATCGGCTTCAATTTGAGCGGGAGAACCGTCCAATTCCAAAATCAGCAAGCCCTGGGCGTCCAGCGGATAACCGGCGTGGGCGAATTCTTCTACCGCACGGGTCGTCATTTGATCCATCGCTTCCACACAGCGCGGGATAATGCCGCGGGCGGCCAAATCGCTGACGGTTTGCACACTGTGCGCCAAAGAAGGAAAGGTAACCAAAAAAGTTTTGATGTGTTTGGCAGCCGGCAGGATTTTTACTTTTACCTGTTTAAGCACGCCCAGCGTTCCTTCGCTGCCGGTCAGCAAGCCGATAAAATCCGGTCCGCCGTCCTGCCTGGAAAAATGGATTTCCGTTCCGTCCGGAAGTACCCAATCGGCCTCCAGCACATGATCTATCGTTCCGCCGTATTTCATACAGCGCGCCCCGCTGGCATTCTGGGCCAGATTTCCGCCCAAAGTGCATACGCGTTCGCTGGCGGGATCCGGTGCATAAAAAAAGCCCAGCGGCGCCAGCCGTTCCTGCAGCTGCCCGGTAATAACGCCGGGTTCCGCCAGTGCCCAGCCCTCTTGGGTATTGATTTGAAGAATACGGTTCAGCCCCGCCAAGTTCAGAATAACGCCCCCGTTTAGGGCGCTGCAGCTGCCGGCGTGATTGGTGGCGCTGGCACGCGGTACAAACGGAATGCGGTGCCGGTGCAAAAGGCGAAGGACGGCGGGAATATCCTGTGGGCGCTTTAAATTAATCACTGCGTCCGGGCGGGTGCGGCTCAGCGAACAGTCATACGCATACAATCCCAGGGACACTTCATCAGTCAGGACATTCTGCACGCCAACCCGCTTTTTTAAAGCGGCTAAAACAGAGGACGGTATTTTCATAACAGAAACGGAAGCATTCCCACGCGTATGTTTTTGATATACTATTATTATATTATTTGTATAAGGTACAATACCAATGCAAACCCAAAAGAATCCGAAACCGGTTTTTGTGGTGGGTGATGTACACGGCCAATTTGAACCCTTCGTAAAATTGCTGCGCCACGCCGGCTTAGTGGATGAGCAAATGAATTGGAGCGGCGGGCACAGCCGCCTGGTGCAAATGGGCGATATTTTTGACCGGGGGCCCGCCTCACGCAAAGTAGATGACCTGCTGGACAGAATCCAAAAACAAGCCGCCCAAGCCCAAGGCGAAATTATCCGTTTGGTAGGCAACCACGAACTGGAACCGCTGCTTTCTAATTTTGTCATCTCCGGATTTAGCAAAGAAGAAGCCCGCTTTATTCACGATAAATTAACCCGCCAAGTGCTCAACGGCGAGCTCCGCGCCGCATACGCTTATAAAGGTATCTTATTTACGCACGCGGGCGTAACGCGCAAACTATATAAAATTTTTCAAATGCAATTAGACGACGCTTCCGCCGGAAATATCGCCTCGCTTATCAACTTGATTTTCCGGGAATCCATTAAACACGAATTTTATAAACACCCTATTTTTAACATCAGCATCAGCCGCAAAGGGGCCGATCGGTTCGGCGGAATTTTTTGGGAAGATCTGGAAGATTTGGTTTCTTCCTATCCGCACAGCCCTCTTTTACAAGTGGTGGGGCATACGCAGGTGGATCATATCGTGCTGGACCGCAAAGCCAATATCATTCCGGTAGATGTAGGCATGCACCGCAAGCTGCAGTATCTCATCATTAACGAAGAAGGCGACCCCCGCATTATAGATGTACCCGAAACAAACTAACGCTTCTTGCCAGTGGCGGAAATTCGCCGCAAAATAATACAATATAGTGTCCTTTTGGCTTTCAACCTGAAGTACGATTTTGATCCGTGAGGTTTTTGATGGAAAAAGAGACCGTTCTGCTCGGTCTGTCGGGCGGAGTAGATTCCGCCGCGGCAGCCATACTGCTTAAACAGCAAGGGTACCGCGTCATCGGGGCAACGATGCTGATCTGGGATCCTTCCCTGCCGGTACCGGCCGGTGTTTATCAAAAGAATGCCTGCCTGTCGCCGGAGAAAGAAGATACCCGCGAAATTGAAGCGCTGGCGGCCAAGCTGGGCATTGAATTTTTGCCGGTGGATTGCCGCCGGGAATACCGCCAAGCCGTGTTGGATAATTTTCGGCAGGAATACGCGTGCGGACGCACGCCCAATCCGTGCGTGTTATGCAACAGCTTAATTAAATTCGGGGTGCTTCCGGCCGCCGCCAAAGCCCGGGGAATCGGCTTTGACAAATTTGCCACCGGTCATTATGCCCGGGTTGCACAGGACCCGCAAACCGGCAAATATCAGCTAAAAAAAGCCGCCGATTTATCGCGCGACCAAAGCTATTTCTTACACCGGCTGACGCAAGCGCAGCTGGCGCATATTCTTTTCCCGCTGGGAGAAATGACGAAACCCGAAATCCGTGAAATTGCGCGCCAGGCGGGGCTTGCCGTCGCCGATAAAGAGGACAGCCAGGATTTTTACTGCGGCGATTATAACGATTTGTTAAACTTTCCCAACCAACCCGGCGATATAGTAACGCTGGACGGCACGCCCGTCGCCCGCCACAATGGCATTTGGGGCTATACCATCGGCAAGCGCAAAGGGCTTGGCGTAAGCGGTTTTAAGACGCCCATGTATGTCGTGCGGATTGACGCACCGAAAAACCAAGTGGTCATTGGTCCCAAAGAAGCGTTGTATGCGCAAACGCTCCGGGCGGACCACGCCAGCTGGATAGCCGCAGAACCGCCGGCCGAATCGTTTGACTGTGAAATTAAAATCCGCAATTTGCATCACCCGGCCCGCGCCCGGGTAACGCTGCAAAAAGACGGGTCCTTCTCGGCGGAATTTGAAGAACCGCAATTATCGGTAACCGCCGGGCAGTCGGCCGTATTGTACGACGGGGACATTGTGCTTGGCGGCGGAATGATTGTTTAAGCGCCCCAGGTTTTCTGCGCACAAAAAACGGACGGTTTTAAGCCGTCCGTTTTTAATGCGCTGTTTCGTTACGAAAACAATTCTTTAAAGAAACTCTTTTTGCCGCCCGTTTCTTTCGCCAGTTCTTCCAACAGTTCTTTTTGGCGGGGCGTCGGTTTTTTAGGGACTTCAATTTTTACATTGACCAGCAAATCGCCAAAACCTTTTTTGCCCAATTTAGGCATTCCGTTGCCTTGGAGCTTGAGCGTAGCGCCGAATTGCGTTCCTTTGGGGATATCCAGCTCCACTTCTTTGCCTTCAATGGTGGGGACTTTAATGCTTCCGCCCAATACGGCTTGCGGATAAGTAATTTGCGCGTCAATAACCAAATCATCGCCTTGGCGTTTGAAAATTTTATGTTCTTTCACGCGTACTTCTACATACAAATCGCCAAAACCGCCGCCGTTGGTGCCGATATCGCCGCCGTTGGAAACGCGCAGCGTTACCCCGGTACGCACCCCGGACGGGATTTTAACCGTCAGTTTTTCTTTCACGCGTTTGGTACCGCTGCCGCGGCATTCGGGGCAGGGTTTTTCCACCACGGTTCCCTTGCCGCCGCAGTCGGGACATACCTGACGCATACTAAAAAATCCCTGGGAATAGGTTACCGTGCCGGAACCGTTGCAGGAACGACAGGTTTTGCGCGCACTGCCGGGTGCGGCGCCGGAACCGTCGCAGGCGGAACAGTTGTCCATACGGGTATAATCTACAGGCACTTCTTTGCCCATAAACGCTTCTTCCAAGGTCAGCGTAACATCTAATTTCAAATCTTCTCCGCGCTGGGGCCGGGGGCCTTGCCGCCGGGCGCCGCCAAAACCGCCGCCGAAAATATCGCCAAATACGGACCCGAAAATATCGTTAATATCGCCAAATCCGCCGGCATTAAAACCGCCGAATCCGCCCGCGCCGGAAACTCCCTCGTGGCCGTATTGATCATACATGCGTTTTTTCTGCGGGTCCGATAAAACGGAAAAAGCTTCATTGACTTTTTTAAACTGTTCTTCGGCTTCTTTGTTGCCGGGGTTTCGGTCCGGATGGCACTTCATGGCCTGGCGGCGAAACGCGGATTTGATTTCCGCTTCCGAGGCGGTGCGTTCCACGCCCAGTATTTGGTAATAATCTTCTTTCATTTTAGTAGGCATAATCCCAAGAAATTCACTTTATACATCTGTTTTATATATTTTATTAAATTTACACTCTGGCTGCACAATTGCTTCTTTTGCAAAGATTGAAAAACAAACGCATCCAGCCGAAATGAAAGGAAAAGAACGCAATAATTATGTTATAATGTATATACAAATTAAGGGAGAGCAACCCTCTTCCGCCCGGCCGGTTAGGCCAGGGCGTGGGGTGTTGTCTCTTTATTTGGTATAATAAACTTATGTACGCAATTATAGAAACTGGTGGAAAACAGTACTGGGTAAAACCCGGTCAAGATCTGCAGGTTGAAAAACTGGACGCGAAAGCGGGCGATACGGTAGAACTGAAAGTTCTCTGGGCCGCGGACGAAGAAGGTACCTCAGCAGATGCCAAAGCCGGTAACACGGCCAAGGTCACCGCTCAAGTGGTCAAACATTTGAGAGGTCCGAAAATCCTCGTATTTAAGAAAAGACCGAAAAAAGGTTACGAAAGAACCATCGGTCACAGACAGGATTTAACGCAAATCAAAATCACGGATATCCAGTTCGCATAAATTGGGAGACTAAACTATGGCACATACAAAAGCACAAGGTTCTTCCTCCAACGGGAGAGACAGCCACGGCCAGCGTTTAGGTATTAAACGCTATGGCTCCCAGTTTGTAAACGCTGGGGAAATCATCGTGCGCCAACGCGGTACCAAATTCTTGCCCGGTACCAATGTTTCCAGAAGCAGCGATGACAGTCTTTTTGCCCGGGTCGCCGGCATTGTAACCTTTGAATGGGTGAGAAGAGGCAAAAAGCAGGTTTCCGTGTATCCGAAAGTTGCGGAAACGAAAGAAGCCAAAGCCCCTGCTAAAAAAGCAGCGGCCAAAAAACCGGCCGCCAAAAAGGCGCCTGCTAAAGCCAAAAAGGCCGAAGCAGACAAATAAGCTTCACAGTTTACAAAGCGGCAGGAACAACTCCTGCCGCTTTTTTTATGGAAACCCGGCGAAAAATCAGTTTGTTTGGTACAATTTATGAAGAAGGACGAATTACATGTAACCCACGACGAATGGGCTTACCCCTGCACAAAATCGCCGGCGCGCGCCAAAGCAAAACGCGCCCGCCAAAAGGCCAAGCGGACTTTGTCCAAAAAGCTGTTGGCCCGTGCGCTCAAGCAGGACGAAACGATTTAATGTGAATTCGCCGCGGGCGCCGCCCGGGCAAAGAGGAGCTATGCAATCGGGAAGTTTTTTAGACCGTGTTAAAATCTATATTACCGCCGGCAAAGGCGGCGACGGCTGTTTGTCTTTCCGCCGCGAAAAATTTATTGAATTCGGCGGCCCCAACGGCGGCTGCGGCGGCAAGGGCGGCGATGTTATTTTGCGGGCCGAACCCAACTTAACCACCCTCTTGGAACTGGCCTACAACCCGCATATTGAAGCCCAAAACGGCGAAAAAGGCGGCACTTATAATAAAACTGGCCGCGCCGGAGAAGATAAAATTGTATTGGTGCCCTGCGGCACTTTAGTTAAAAAAGACGGCCAGGTGCTGGCCGACCTCACGCAGCCCGGGCAGGAATTTATCGTTGCCAAAGGCGGTATGGGCGGACGCGGGAACCAGTCGTTTAAAACGCGCAACAATACCGCCCCGCACATCGCCGAAAACGGGCAGCCCGGCGAAGAAGTAACCCTTATTTTGGAACTTAAAGTACTGGCAGACTTGGGGCTGGTCGGTTTTCCCAACGCGGGCAAAAGCACTTTTTTAAGCCGCATTTCCGCCGCACGGCCGCGGATTGCGGATTATCCGTTTACTACTTTGAACCCGAACCTGGGCATTACGCTTCATAAAGGCATCAGCTTTGCCACGGCCGACATTCCCGGTATCATTGAAGGAGCCAGCGAAGGCAAAGGACTGGGCTACCAATTTTTAAAACACATTGAACGCACCCGCGTGCTGTTGCACTTGGTAGATCCGGACGGGTTTGACGGCATGAACGCCGAAAAATCCGTCAAAGTCATTGAAAACGAGCTCAAAGCGTTTGATAAAAAACTGTTTGCCAAACCCCGCATTATTGCCGTAAACAAAATGGATTTGCCGTCTGCCCAAAAAGCATACGACACCCTCAAAAAGAAATTCAAAAAACACAAAGTAATGCTGATGTCCGCCGCTACGGGCGAAGGGGTTAACGCCGTGCTGGACGAAGTGGTTAAAATTTTGGCGTCCACCCCGGTAGAAATGCCGGTTATAGAAGAAAAAACAGCGGCCGTCCACAAAGTGGAACCGATTTTCTCCATTCTCCGCGATGAAGAAGGCGTCATTCATATTCAAGGAAAAAAAGTGGAAGAATTTATCGCGATGACTAATTTCAGCCAACCGGAAGCCGTCAACCGCCTGCGCGGTATTTTCAAAAAAATCGGCTTGGAAAAAGCCCTTTTGAAATTCGGCGTACAGGACGGAGATTCGTTAGTCGTCGGCGGACGGGAATTTGAATGGAACGGGGATTTTGACAACGAAGCCCCCACCTCTCCCGAACACGCCGGCTATAAGCGGCGCGAAACCAAACAGGAACGCTTGGAAAAAAGACGCGCCCGGCGGCAGGCCAAACTCCACTAATCGCCATACTATCAACGGGGCCCTTTTAAGGCCCCGTTTGTTTGCAGGTACAAATTACTGGATTGTTTGATGTTGGTTTACCCAGTTAACGGCGTCTATCACCGCGGAAAAATTGCGCCGGGATTTTTGTACATAATTCGGATAGGCGTCTTTGATATCCATCTTATAAAAATCGCTGCCCATAACACTTTCCATAAAGGACGCAATTTCTTTATTAAATACCGGGAACATAAAAAATTCTTCGCTTTGGCTTTCTTTCTTTCCCACCGAACGGACCGCCGTTAAATTGGCCGAAATAATCCCAATTAATTCCCCGGTATTCGTCATTACGCCGGAGCCGCTCATCCCTTTTCGCACGCCAAAATTTGTGGTATAAGCAAACCCCAACTTTTTTACATAATACACGGGATACGGATCGGGTTTGATTTCGCGTTTGCCGCCAAAAATGGAAATGACGGATAAGTGGCGGTCAATTTGATAATTGCCGTCGTCAAATATCACTAAGGGCGGGAATTCCGGGCTGATAATTTGCCGGTATTGGCGGGCGGCCTCGCGGTTTTGTTCCAAAAAAGCATTAAACTGCTGGGCCGTCATAGCTAAGTTGGCGCGGCGCTTCCCGGCCGCACGACGGTAATAAGTGCGCGGGGCGCGGTCCAGATCCAAGCGAATCAGCGCAAAATCGTTTTTTACCAATTGGTTGGAGTTAAACCCCGGGTGTACAAATACCGCGGGCTTTTTTGCGCTGTGTGTAACGCGGGCCAGCGCCGAAGCGGATTGTTCCAGCAAATCCATTTGAATCAAACACCCGTCCCGGCAAATCGTTTGCACACAATGCGCCGCAGTGGCAAACCAACGCCGCCCGATGCGGGTGGCTTGGCATTTCCCACCGGAAGCGGATTTCGGGTTTAACGGGGTGATGTAATACTCAAAGGTGTGATAAAAATCTTCTTTGCGGGAATGTTTATCTTCGTCGGTAACAGAAATAACATTTACTTGGCTCCACACCGGCAACACCGCTAACAGCCCAATGCAACATAAAATTATTTTCCACATTTTTCCTCCGCGCCCACCGCATTTCCGTTAAGGAACCGGGAAAATCAAACAAGCGTCAAATCCGCTCAATACCGGGTAGGAGCTTCCCGGCTTCCACTGCAAAAGCACCGGGCTTTCTTCTGTTTCGGCTACCTGGGCAAACGGTTCATTTTGCATAACCGCCCCGAACGGCAAATCCTTACCCAAATCCCGCGCCAACAACTGCAATACGAACACCTGCGAGGACGCCCGCGCCAACGAAAAAGGCGCCCGATAATGCACATGCATATTCCCCGCGTAAATAAAAAATACGGCATTGGGTTCACGCTGGCGCACCTGATCAATAATTTGGCGCCAATGATCGTTGCGCTGTTTCATACCATAGACGGATTCCACCTGCCGGAAAGAAGGCGTAATCAAACCTTGATGATCTTTAAAATACCGTTCGTCCTCCAGCCCGATTACTTCAATGCCCCGTTTGATAAATTTTTCCAGGAACCGAAAATCCGGGCTGACGCGGCGATAACGAAGCCCCAGCACCGAAACGGGAAGTCCGGTTTTCTCAGAAATCGGAAGGGTACGGTCAAAAACAAATTCCGTCAGCACGATAATCTTCCGATCCGGATACATTTTATGGTACTGCCATACGATTTTTTCAAATGCACGGCGCAGCGGCACGAAGCCGTGTTCTTCGCCTATTTGAATATACTTGGCATCGGACGGAATCAGCGCGGCATAATTCATTTCCCGGCCGGGCCGGCTGACCTGCAAAAATTCCAGCATTTCCTGCTTGCGTTGCTGCATCAGCGTTAAATCCCGCTGGGTAACCATGCGCCATACGCGGGCCAGTCGGTCATTTTTGATATTAAAGCGGAAATCTTCTTCGGTTGCAGGAGCAATGGCCTCGGAACTGATAACGGCCATACTTTGGTAAGGCAGACGCAAATTCGGTGCAGCTACTAAGGCATGGGAAGCTTTCCAATACGAAGCGGACGCGCGGTTGATTTCCTGCGCGGCATAGGCCTGGGTTTCTACAGCCCGCTGAATTTCAGCTGCAGCCGGCTGCTTGCCTGCAGAGCGGCCAAAAACGCGCTTGATTACATTTTTCCAGCCGCAAGAGCCCGGCCCCGCCTGAGCGGGAAAAGCAAACAATAAAACAGCTAAAAGGCATACCAAACGGCGCATAGCACACTCTCTTTTCATTGTAACACGAACTCGGGCCGGGCGCAAGCCCATTTTAACCGCTTACTAAACGAATTTCCCCGCCATTTGTTCCACCGGGATAAAAAACCCCGCCCTCCAGGGAGAACGGGGTTCTATGCAAAAGAGAACAACTATTTATGAGTAACGAATACACCCGGGCCCATGGTGGAGCTTAACGAAATGCTCTGCACATAGACGCCTTTGGAGGTGCTCGGTTTTACGCGAAGGATAGTGTCCATAACGGCTTTTGCGTTTTCCGCCAATTTGGCAGTTTCAAAAGAGGCCTTGCCAATAATGGCGTGCACGATACCATACGCATCGGCTTTAAATTCAATGCGTCCGGCTTTCAGCGCTTTGATGGTGTTGGCCAGGTCAAAGGTAACCGTACCGCTTTTCGGGTTCGGCATCAGCCCGCGCGGACCCAAAATTTTAGCGGCTTTGGCCAGGTCCTTCATGGTATCCGGGGTCGCTACGAGGACATCAAAGTCAATTTTGCCTTTGAGCACTTCTTCTACAATATCCTCGCCGCCAACTCTGTCGGCTCCGGCGGCCTGCGCTTCCTGCGCGTGTTCGCCTTTCGCAATAACAGCAATCCGTTTGGTTTTACCCGTACCATGCGGCAAAGCCACCGTGGTTCGGACCTGCTGGTCGGCCTTTTTGGTATCAATGCCCAGTTTTACATGGATTTCAACGGTTTCGTCAAATTTAGCTTTCGCATTGTCTTTAACGATTTGTGCGCCTTCTTCCATCGTGTAAACTTTGGACTTATCGTACGCTTTTTGAGCAGCTTGCATTCTTTTTCCCATCTGAAATACTCCTTAGGTGCTAACGGGCGTTGTCGCCCTCCCTCAGTTTAAATTTATTTTACTACATCCACGCCCATGCTGCGGCAGGTGCCTTTTACCATCTCGGCGGCCTGTTTGATGTCTTTCGTGTTCAAATCGGGCAGTTTTTGCGCCGCGATTTTTTCGCACTGGGCTTGGGTAATCTTGCCGACTTTATCTTTGTGCGGGGCACCGGAACCTTTCGCCAGGCCCAACTCTTTAATAATCAGCACAGCCATAGGCGGCATCTTGGTAATAAAGGTGAAGGAGCGGTCTTCGTAAACGGTAATGATGACCGGAATCTTCACTCCTTTTTCCATTTTGGCCGTTTTGGCGTTGAATTGTTTGCAGAATTCCATGATGTTTACACCATGCTGGCCCAAAGCCGGGCCCACGGGCGGAGCCGGGTTGGCGGCGCCAGCGGGAATCTGCAGCTTGATGTAACCTTTAATTTTTTTCTCTTTTGCCATTTTGTCGTTACTCCATATTTTTTACTGCTTTACTGCGGTAAAATCTAGTTCTTTTCTACTTGGAGGAAGTCCACTTCAACCGGGGTGGCGCGGTCAAACACCGTAACCATCACTTTAAGCTTATTCTTCTGTTCGTTTACTTCTTCCACTACCCCGATAAAGTGCTTGAACGGGCCTTCGGTAATGCGTACGCTTTCGCCGCGTTCAAACTGCACCACATGTTTGGGCTTGCCGGAGGTATTATCCGTCAATTCCACAATGCCGGCAATTTCTTCTTCCGGCAGCGGCACCGGGTTGGGATCGCCCAAAAATCCGGTTACGCCCGTGATGCTTTTAATAAACCAATATGCTTCGCTGGTCATATTCATCTGAACCAGCACATAACCAGGGAAAAATTTTCGTTTCCGCAAAATTTTCTTGTTTTGCTTGACTTCTACCACTTCTTCGGTAGGAACTAATACTTGAAAAACGCGATCCGCAAAACCTTGGATTTCAATGTTAAGCAGGATTTTTTCTCTTACTTTATCTTCGTGCCCCGTTTGCGTGTGCACGATGTACCAAGCTTTTTCTTCAGACATTAGCGGCCCCCGACAACAAACCCCAGCACTTTGGTCAGCCCAAAGTCAATGACGCTGACATACGCCGACACCAACGCCACTACAATCGCTACCAGGATGGTGGACTGGACCACTTCCTGTCTGGAAAGCCAGGTGGATTTCTTCAGCTCGCCGACAGACTGCTTCAGAAAATTAATTGCTTTATTCATAGAAATTATCCGTTTTCCTTGGTATAAAACCTGGCAGGAGCGGAAGGACTCGAACCTTCAGTCCCGGTTTTGGAGACCGGTGGTTTACCAGTTAACCGACGCTCCCACAAAAATCTTAGGCCTTGCCTTCTTTGTGTTTGGTGCTCTTTCCGCATTTTTTGCAGAATTTATTGAGCTCCAACTTATATTCTTTCTTTTTGCCGCGCACTTGATAGTAGTTTTTGTTTTTGCATTCGGAGCAAATCAGCGCGATCGTTAATCTTTCACTTGCCATCTTGTTATCCTTAAAATAGAGGAATTTCCTCAGCGTTCCGTCCGTTCACGATATCCGCGGGGGCATTGGTTAAATGCCCCCGCCACAGTGAACTAAACAATTTTACTACTCAATAATTTTGGTTACTACACCAGCGCCTACCGTGTGGCCGCCTTCGCGAATTGCAAAGCGCAACCCTTCT
>CALUZQ010000027.1 GCA_944325225.1 uncultured Elusimicrobiales bacterium
AGCGACCGAACCGCTTCTTTCCCGTCCGCCGAGCTGCGGACATAGGTGGCGTAAAGTTTTTGTTGGGCCGCGGTAACGGCGGCAAAAAAGAGCAGCCGTTCTTCGTCGGACCGGTCCAAGCTTTGGTTAATCCAATACCCCAGCACATCGCGCAGGATATAACGGTAATAATCGCGCAGGACGGGATCTTCCGGCGTTACCAGCGGGAACGACTTATCGTTCATACCCATTAAAAAGACGGCTTTAAACTGAAGCCCGCGCGCGCGGGAAGCGTCCGTAAAAGTAACTCCGCCGCGCACGGCCTGGGCTTCGTTAAAAGAGAGGGCGGACAGCGCGTCCGTCAGTTCGCGCACCAATTCGCCGGGCTGCACGGCAGGACGAACCGCCGCATAAAATGAAAAACTTTTAATTTTGTCACATACCGCCTGGAAAATTTCACCGTCTTTTCCTTCAAAAGCGGACGGGTCGGTATGCTGCTGCAGGAAAGACAAGGCCTGCTCGGCGCCGGAAGGCCAGTCGGTTACTTGGTCCAACGCTTTTAAACGGACATCGGCCTGTTCCAGCCAGCCCAACAGAGACGAGTCCCCTGGCGCCGCGAGGGGCAGTAAATCCCGCCATTGGTTTAAATCCCGGCTGACCAGCGATTTTGCCGCCTGCGTGCGCCACGCATATTTCCGTTCCGATTTGAAATACGGCGATGCCAAAACCGACAGCACCGCCTGCCGGTCAAACCCGTTCACCGCCAGCGAAAATAAATTCAAACAAAACACACCCAGCGGAAATTTAGCCAACGGATACGAAAAAGACGCGTCCAACGCAATACTGTTGGCTTTAAAAACGCGGCGCAGTTCATCTTGATACGGGGCGGTGGAACGCGCCAAAACGGCTATATCCGAAAATTGATACCCCTCTTTTTCCACCAAACGCAAAATTTCTTTGGCGACATAGAAAACTTCGCCGCGGGCGTCCGCCGCGCTGATTATGTGCACCCCGTCCGCCGGGGCGCCGGATTGAGAAGAAAAAAGACAGCGCCCGCTCTCCCCCAAAGCGCCGAATTTGCCCTCGTCGGCATTTTTGGGCTCTGCATCGGCGGCGCCCAACCAATTGGTTTCAAAAAATTTCTGGGCAAAACGATAGGCGGGGTGTTTCAGATACGGAGCAAAAACCGTAACCGGATAGAGCGAACGAAGCCGGTTAAAAAGTTCCAGCTGGCGGCCCGTCATATCGTAAAACCCGTAGAAAACAATTTCCTCAAAGCTGTGCAGCCAATCGGAAGATTCGGCTTGTTCCAGGGCCCGTTCAAAGGCCTGCTGGTAGGGGCGGAATCCGGGCACGGCGGCCTCGGCCTGCAAGTAGCGGCGGTACAAACGGTTCAGCCAAGCCAGCCGCTCTCCGTCCTGTTGCAACACGGAATCGGGAGCCAAACGCAGGTGTTCGTCCAGCACTTCGGGGTCAGCCAACGAGTCGGACAAATCGCGCAAACTGCTTTTAACGGCCTGCACAAAACCGCGCGAAACGGGATACCGGTCCAACCCCGGCTCGCTGAGTAAATTTTTAATTAAAAAATCACGCAAATTATCCTGCGGAAAAAGCGGACACACGGGGCCGGGGTGTGCCCGGTCCAGCTCGCCGACCAACGCACCCGCCGTCATAAAATAAAAATTCGCCGCCGCGCCAAACTGCCGGGCCAGCCGTTCCTTAAGCCGCTGCGCCACCAGCGAGGAGGAACAGACCACCAGCCAGCGCGCTAACCCGCGGCGCCGCGTTTGTACATGGCGCACGAAAGCATCTTCCAACGAAGGATAATGGGCGTAAAAGAGTTTCATAAATTTGTAGAATAAGGGTACTTATTCTTTTATTACATTTTTGAGCAGATAGTCAAACTATAATGAAAACATTAATTTTAATCCGCCACGCCAACGCCTTAGCCGCTTACGAAGCGGGCGTACAAACCGACGCCGAGCGCCCTTTGTCCGACGAGGGATTCCAAAAAGCGGCTCATACAGCCCAGCTGCTGCTGGGCCAAACAATCCAGCCGGATATCATTCTTACCAGCCCGCTTTTGCGTGCCGTACAAACTGCCGAAACCATCGCCCAAATACTGCCGGCGCCTGTTTCCAAGGAAACGGTTTTAAACGGTTTGTATGACGAACAAGCCGTACGGGATTTTTTAACCGACCAATTGGCTGAACACGACACCGTCGCCGCGGTGGGGCATAATCCCAACATTTCGTATCTGACGCATCTGCTGGTAAAAGAAGTGTATCATTTTTCGCCGGGCTCCTTTGCCGTGCTGAATATGACGGATTTACAAGCCCCCCGGCTGACTTTTTTTGGAGAATAGAAAATGACCGTTTTGGACGCCGTTTTACTAGGAATTCTACAAGCACTGGGCGAATTTTTGCCCATTTCCAGCTCGGCCCACTTGGTTTTGTTGCCGTATTTCCGCGGAATGGAATACCAAGGGCTGGCGTTTGATGTGATGCTGCACGCCGCCACCTTGTTAGCCGTGATTCTATATTTTGCCAAAGACTGGTTTGTTTTAATTAAAGACGGGCTGCGCAGACCCTTTTCCAACGAAGGCCGTATGTTATGGTATTTGGCGGCGGCTACGGTGCCGGCCGGGCTGGCCGGGCTTTTTTTAAACGATTGGGCCGAACATACTTTCCGCAATCCGCTGCTGATTGCTGTTTGTTTGATGGTTTTTGCCGGACTATTATGGTGGGCCGACCGAAAGGGCGCTAAAAATGAAATGCAACAAATTTCCTTTAAAACACTTATGCTGATCGGCTGTGCCCAGGCACTGGCTATTATGCCGGGCGTCTCCCGCAGTGGGATTACCATTACAGCCGCTCTTTTGCTGGGGCTTTCCCGCCCGGCCGGAGCGCGGATTTCATTTCTGCTTTCCACCCCCATTATCGCCGGAGCGGCGGTGTTGGAAATGGGAAAACTCTCCGCGGCGGATTTCAATATGGCTTTAGCGGCCGGATTTATCAGCGCGTTTTTGGGCGCACTGCTTGTGATCGGCTGGCTGATGAAATATATCAAAACCCACAGCTTTGATATTTTTGTGTACTACCGCTGGCTGTTGGGTTTGGCCATTATCGTATTTTATTTTTGCAAGCAGTAAATCAAAACTCGTACACGGTGCCGGACGGATAAGAACGGATACTTTCTTTGCCGCCTAAACTTAAACAAAGTGCGGTGGCTTTTTCCGTATCCATACCCGAAACCACTTCGCAAAACCGTTTGCCGGGATAGGCCGTATGGTCCAGGTATTGCACCAACCAGGGAAGCTGAACAGGGGCAGGGTGAATCTCCACATATTCGTTTCCTTTGCGAAACATCAATATAATTAAAAAATTCTTTCCGCGGAATTTACACCACATCTGAGATACATTTTTATTGGCCACTTCCGGACAAATATCTATGTCCAACTGATCAAAAGTATCGCTGTAGCTGCCGTTTGCCAGATAAAATCGTTCTTCGGCCTGGGCAATAGCGTTTGCCCAAGTTTGCATTTGGGTGAAGGTTGCTTTGTTGACGGCTTTTTCATATTGCGGGAGCGCCACCGCCGCCAGAATCCCCACAATTAAAACCACAACTAACAGCTCTATAAGCGTAAATCCGGCGTTTTTATCGCCGGAGAATGATTTTTGACAAATTTTGTTCATACGCAAAATTAAAAAAAAAAAAAAAACGAGTCAAGGCCCCGAGCCGGAGCTCCCCCTCTTTTTACCCGTCAACACGATTAGTTTAGGCCACACCGTTATTGCTATATCGCGCTCAGCCAAAACAGCCCTTGCCGGGGGCAGGTAGTTTGGCCTCGGCCGAGGGGATTGCCAATTACGGTGTAATGCTTTCGGGAAACAACGAGTTGGGGATATTTCTGCAAGGGGCGATCCGCCCCTTCCCATTCCAGGCCCGTTAGCGCGACTTGTTTGAGCCACACGGTTTTCATACTGGCGCGCTCTATCAAAACTTCTTTTAAAAACACTTTATTTATGTACTTTTTTGGCCACAAAACCCCTTCCAGGGGGCGGATATCCGTTGCCCGTTAATGCGATTTCTTTAAGCCACACTGTTGCCATACAACCGCGCTTACCCGGTTTATGTACTTTTTTGGCCACAAAAAAGTACCAAAAAATGGGGGCCCAGCAACCCATAAAATACACCTTTCGGACGGGTATTTTATAACTCGCGCCCCAGGCGCTCAAACCATAAAATACCCGTTCGTCCGAAAGCGTATTTTATAGACGGGTTAAAGGGCCCATAAACGACCCTAAGGAAATCTATTATATAAGAATGCCGTTTCCTTCTTGCCATGGCTGTTGTTGTAGCTGTAAAGCGATAAACCATAGGAACGCTGTTTTTCGCTGGTGGTGTTTGCCGTGGCTATTACCGTCGTTGCTGTGGCTGTTGAAACCGCCCCTTTGTCCTGTTTATAAAAAGCGGTTTTGGCGGATCAGAAATTTTATTGTTTGAGCGTAGCGAGTTATAAAATTTCCCGCCATAACCTGCTTTTTATAGGACGCTGAGGGCGGACGCTTTTTGGTACTTTTTCCCGTCGGAAAAAGTACACCCCCGAGCCGGGGCTCCCCATTCCAGGCCGGGGAATTCTGCCTAGAACAGGGTTTCGCGAATTACAGTGCTTACGCATTAGGAAAACAACGAGTTGGGGATATTTCTGCAACTAGCGTCCAGCCGGCGGGACCAGGAAACCGCCCCTCTGGCCCCGAAAATTTCTTAAACAAAAAGCGGGACAGAATTTTTTCTGTCCCGCGCAAATCCAATCCGACAAACTCTACTTGCCGGCAAACTCCTGTGCTTTGGCTACCGTAGCGGCAATCGTTTTTTCCAATGCAGTTTCCAGCCCGGTTGTCTGCAGAACCTCCATACCGGCCGCCGTACAACCGCCGGGAGTAGCCACTTTCTGCGCCAATTCGGCCGGGGAAATCTTTTCCTCTTCCACCATTTTAGCGGCCCCCACTACCGTCTGCAGTGAAAGTTCCAGCGCCTGGTTGTACGAAAGCCCCTGCCCTACACCCGCCTGGGCCAACGCATCAATAAACGCATACACGAACGCCGGGCCGGAACCGGAAACCGCCGTTCCCGCCGCAAACAAATTTTCCGGCAGTTCCAGGGTTTTCCCCAAGCGTTTAAAAATACCTTCCGCCGTTTGACGCACCTCTGCAGAAACCTGCTTCCCAAAAGCAAATAGCGTAACCCCTTCCCGCAAGGCAAGCGGCGTGTTAGGCATTATGCGAATAACCGGCCAGCCGGGCAGCGCGGCCTGCAGTTTTTCCACCGTCCACCCCAAGGCCATACAAATAACGGGTTTCTTGCCGGCGGACGCAATCTCCGGCAGGACATGCGGCACCACACCGGGCTTTACGGCAATTACCACAATATCCGCCCACAAAGCCGTCTGGCGGTTATCCGTACCGACGGAAATCCCCTGCTCCTGCGCGACGCGCTGGGCAAACTCCGGTGAATGGACCGAAGCGCGGATATCTTCTTTCGCCCAACCGCTTTTTAATAATCCCTTAATAATAGCACCGCCCATTTCGCCGGCGCCGATAAATCCCAGTTTCATTGTTTGCTCCCTATTTTTTTATGGGTAAACGGCTTCGCGTTTGGGCCGACATAGTCGGCCACTATTTGCCCGTTCCCGTATAACTTATATTTATAAATCGTCAGTCCTTCCAAGCCCACCGGGCCGCGGGCATGCGTTTTGCCCGTGCTGATGCCCACTTCGGCCCCAAAGCCGTAGCGGTAACCGTCTGCAAAGCGGGTGGAAGCGTTGTGATAGACGCCCGCCGAATCCACTAAATCCATAAAGATTTGCGCTTCGTCGTGCTCCTGGGTTAAAATGCAGTCGGTATGGTGGGAACCAAACCGGTTAATATGTTCCACCGCTTCTAACACATTTTTAACTTGTTTGACGGACAGTTTTTTCTCGCTGTATTCGGTATGCCAGTCGGCTACCGGCCCGGCTACCGGCCCCAATACCGCAATATCTTCGCCGCCGAATAATTCCACGCCGCTGTCCACCAACGCCGCCAACAATGCTTTTTTATTTTTTTCCGGCCAGCGTTCGTCTAACAGCAGGGTTTCCACCGTGTTGCAGGCGGAAGGATACTGTGTTTTGGCGTCCACACAAATTCGGCGGGCCACTTCCAAATCGGCCGAAGGGGCTACATAAATATGGCAGACACCGTCCGCATGGCCCAACACGGGAATTTTGGTATTGGCTTTAACATACGCAATCAGCGCGTTTCCGCCGCGCGGAATAATTAAATCAAAGTACTGGTCCAGCGCCAGCATCTGCGCCGATTCTTCCCGCGTATGAATTAATTGCAACGATTCCGCCGGATATCCCGGTACGGACGCCAGCGCATTCTTAAGCGTGCGGGTCAGGGCCTCGTTGGTATGAGCCGCCTCCTTCCCGCCCTTTAAAACGACCGCATTTCCGGATTTTACCGCTAATGCCGCAATTTGCGGCACCACATCGGGCCGTGCTTCAAAAATCACGCCTATCAGCCCTATCGGGCACGAAACTTTATACAAAGCAAGTCCTTCGTCCAACTCCGTCGCCGCCATCACGCGGCCCACCGGATCCGGCAGAGCGACCAGTTCCTCTACGCCTTTAATAACCGTTTCCAGTTTATCGCGCGTGAGTTTCAGCCGTTCATACAGCGCAGGTTTCATTTTTCCCGCGTCCACCGCGTGTTTGGCTTCCTGCAAATCCAGGGCGTTAGCGGCTAGAATCTCGTCGGCATGGACGCGCATGGCACACGCCATCGCATTTAAAGCCCGGTCTTTAATTTCGGGCGCCAGCGCCGCCAAAATATAAGAGGATTCTTTGGCGCGGGCCGCCAGTTCAGATACGGTTGTCATTCTTTCCCTCACAATAAAACAATGTTGTCGCGGTGGACAGCTTCATCATAATTTTTATAGCCGATTTTTTTAGCAATCTCTTCCGATCGGCAGCCGGCTATTTTGCGGCATTCCTTATCGGAATAATTGGCCAGCCCGCGGGCAAACTCTACGCCTTTTTCATCTAAAATAGAAACTGCGTCCCCCGCTTCAAACTCGCCGCCTACCGCCACAATACCGGCCGGCAGCAGGGAGGACCCTTTCTCACACACGGCCTTTTTGGCCCCCGCGTTGACGGTTACCCCGCCCGATACATTCGTGGCATAAGCCAGCCATAATTTTTTGCCGGGCAAATCTTCCACCGGCAGAAACAAAGTGCCTTTAAAATCCGGCCCGAATACGGCCGATACCGCCCCCGGCCGCTTTCCATACGCAATCACCATCGCCGCGCCGGAACGCGTAACTACTTTGGCGGCTTCCAGCTTGGTTTTCATACCCCCGCGCCCGCGGGACGAAGCGCAAAAACCCAACGCTTCAATTTCCGGCGTAACGCCTTTGACTACCTCAATCAGTTTGGCGTTTTTATCTTTGCGCGGATCGCCGTTATAAAGCCCTTCCACATCGCTCATCACGCACAGCAGGTCCGCGTCCATACCGCTGGCCACCAACGCGGAAAGTTTATCGTTATCGCCAAAGCAGACTTTAACCCCTTTCTCTTTATAACCGCGCAACTCGTTGGTGGAAACAGTATCGTTTTGGTTAATCACGGGGATACAGCCCAGTTCAAGCAGGCGGTTTAAAGTATCGCGCAAACTTAAGTAACGGCTGCGGTGGGCGAAATCGTCCTCGGTTAATAATACCTGCGCCGCCACTACCCCCAGTTGCTTAAAGCCATCTTCATAAAACTTCATTAAACTAATTTGCCCCACCGCCGCACAGGCCTGTTTTAAAGACAATACATCGGGCGCACTGGTCAGCCCCAGCCGTTTTTTGCCCATACCCACGGCGCCCGAAGTAACAATTAAAATTTCCTTGCCTTGGGCGCGCAAGGCGGCAATATCTTCCATAAACGAATACAGCCGCGAAAGCGCCAGGCCGCCGTTGTCGGCCGTTAAAGCATTGGTCCCAAATTTAATAACGATGCGTTTTGCTTTTTTAATCAACTCTTTCATAAAATTCCTCTGCCGATAAAGCCCTCTCCTCTAGAAAAGCCCGATAAAAATTTATTCCGCCGGTTTTTCTTTTACGCAGCTGTGTTCACAGCGCGTATGAAACGGACACGCCGCACAATGCGCCAGATTGGGCTCAAAATCATTGACTTCTATCTTTTTACCGATTTCAATAAAAGTATCCAAAATCTTTTGTTCATCAAACGCCTCAAACGGCGCACTCATTTTTTGATTAAACGCCACAAAATAAAAGGTGGCTATTCCCTTTTGCATATTCCACGCGCGCCGCGCCCCGACGGCATAAATGCCCAGTTGCAGCGAATCCGTTACCGGCAGGGACAAATCCACATCGGTTCCGGTTTTGTAATCAATTACTTCCCAGGAACCGTCGGGCAGTTTGTCTATGCGGTCAATCTTGCCACGCAGGGTCCATTGATCTTGCTGGAAAATAAATTCGCGTTCGGTGCTGTCCACCGTGGTTTTTCGCTCGTATTCGGCCTGGGCATAAGTTTCCAGCATTTTTTTGCCCTTCAGGTACCATTCCATTTGTTCGCCGGCATTGGCATAACCGGCGCCCAGCCAGCAGTCGTCGTAATAAGAAAGCAGTTCGGAAGGATCGTTGGAATTGCGGTGATATTCCTCCAGCGCGCGGTGAATGGACACCCCCAGCGAAGATGCCGGCACCAACCCCTCCCGTTTGCCCTCTATGTATTTAAGCCGATAGAGTACGGGGCATTCCAAATAAGTTTTAATTTTGGAATAATTCAGTTCATATACATCGCTATACATGGGACCCCTCTGAAGGGCGCTGGGCCGCCCGCAGGAAATGCACCAGCGTATCGCCGTATTTTTCCACCCGGTAGATTTCCAATCCGTCCGGCACGGCAAATTCTTCGGACTTGTGATTTTGCAGTACGATAATTCCCTTGGGGGCCAGCAAACGCGCCGCCGCTACATGGGCTAACGCCGGCTGGGAAAAAGAGAGCATTTTATTATTGATATCGCGGTAGGGCGGGCCCATAAAAATAATGTCATATCCTTCATTATCGCTGTAGGGCAGCAGCCAGTCCAGGGGTTTTAAAGCGTCGCCGCGGAGCACTTTGGCCCGGTCGGCAAAACCCAGGTGTTCCAAATTGCGGTGGATATTTTTAATGCAGGCGGGTTCTTTATCCAGCATGACGGTTCTCTGCGCGCCGCGCGACAGGGCTTCCAGAGAAACATTCCCCGTCCCGGCGAACAAATCCAGCATAATAGCCCCCGTAATGCGCGGGCGCAAAATGTCAAACAAAGACTGTTTTATCCGGTCCGAAATGGGTTTTACGGGCAGATTTTTAGAAACGGAAAATATCCGCCGCCCGCGGGCGGTTCCGGCAATAATACGCATATGAATCCTTATAACTGGGCGATGCCTTCTTTAATGGCATAGCGCACCAGCTCGGCCTGTTTATGAATGCCGAGTTTTTTCATGATATTGTTACGGTGCACATGAATCGTATTGAGCGACAAATTAAACGATTTGGCAATTTGTTTGCTGCTGTATCCTTCGGCAATAAGCTGCAGCACTTCTTTTTCTTTGGGGGTCAGCCCCGTTGCATCGCGTTTGCGTGCGGAGGTTTTGCCCAAAAAACCCTGTACAATGTATTTGGAAACTTTGCTGCATAAATAGAACCGGCCCGCAGCGACTTCTTCAATAGCGTCCACGATTTCGTCGGCGGTAGATACTTTTACAATAAATCCTTTGGCCCCGGCTTTGAGGGATTTTTCCACAGACACCCGGTCATCATACATACTCAGCATCACTACCTTGGCCTGCGGGTTGCGTTTGACGATGCGCTCCGTAGCTTCAATGCCGTTTAATACCGGCATGGAAATATCCACCACATACACATCGGCTTCGTTCTTTTGGGCATAATCCACCAAATCTTTTCCGTTGGAAATTTCGGCCACCACTTCTAAATTATTGCCCAATTTTTCCAATACGGCGCGCACGCCTTTGCGAACGATGGCATGATCATCGGCCAATACTATTTTCTTTTTCATTTTTCCCCCCCATAAACTACGCACGGGCACACCACTTCAATTCGGGTGCCTTCTCCGGGCGCGCTTTTGATTGAAATGGTGCCGCCCAGCAAATGCACGCTGTCCTTCATCGCCAGCAGCCCCACTTTGCGGATGGAACGCTGTTTCACCGGTTTGAAACCGATACCGTCGTCTTTCACAATCAGATGGATTTCCTCTCCCTGCCGCTCCAACAGCACATAGATATTCTTGGCCCGGGCGTGTTTGACGATATTGTTCAGCGCTTCCTGCACAATGCGGTACAGTAAAATTTTTACACTGTCGGAGATGCCGTTCTCCCCCACTGCGGCATTGTATTCAAAGGTATAAGGGATCTGTACATATCCGCTGATATTTTCCAGCAGTTCCCGTATGGAACCGCCCAATGCGCCGTCATTTTCCAAGCTGGGCGGACGGAGCGAAACCACGATGTTTTTTACCCGGTCTATACTGTCTTTAATTTGCGCGTCCAGTTTGGCGATATCCGCCAGGGCCTGTTTGGCATTCCCTTCTTTTACGCTGGCTTTTACCAAACTTAGCAGGGCCGTTAAAATAACAACCGACGAGCCGATTTCATCATGCAGCGCTTTGGAGATTTCTTTTTTCTCCGCTTCCCGCGCCGCCAACAGAATTTGGGAAAAAGTCCTTGGCGGGGTGCCTTCGCGCAGCATATCGCCGCCCTGGTAAGCGCCGCCCCAATGCGTAATATCGCGCGTAAGGGAGAGAATGCTGCACACTTTGGCTTTTTCGCCGCGAAGCGGAATCAGCGTGGTTTGATAAAAATAATGTTTGTCGGCCTTTTCCAGCCCCCACTCGTAATGGTGTATATGCCCGGCCAGGGCCTGTTTAAAAGCATTTTCATGCAGGGAACGGGCTTCTTTTAAATCCTGGGGCGTAATCCGGCCCGAACGATTGCTGAAAATAACCGCCTGCCGGGTTTGCGGATCCACCACCGCGGCCACATCATACCCTTCCACTCCGTTCTTTTTAATGGCTTCCAGCTCCTCGGCTTGCAGCCCGAGGGGCAGTCCGTCCGCGGCGCCCGGCAAAACCGGGGATTTTTGGCATTGAGGACAGGAGAAAACGCGACAACTCGCTTCCTTTTTCCGGGAAATTCGTTTTTTAATCATAAGCGGCCTCTGATACACCTATTGTTATTTTACTATAGTTTTACCCTTTTTTACTACCGGCCGCCCCGGTGGAACGAGGAAGTTTTTTGATATAATTGAATGTATGCGTAAAAGCTTTCAACAAATTATTTCTTCCAAACCAGTTCTTTTCTCCGCGTTGGCGGGGCTGTTTGTGTTTATCATTTTATGCGCCGTTTTTATGCGCTATATATTCTCCGGCCTGCCCCCAGTGTATGAAATGGAAGAATATACCCCTTCTTTAACCACCAAAGTATTTGACCGCAATAATAAACTTATTCACGAATTTTCCATTGAAAAACGCAGTATTGTACCGCTGGAAGATATCCCGGTGGACCTGCAAAACGCGGTAGTCGCTATGGAGGACCGGGAATTTTTCTCGCACCCCGGCTTTTCCGTCAAAGGGATTTTGCGCGCCCTGCTGCACGATATTATGACCGGCCAAGCAAAACAAGGCGCCTCCACCCTTACCCAACAGCTTTCCCGCGGCGTGTTTTTAACCCAAGAAAAAAAGATTATCCGCAAAATCCGCGAAATTATTTTAGCCATTCAAATTGAGCACCAATTCAGCAAGCGGGAAATTCTGCAAATGTACCTCAACGAGATTTATTTGGGCAGCGGCGCCTATGGGGTAAAAGCGGCCGCCAAAAAATACTTTGACAAGGAACTTGCTGATTTAACCACAGGCGAAGCGGCCCTCATCGTGGGGCTTATTCCCGCACCAGGCCGTTACAATCCGTTTGCCAACCCGGAACTCTCCCGCCGGCGCCGCGACCTGGTGTTGGATGTGATGTACCAGCAAAATTACATTACGCTGGAAGAACTTCAAACCGCCAAACAGGAACCCTTGCCCGAAAAACCGCCGGTGCCGGAAGCCGCGCCGGGCCAGTATTTTATTGAACATATCCGCCGCATACTGGAACCCAAATACGGTATGGATGTGCTGTGGAAAGCCGGTCTGAATATCTACACTACCGTAGATATAGACCAGCAGGCCGCCGCCGAAAGAATTATGAATGAATACCTCCAGCAGTACGACGAACAGGTCGCCAAAGGGCTGGGGATTGAAATAGATCCGCACGATACGGAAGCCGATACCGAAGAAACCGCGCCGGACGAAAACGAACCCGTCAATCCGAAAGCGGAATATCCCCGCCTGCAAGGAGCATTCATGGTGCGCGATGTAAAAACCGGCGCGGTGCGCGTACTCGTGGGCGGACGCGGATTTGATGAAAGCAAATTCAACCGGGCCACCCAGGCCAAAAGGCAGCCGGGTTCTTCCTTTAAGCCGTATGTATGGATGGCGGCCCTGCAAAAAGGTTACACGCCAGCCACCCTGGTAAAAGATTTGCCCACCATGTTCTATTACGACGGCCGCAACTGGCGCACTTTTGATGAAACTTCCGATTTATATTCCCTGGATTTAGCCAAACAGTCCTTTATCGCCAGCAAAGATTTCAGTGTCTGGGTACCGCAGAACTACGGCGGGCGCAACGAGGGCTGGATTACCCTTCGCAAAGGGTTGGAAAAATCTAAAAATTTGGTAGCCGTTAACTTAATTGATGCTATTGGCGTACCGGCCGTTGTGCGGGTGGCGCGCAAAGCGGGTATTACCGCAGCCCTGCCGCGCGTGCCGGCCTTGGCGCTGGGTGTGAGCGTAGTAGCGATGGACGAACACCTGGCGGCGCTGACCACTTTCGCCAACGGCGGAATCCATACCGACAACTATTATATTGAGCGGGTGGAAGATGCCAATGGCCGTGTATTGGAGCAGCATATCCCTATGGAAGAAGCGGCTTTCTCCCCGCAGGATTCGTATTTGTTAATTAATATGATGAAAGGGGTGGTTCAACGCGGGAGCGGGGCGTATGTATCCCGGCTGGGGCGCAATATCGCGGGTAAAACCGGCACCACCCAAAGCCACCGCGATATGTGGTTTGTGGGTATGACGCCCCGCACCGCCGCCGCGGCCTGGATGGGGTACGATGACGACACCTCACATGAAAAAGGCGCCCGCTTTACCGGCAGCACCACCGCCCGCTGGTGGACGGCTATTATGGAAGAAGTATTGAAAGACGAACCCAACGAAGATTTTGCCGTTCCGGAAGGGATCTCTTTTGCCTATATCAATCCGACCACCGGCAAATTGGCTATGCCGACCGAACGCAATAAATTTTTAGAGGCCTTTATTGCGGGAACCGAACCGCAAAGTTTCTAATGGTTCTTTCCCGCCGCGCGTGAAAAACGCTTTGGCGTATGACCGAAAGCAAAACGAAGTCCCCCACCCGCTACTACGGGCTGCCTAACGGCGCCGCGAAGGCGTACTTCGTCTGCCAAAAATACCTCAATAACGGCTTAAACGCCCTGTTTGTTACCCTTTCCGATACCGACGATTTTGACAACGCCGCCCGCGAATTTGCCCCGCGCGGCGCCCAAACTTTTCACCTGCCGGAAACCGATACCGGCCGAATGAATGCGCTGTATGAACTGCTGGCTCCCGCCAGTGGACCGCGGCTGCTAAGCTGTTCTTATGAAGCGCTGTCCCAACCGCTGCCGGATCCGAAAGAATTTCAAAAACGCCTTTTTATCGTCCGCCGTGGCGATACGCAGCGCCGCCAAGAATTGCTGGACCGGCTGGAAGCCGCCGGCTACACCCGCGAAGATTACGCCGAAACGCCCGGCCAATACGCCGCGCGGGGAAGCGTGGTAGATATCTTTTGTTTAAACCGGCCGGAACCTCTCCGTTTGTACTTTGCCGGCAACCGCGTGGAAATGATCAGTGCCTTTGACCTGGATACCCAAAACACCAAGGAACATACCGATCAAGCCGTCATTCTGCCGCTGCATTTTGAGCAAATGCCGGCCCTGCTTACCGATTATGTGGCACCCTATACCTTTATTTTTGATGAGCCGGATCCGGAATTTTCCTTGGCCGATTATCCCGGCTGTGCCCTTACCACGCTTCTGCCCGCGGCCGACGGGGTGGACTGCGGTTTAAAATCCAACATTGCTTTCAACGCCAATATGGATTTGCTGGAGCGGGAGGTGGCCTCCCTGCAGCAGCGGGATATGACGGTAACCCTATGCTGTTTAAACCGCGGCGAGCTGGACCGTATGACGGAACTAGCGGCTGATTATCCCCATTTAAAAAAAATCGGGTTTAAAATTTCTCCGCTTACGCAAGGTTTTTACAGCCCGGCCGATCGGTTTGCGCTCATTACCACCAACGAAATCCTAAACCGCCGCTACAATGCCGCGCGCGTGCTGAAACAGTTTGATGTGGAAGGCGCCAAACGCGTGCGCTTTAAAGAACTGCAGGCCGGGGATTATGTCGTGCATCAGGAACACGGCATCGGCCGCTATTTAGGGCTGGAGGTGCTGGATAAAGAGGAAAATCCAACCGACTGCCTAATTATTGAATACCGCCGCGGCAGCCGGCTGTATGTGCCAATGTACGATTTCAAAAAAGTGCAAAAATACATTGGGGCGGGCGGCAAGCGGCCGGCTTTGTCGATATTGGGCGGGACGGCCTGGAAAGATGTTAAAAAACGCGTTAAAGAAGAAGCGCAAAAAGCCGCCCAAGAAATCTTAAAACTGGAAGCAATCCGCCAGGCCTCTAAACCGCCCGAAGTGCCCGGAGACGCCCGCATAGAACAGGAATTTGCCGATTCTTTCCCATATGTATTAACACCCGGGCAGGAACAAGCTATTAAAGAAACCCTGCACGATTTGGACTTGCCCAAACCCATGGACCGCGTGCTGGTGGGCGATGTGGGCTTTGGAAAAACCGAAGTCGCCATGCGCGCCGCCTTGAAAGTAGCGCTTTCCGGCAAACAGGTTATGGTATTAGTACCCACCACCATTTTAGCGGACCAGCATTACAAAACTTTTTCCAAACGCATGGCGGGGTTCCCCGTCAATGTACGCATGCTGTGCCGCTTTCAGACGCCCAAAGAACAAAAAGCTGTTATTGGGGAATTAAAAAGCGGCGTGTGCGACATCATCATCGGCACCCACCGGCTGATGAGCAAAGACATTGATTTCCACGATTTGGGACTCGTGATTATTGACGAAGAACACCGCTTTGGAGTCAAACAGAAAGAAAAAATCCGCTCCAAACTGGCGGGCGTACACTCGCTGCTTTTAAGCGCTACGCCTATTCCGCGCACGCTTAACCAATCGCTTTCTTCTTTACGCGATATTTCATTGATAGACACGCCCCCCCGCGGCCGTACCCCCATAAAAACGGTGGTAACGGCTTGGAATAACGACTTGGCCGCCGCCGCCATCAACCAGGAACTCGCCCGCGGCGGGCAAATCTATTATGTATATAACAGCGTACAGAGTATGCAGTCGCGCTATTTATTTCTCCAACACCTGGTACCGCAGGCGCGTATTTGTATGGCCCACGGACAAATGGACGAAAAAAAATTGGAACAAACCCTGTGGGACTTCAATCAAGGGAAATACGACATGCTGCTGGCGTCCACCATTATAGAATCCGGCATAGATATTTCCAACGCCAACACCCTCATTGTAGAAAATGCCCACAACTTTGGGTTGGCCCAGCTCTACCAACTGCGCGGACGCATCGGCCGCGGGAGTACGAAGGCCTATTGTTATCTGTTCCACCCGGACTGGCTGTTTAAAAAGAAAGAAGACTCACCGGACAACTACGCCGATTTGGCCGCCGTTTATTGGAAACCTAAAGAAGAAAAAGATCCCACCGAAGAAGCCCGCCAGCGCTTGGCCGCGCTGATGGAATTTGGGGAACTGGGCAGCGGGTTTCGGCTGGCCCTGCGGGATATGGAAATTCGGGGCGCGGGCGATTTGCTGGGGGTAAAACAGCACGGATATGTCAACGAAGTTGGGCTCAGCTTATACTGCGATTTGGTGGCCGCGGAAGTAAAAAAATTAAAGGGCCAGCAGGTAGAACGCACCCTGCGCGCCAAGGTAAACCTGCCGGTGCCCGCCTACCTGCCGCCCGATTATCTGCCCGACGACGCCGAACGGCTCAAGTATTATAAAGAATTAATGAGCGCCGACGAACCCCAAACCCAACAGCTGTTAGCCAAACTGCAGGATTTAAGCGGCCCCTTGCCCCAGGAAGTAAAAAATTTGACGGAACTGTTCCGGCTGTCGGCGCGGGCGGGCGCGTTGGAGATTTATCATGTGGACTGGCTGGACGGACAACTGGAACTGTTATTTACCCGCCGTTTTCAAATGCCGCCCAATCTGCCGGGCGAGTTATTCAACCGCTTTGGTACGCAACGGGTGGAATTTATAAAATCCAAAAACGGCGACGGACTGCGGCTGAGCGCTCCCAACGGGAAAGAACCCGTTGCTTTCGCCCGGGAAACACTTTCGTTTTTTGAAACCATTTTAAAACCGCAAAAATGATATAGTATATGCATATGAAAAGAAGCATTTTTTTATTGATTCTTCTTTTGGCGGGATGGGGCTGCCAAAAAGACGCTAAACCCGTACCCGATCAAACTGCCGCACGAGTGGGCAACCAAACCATTACCGAGGCGGACATCAACGACCGGCTGGCGCTGATGAGCGATGAAGACCGCGAATTTGCTAAAACCGCTATTGGGCGGCAAAACTTATTGCAAATCATCACGCGGGAAAAACTGATTTCGGCCGCCGCAAAAGATGAAGGGTTGGAGCAGTCCGATGTCTATCTTTCCATTATGGAAGATAAACGCGCCCAACTGGCCGACATTTACCGCCAATTTGGCGAACAAACCCTGGAGCAGCTGTGGTACGATGAATTAAGAGAAAAGGGCGACACGGCTGTAACGGACGAAGAAATCAGCGCCTATTACGAAAAATATCCGTACCAAATGACGATTAAACAAATCATTATAGACAATGCCCAAACCGCCGATCAAGTACTGCGGGCGTTAAAATCGTCGCCGCGGCGCTGGAAAGAACTGGACCGGCAGTACAGCATCGCGCCGGAAAGCTTAAAAGAATTGTCTTTTATGCCGGGGGAATATCTGCCGGAAATAGAAGTAATTGCCGCTAATTCGCCCACCGGCAGCGTGCAAGGTTTTTTCAAAACTTCGCAGGGATTTCATATAATAATGAAAACAAGCGATAAGCGGCTTTCGCGCAAAGATGCCGAACCGAGAATCCGCCAAGTGCTGGAAAATAAAAAGCTGGACAATCTTTTAAACACTTTAAAAAATAAATACGAGGTTGTGATATATGAAAAAAGCGAATAAACTGATTTTAGCCGTCTTGTTGGCGGTTGCGGGGGTTCATCTCCAAGCAAAAGTGATGGAATCCTCCGTCGCTACGGTAAACGGACAGCCGATTTTGGCTTCTGAGTACGACAACTACCTGCAAAGCGCCGTGGAACAGTATCAGCTGGCTGCCCCGCAGTTTTTGGAACAGCCCTACGCCAAAGATATTTTGGGCCGGGAAGTAATTAAAGAATTGATTTCCAAAGAATTGTTATATCAAGCGGCGGAGGAAGAAAAAATCCAGGTTAAAGATTCGGAAATTGACGCCGGCGTCAACGAAATCAAGGCCCGCTTTATTATTGATGAAACCACCGGCCAGCAAGATCCGAAAGGTGCCGACAAACGCTTTAACGAAGCGCTTAAAAAACAAGGAATGAGTTTTAAAACCTATAAAAAGAAACTCTCCAAAGATATCGCCGTGCGCAAACTGATGGAACAAAAACTCCAAACCTCCATTAAACCGGTGGAAGAGGCCGACGCCAAGGCCTTGTATGAAGATGTAGAAGCGGTTATGAAAAACAAAACCAAAAAAATCAAAGCCCTGGAAAAAGAAAATCCAACCCGCTTGAAAGAAGCCCAGGCCATTGCCGCCAAACTCAAACAACTTACGGCCGAGCAGGTACGCATTGGACACATCTATTTAGCCGTTACGAAAGATATGAAGCCGGAAGATGTCAAAAAGAAAGAAGAACTGGCCAAGCAGATTAAAAAAGAAATTGACGACGGAATGGATTTTTCGGCCGCAGTCAAAAAATATACGGAAGACAAAAACGCCCTGGCCAGCGGCGGCGATATGATTTTAATTAAAGGCGTGGCGCCCAAAGCCATTGACGAAAAGGCCTTCTCGTTAGCGGTGGGCAAAGTAAGCGACCCGATTAAAAGCGATGTGGGCTTCCACATAATCAAAATCAAAGAAAAACGGGCGGAACGGTCGGTTTCGTACGACGATATCGCCAAAGATTTAGCCCAATACCTGGCCCAGCAGCGCGTACAGCTGGCGATTGCCGAATACATTGCCGATTTGTACGATAAAGCCGATGTAAAAGTAACCATTCAGTTTGAATCGGACGCGTTGCTCGCGCCGCAAGCGGATTCCAAAGACGATTCCCAAAAAGCCGACGCGAAAAAAGAAGAAAAAACCGACGCTAAGGAAGAGGCCAAAAAATAATACGGCTGATAAAATTTTGTCCAATGAAGTTACAACCTAAAAGGTAAAACGGTTCCTCGCCTCCTTTTTGAGTTTAATTAGATTCGGACAACTCATGAAACCTGTTGTATTTATAACCGCCGGCGACCCGTTGGGGGTCGGCCCGGAAGTAACAGTCAAAGCATTAAAAAGCCCTTTGGTGCAACACGCCTGCTCCCCGATTGTCATCGGGGAGCCGTGTTCGCTTTTTCGCGCCGGTTTTTCGGACCGGCTGGCGCGGCTGATCAGCATGGACAGCTGCGAATGTCTGCAAGATGCTCCCCACGGCCCGACCGAAGCGGGAGGAATTTCCTCGTTCAAATCCGTAGAACTGGCCTGTAAGCTGGCGCTTCGCACCGGGTGCCCGCTGGTTACGGCGCCTATTTCCAAACAAAGTTGGTCGCTGGGAAAGATCCCTTATGTGGGACACACCGAACTGCTGCGCGAACGGGCGGGCAAAGAAGGGCTGATGATGTTTGTAAGCGGGCCGATTCGCTGTGCCTTGGTCAGCGAGCATTTTGCCATTTCGGATTTGCCGCACATTATTACCCGCGTCCGCGTGGCGCAGGCGGCCCGTCATTTTACGCAGGCCCTTACGCGGCTGGGTGTTAAACGCCCCCGTATCGCTTTCTGTGCGCTCAATCCGCATGCGGGCGATAACGGCAAATTCGGCACCGAAGAACACGCCGTTATAGAACCGGTAATCCGTGCCCTGCGCCGCAAAGGCATTTGGGCGGAAGGGCCGTTCCCGGTGGACAGCATTTGGTCCGCCCACGCCCACGGCCAATACGACGGGCTCCTGTGTATGTATCACGATCAGGCGCTCTTAGGGCTTAAACTGGCCGCGCGGGAACCTATCGTACATGTTACGGCCGGACTCAAATTCTTACGCACCTCGCCAACGCACGGAACGGCTTTTGATATTGCCGGGAAAAACAAGGCAGACGCCCAAAGTATGACGGCCGCTATTTTGTTTGCCGCGGCCCGGGCCAAATGCCCCGAAATTTAATACGACACCCCGCTTTTATCTATTAAACCCCCGGCTTATGCCGGGGAATATATACAAAACACCCCGCTTGCAAAAACGGGGTGTTTTCCTTATTCAACAATTAGGACACCAAACAATTGTTGGCGCCGCATACGCTCTTGCATACGCGCTTGCCGCGTTCTGTAATACCTTTACAATAAAACTTTCCGGCATTGGCATGATCAATGTTCAAAAAGAAATAACAATAGGTCAAATTATGATTAACGGGGTTAGTGCTACGCTCCGTACTATCCCAACCATTAAAGTGCGTATCATTCAAATCAATACGGATTTTTGGACATACTAAATCGTACAAACCACCTAGGTCCGTACAACCAGGTATGGTAATATCCAAATCACTCCAAGAGCGGGGATAACTGCCATTAGCAATATAGTACATTTCCACCATTTTGCTCAGTTGCGCACTGATAGTCTGCAATTCAACAAAGCGCGCTTTATCCACCGCAGTTTGATATTGGGGCAACGCCACCGCCGCCAGTATGCCAATAATTAAAACCACTACTAACAGCTCTATGAGCGTAAATCCGGCGTTTTTTTCGCCGGGGAATGTTTTTTGATAAGTTTTGTTCATAGCCAAAATTTATCAAAAAAAAAAAACGAGTCAAGGCCTTCCAGGCCGGGGAATTCTGCCTCGGACAGCGTTTGGCAAATTACGGAGCTTACGCAAAAAGGGAACACCGGATTAGGGATATTTCTGCAAGGGGCGAACCGCCCCTCCCCACTCTATGCCCGTTAGCGCGACTCGTTTAAGCCACACTGTTCGTGCAAGGTTGGACTCTTACAAAACAGCCCTGGCTGGGGTCAGGCAGTTTGCCTCGGCCAAGGGGGTTGCCAATTACGGTGCTAACGCATTAGGGAAACAACTGGTTGGGGATATTTCCGCCAGAGGCAAGCGGCTCTCTTTTTTGCCCTTTTTCTAGCGCCAGAAAAAGGGTTTTCTCCCCCTCCTTTTTATTTGTTACAATGGGAGTATGGGCCCGATTATACATTTTGAAGAAATAGATTCCACCAACAACTACCTCAAAGCAAATTGTGCGTCTTTGCGGCACGGAACCATTGTTACGGCCGACAGACAAACCGCCGGCCGGGGGCGTTTTAACCGCAAATGGGAATCGCAGGAAGGCGGGCTTTACTTTTCCGTTTTAATTAAACCCCAGCATACGGATTTCTGGCCCAATTTTACCCAGCTGATGGGGCTTTCACTCTGCCGCGCGATAGAGAAACTCTATCCGCACACCTGCCTTAAATGGCCCAATGATGTACTGGCTGACGGCAAAAAACTCTGCGGTATTTTAAGCGAAGGCGTTTTATCCGGCGGAAGATTGGAAGGAATGGTCATTGGAACGGGTATTAATGTCGGCCAAAAATCACTGCCGGATGTTGGTCAGCCGGCCACTTCGCTCTATATGTTGGGCATACAGGCAGACAAACAAACCCTTATGCAAGATGTTATGAACTATTTTTGGCAGGATTATCCGTCCGTAGAAGAATGCGGCTTTGCCGCCATCTGCGAGCCCTACCGGGAAAGATTCCCTTTCCGAGGCAAAAAAATTACCGTTAAAAACGGTGAAAAACCCCTTTTTGGAACAGTGCAGGATGTATCTTCGCGCGGTACGCTGGTGTTGGCTACTGAAAGCGGCCCGGAAGAAATTTATATAGGAGATCTGATTGTATGAGTGCTGATAATCTGATGATGCAATCCATCAACATTACCATTATCGGAATGTTGATTGTATTTGTATTTCTAATCATTATGGTAGCCATAATGAAAATACTGGGCAAGCTGGTACAAGCGATGGAAAAATACTTTCCGCAAACGGTATCCGGCGCAGCGGACCACGCACTAATTGCCGTAGCCATCGCCGCGGCCAACAGATTTCAAGGAAAATAAACCGGGGGAACCACTATGAAAAAAATAAACTTTATGCTCACTGCGTTTCGCGACGGATTTCAATCCGTCTATGGGGCGCGCGTTTTAACCAAAGATTTCATGCCGGCGGTAGAGGCCGCCCGGCACGCGGGCATCAGCCATATGGAATTTGGCGGCGGTGCCCGGTTCCAGGCGCTGTTTTTCTACTGCAACGAAAACGCCTTTGATATGATGGACACTTTCCGCCAAACTGCCGGGCCGGACGCTAACCTGCAAACCTTGGCACGCGGCGTAAATGTGGTGGGGCTGGACAGCCAACCTTCCGATGTCATCAAAGCCCATGCCCAGCTGTTTAAAAAACACGGCACCACGACCATTCGCAACTTTGACGCATTAAACGATGTGAACAATTTGATTTATTCCGGCCAGTGCATTCACGACGCCGGGCTCAAACACGAAGTCTGCGTGAGCATGATGTCCTTAGCGCCGGGCTGGGATCCTACGGGCAAAATTCATACCGAAGTATTTTACGAAAAAATCCTGCGCCAGATTTTAGATTCCGGCGTTCCGTTTGATTCCGTTTGCTTCAAAGACGCCTCCGGCACTTCCACCCCGGCCACCGTTGGCAAAACGATTGCCATGGCACGCCGGCTGCTGCCGGAAGGCACCAAAATTGTTTTCCACACGCACGAAACGGCCGGCAACTCCATCGCTTGCTGTTTAGAAGCCATTCACGCCGGGGCCGACCAGCTGGATCTTTCCATGCAGCCCGTTTCCGGCGGTACCTGCCAGCCCGATATTTTAACCATGTGGCACGCCCTGCGCGGCACGGAATACACTTTAGACATTGATCCTAAGAAAATCCAGGAAGCGGAAAATGTATTCCAGGATTGTATGAGCAAATACTTCCTGCCGCCCGAAGCCACAGCCGTCAACCCGATTATTCCGTTCTCCCCGCTGCCCGGCGGCGCACTGACGGCCAATACCCAAATGATGCGCGACAACGGCACCTTTGACAAATTCCCCGAAGTGGTAAAAGCCATGGGCGAATGCGTGAAACTGGGCGGATTCGGTACTTCGGTTACGCCGGTTTCCCAATTCTATTTCCAGCAGGCCTACAGCAATGTAATGAACGGCCCTTGGAAAAAAATTACCCCCGGCTACGGCAAAATGGTGCTGGGCTATTTTGGCAAAACGCCGGTAGAACCCGACCCGGAAGTCGTCAAAGAAGCCAGCCAGCAGCTGGGTTTGCCGCCTACCACCAAAACGCCGCTGGAGATTAACGACGCCGATCCGAAAAAAGGCCTGAAAGTGGCCGAAGCAAAACTCAAAGAAGCGGGACTGCCGATTACGGACGAAAATGTGTTCATCGTCGCCACCTGCGCAGACAAAGGGCTCTTGTACCTCAAAGGCGAAGCCAAAGTGAACGGTATCCGCTGGGCGGCCGACGCAAAAAAAGCCGCGGCCCAGTCGTCCGGCGCCGTAAAAGTAACGGTGGACGGCAAAGCGTATGAAGTGATTTTTGACGGCGACAACGCCATCGTCAACGGCAAACGCTACAGCGTATCTACGGCCGCTTCGGACGCAAAAGCCGAAGCCAAACCGGCCGCCGGTGCGGTGGGCGGAACCGTCAAATCCCCGCTGCCGGGTGCGGTGCTGCGCCTGAGCGTAAAAGAAGGGGACCGCGTCAGCGAAGGACAGGAAATTATGGTATTGGAAGCGATGAAAATGGAAACCGCCGTTTCCGCTCCGGCTTCCGGCACGATACACTTCCTCGCCAAACAAGGCGACCAAGTTCAAACTGGCGATGCGCTGGCTGAAATTAAATAAGAGGACTGGCTATGGATATTTTAACTGCTCTTACAAAAATAGCGCATTCCACTTCGCTTTATGCGCTTACCTGGCAGCAGCTGGTGATGATGATTGTCTGCTGTTTCTTACTGTGGCTGGGCATTAAAAAACAGTTTGAACCGCTTTTGTTAATTCCCATCGCCTTTGGCGGATTGCTGTCTAACATTCCGCTGGCCGGAATTGCCGAAGCGGGCGGTTTCTTGCGCATTGTGTATGATGCCGGTATTCAGACGGGTCTTTTCCCGCTGTTTATCTTTATGTCCGTGGGCGCGATGACGGACTTCGGCCCACTGATTGCCAACCCCAAAACGGCCTTGTTGGGCGGTGCGGCGCAGTTTGGCATTTTTGCTACGCTCATCGGCGCCATCGGGCTTTCGTATGTGCACTTTGGGGACGCACAGCCCTTTGCTTTTGGGCTTAAAGAGGCGGCTTCTATCGGCATTATCGGCGGGGCAGACGGCCCGACAGCTATCTTTTTAACCTCCCGGCTTGCACCGCAGTTGTTGGGCGCGATTGCCGTAGCGGCTTATTCCTACATGGCGCTGGTGCCGATTATCCAACCGCCTATTATGAAGCTGCTTACCACCGAAGCGGAACGCAAAATCAAAATGACGCAGCTGCGCCATGTATCTAAACGCGAGAAAATTTTATTCCCGCTGGTACTGCTATTGTTATGCGCGTTCCTCCTGCCGGACGCCGCCCCTTTAATCGGTGCGCTGACTTTCGGCAATTTAATTAAAGAATCGGGCGTAGCGGAACGCTTATCCAAGACCTTGCAAAATGATTTTTGCAATATCACGACCATTTTGCTGGGGTTGTCGGTCGGTTCTAAATTGCAGGCCAGCCAGTTCTTAAAAACCGAAACACTGGGAATTTTGGTATTGGGCATTATAGCCTTTTCCATCGCCACCGCTTCGGGCGTTTTGCTGGCCAAATTAATGAATTGCTTCAGCAAAACCAAAATCAACC
>CALUZQ010000028.1 GCA_944325225.1 uncultured Elusimicrobiales bacterium
TTTGTGTCGGTATAAAGTTTCTTCAGAACGAATTGCCGTCTTATTTGGCTAACGCCACTAAGCCGGGCAATTCTTTCTGCATAAAATAACCGGGCCCAAACAGCGGGCCCGGTTTGTGTCGGTATAAAGTTTCTTCAGAACGAATTGCCGTCTTATTTGGCTAACGCCACTAAGCCGGGCAATTCTTTCCCCTCCACAAATTCCATACTGGCGCCGCCGCCCGTAGAAACATGGGAGAGTTCTTTCTGATTGAATTTGCCCTTCTTAAGCACATTGACGCTGTCGCCGCCGCCAATAATCGTGGTGGCGCCCGCTTTCGTGGCGTCAATCATCGCTTGCGCAATGGCAAAGCTGCCTTTGGCAAAGTTCGGGAATTCAAACACACCCATCGGTCCGTTCCAGAAAATGGTTTTGCATTTTAAGAGTTCTTCGCGGAACAGTTCAGCCGTTTTCGGGCCGATATCCAAGCCCATCAAATCCGCCGGGATATTGATATCTTCCACGGCTACGGGTTCGGTCGTCTCGGCAAATTCTTTGCCGCAAATATGGTCCACCGGCAATAGAATTTTTACGCCTTTTTCCTGGGCTTTGGCCAAAACGGCTTTGGCTTCGTTTTCTTTTTCGGCGTCAAATAAGGATTTGCCGATTTCGTGCCCCTGTACTTTTAAGAAAGTATAAGCCATACCGCCGCCAATGACCAGTACATTTACTTTGTCCATCAAGTTGTTAAGCAGCATAATTTTGTCGGACACTTTCGCGCCGCCCACTACTGCTGCAAACGGTCTGGCCGGGTTTTCCAACGCTTTCCCCAAAAATTCCACTTCTTTCTGCACCAGATATCCCGCACAGCCGGGCAAAAAGTCCGCCACGGCGCTGGTAGAAGCGTGGGCGCGGTGTACGGTGCCGAAAGCTTCTTGCACAAAAATTTCACCGTGTTTGGCCAGCTGTTTGGCAAATTCGGCGTCGTTCTTTTCTTCTTCCGGGTGGAAGCGCAGGTTTTCCAGCAGGGCAATTTCGCCGTTTTTCGTTTCGGCTACTACTTTTTCGGCTTCTGCTCCTACGCAGTCTTTGGCAAAATGCACCGGCACCCCAAACAATTTTTCTACTTCAGCCGCCACAGGAGCCAAGCTGAATTCCGGGCAAACTTTGCCTTTCGGGCGGCCCAAGTGGGCAATAAGCACCACGCGGCAGTTGTTTGCCAACAAGTGCTTGATGGTTTTTTCGGTGGCAACAATGCGTTTGTTGTTATCTACTTTCCCGTCTTTAAGCGGTACATTGTAATCTACGCGGACCAAGACTTTTTTGTCTTTCAAGTCCATATCTTGAATTTTTTTGATGCTGTCAAAATTCATAGTTCTCTTGACTCCTTTTGTTTTTCCGGCGCGGTGGTTACACCGCGCTTTTACTTCTTAAATTTTACAAAATTTAAACGGCTTCGGCATATGCTTATTTGCGCTGAAATTTGGCCAGCAGCTGCAAAATTTCAATATACAGCCATACCAGCGTTACCAACAGCCCAAATCCAGCGTACCATTCCATGTGTTTGGGCGCTTGATAGTGAGAGGTCATCTGATCAATGAAGTGAAAGTCCAGCAAAAAGTTGAACGCGGCTACCCCGCAAATAACTATGCTGATGCCAATCGCCAGCGGAGAGCTGGAAGTCAAATACGCCGTGCTGACGCCAAACAGCGATAAAATAAACGACCCCAGGTACAAAATAGCAATAGCGGCCGTGGCCGAAAAAATCCCCACCGCCAGCCCGCGCGTTACCCGGATAATTCCCGTACGATATACAAACAGCATCGTAAAGAAAACCAATACGGTTGCGGCTACCGCATTAAATACAATACCCTGGAACTGTGCATTGTACATGGCGGACACTACCCCTAAAAACAGCCCTTCCAAAAAGGCATAAATCGGCGCCGTAATCGGTGCCGCCGCCGGTTTGAAAGAAGTAATCATCGCCACTATAAAACCGATAATGGCAATCAGCCAAGTGGCTCCGGCCCAGCTTTGGTAGTTCGTCCAGGTAATCATACCGCCGATCACGCAGATAAACAGCAACAAAAAAGTTTTATTGATGGTGCCTTGCAGCGTCATGGTACCGCTGGCGGCTTGTTCCTGCGCGCGCCGGAAAGCGGCTTCGTTTAACATGGGATTATTCATAGTTTCCCCCCTAGGATAAAATAGTCCGAAAACGGACTTAAATTTATTGTATAAAATATCACGGAAAAATAATGGGGAAGCTTCAGCCGGGTAACCCATTAAAAAACTCCGCCGTTTATTGGGGCGGAGTTTTTTAATGGTCAGAGCTAATTAGTCAGCCGAAAACTGAGTGGTCCATTGCGGTTTGGACATATTTTTGATTGCCTGTGCCGCCGCATTTTTAGAAATCGTACCGTTTTCTGCAAAGAAATCTTTTAACGATTTTTTTACAGCGGCCGTGCGTACCGGCATATTGAACAAATAAATCGCTCCGTTTTGGGTCTGCGTAAAGCTGAATACGCGGTCTATATCTTTTTGGGTTTTGTTGACTTCCATTTCAAAATAGAACGGTTCGCCTTCCAACTCGCCTTTCCCATAGGTGCCGAATTTACCCAGCTGCACCTGAAACAAAAAGCTTTTGGCATCAGAGCTGGTTCTTACATTTTGAAAGCAGTTTTTGTCAAACGCTACAGTAACGACGCCGGTATTTTTATTGTCTTTATAATCGCACAAGACGGCACTGCAGGAAACGACATTAAAAGCCGAACCTTCTTCCCGGTATTCCGGATTTTTATGCTGCATAATTACATTGTAATCCAGCCATTTGGTTTGTACGACCGTTTTAGCTTTCTGAGGAACACTCTCTTTGGCTTTTACCGCTTGATTGACTTTAGATGAAATGCGTTTTTGCAAAGCATTCTGGGCATCGGCCTTGGCCGTTCCAAAAGCCACAGCCAACAACGCTACAACAGAACAAGTGATAATTTTTTTCATAAAATGTTTCTCCTTTTCTACGGCTTACTTAAAGGATACCGCTTTTTTCGCAGAAATTCCAGGGGTCAAAGGCCCTATATATAATGTTTTTTGGACCTATTTTTTTCTGGGACCTTTGCCGCTCCGGAGTGGTTTTATCCCTTTTGCCGCCCGGAAAGACCGTTTGTATTTCCGGTGCATATAGCCCGTTAATCATTCTGGCCGGGTTGCACAAAAAAGCCGGCTCCTTGGGGAGCCGGCTTTTTAACGGCGTTTAAATTACATCATGCCGCCCATGCCACCCATGCCGGGCATAGCCGGCGCGTGGGCCGCTTCTTTTTCGGGAGCGTCCGCTACCAGGGTTTCGGTTAAAAGAACCGTGCCCGTGATTGAGGCCGCGTTTTCCAAGGCGGTGCGGACCACTTTGGCCGGATCTACTACGCCGGCTTTTAAAAGGTCGCAGTATTGATTCTTTTCGGCGTCATAACCGTCGGCCGCACCCGTCATTTTGAGCACATTGTCCACCACGACGGCTCCGTCCAAGCCCGCGTTGACAGCAATTTGTTTCAGCGGAGCTGTTAACGCTTTGCGTACAATGTTGATACCTGTGCGGATATCTTCATTTTCTTCTTTTAACGCGTCCAGCGCTTTTTGGCAGCGCGCCAAGGCCACACCGCCGCCGGGTACGAGCCCTTCTTCCACCCCGGCTTTCGTGGCGTTTTTGGCGTCTTCCACTTTGGCTTTTTTGGCTTTGAGTTCCGTTTCCGTCGCCGCACCTACGCTGATGACGGCTACGCCGCCGGACAATTTAGCCAAGCGTTCCTGGAGTTTTTCTTTGTCGTATTCGCTCTTGGAATTTTCAATTTGTTTGCGGATCTGTTCGGCCCGAGCGGCGATTGCTTCTTTGCTGCCTTTGCCGCTGACGATGGTGGTGTTTTCTTTATCCACAACTACGCGGGCGCATTGACCGAGCATAGCCAGTTCAGCTTTGTCCAGCTTAATGCCGCGTTCTTCGCTCAACACTTCTCCGCCGGTTAAAATAGCGATGTCTTCCAGCATTTCTTTGCGTCTGTCGCCAAAGCCGGGGGCTTTTACGGCACAGCCCTTTAAGGTGCCGCGCAGTTTGTTGACTACCAAGGTCGCCAGCGCTTCACCGTCCACATCTTCGGCGATGATCAGAAACTGCTTGCCGCTTTGAACGATTTTTTCCAACACGGGCAGCAAGTCGTTCATAGAAGAAATCTTTTTGTCCGTAATGATGAGGTACGGGTTTTCCAGCACGCATTCCATTCTTTCGGAATCGGTTACGAAATAAGGAGAAATATAGCCGCGGTCAAACTGCATACCTTCCACAATATCCAACTGCGTAGTGGCGGTTTTGCCTTCTTCAACGGTAATAACGCCTTCCGCGCCTACTTTTTCAATGGCTTCGGCAATCATATTGCCGATTTCGCGGTCGTTGGAAGAAATGGTGGCGATTTGCGCTTTTTCTTCTTTGGTTTTGACCGGTTTGTGCATTTTGTTTAATTCGGTTTTGGTGGCTTCTACGGCCATTTCAATTCCTTTTTTAACCAAGGTCGGGTTGGCGCCGGCCGTGATGTTTTTAATGCCTTCGGTCAGCATGGCGTTGGCCAAAACGGTGGCGGTGGTGGTACCGTCGCCGGCGACATCGTTGGTCTTGGATGCAACTTCGCGAATGAGCTGCGCGCCCATATTTTCAAATTTATCTTCCAGCTCAATATCTTTGGCGATGGTTACCCCGTCGTCAATAATCAACGGAGAACCGAACTTTTTTTCCAACACTACGCTTCTGCCCTTGGGACCCAGCGTAACTTTTACTGCGTTTGCTACTTTTTCAATGCCCGATTTCATTTTGGCGCGGGCTTCATCGCCGTAAATAATTTGTTTAGCCATAATCTTTCTCTTCCTGTTTAATTACCCCAAAATACCCAAGATTTCGTCTTGGTGAATGATTAAATAATTTTCATCATCCAGTTTGATTTCCGTGCCGGAGTATTTGCCGTAAAGCACGCGGTCGCCTTTTTTCACATCCATAGGCGCCCGATCGCCTTTTTCGTTTAATTTTCCCGGTCCAACCGCCAACACTTCCCCCTCCATCGGTTTTTCTTTTGCGGTGTCGGGAATGATGATTCCCCCCTTCATCGTTTCGCGTTCAATGGGCTTCACAATTACGCGGTCGCCCAACGGTTTAATTTTTACTTCAGCCATATTCCATTCACTCCTTTGTGTGAAAAGATTAGAAATCGCTTGGCGGTGTTATTAGCACTCGCTTTAGCTTAATGCTAATTTAGCATATCTGTTTAAAATTGTCAACCCCTTTATTAGAGTGCTAATAAAGAGGTTGATAAGTTAGACGGTAAAACCGTTTTATTTTTTGGTAAAAAACTTCTTAATTCGCTGGGTAAAAGTAACTTTATGTGCCGGCAGAATTTTAATCAGAACGGCAGAGATGTTATCCTGCCCGTCGTTTTCGTTAGACACCCGCACCAGCTGCTTGCAGAGTTTTACAATCGGCATTTGAGCGCCTGCTTTAAGCAAATCCGCCATATCGCTTTCGCGCAGCCCTTTGTAAAGCCCGTCCGAGCACAGCAGCATGACATCGCCTACTTTAACGGGGAATTTTAACAAATCAAATTCTATGTTCTTTTTAATTCCCATGGCGCGCGTAAGCACATTTTGAATTTTGGAACGATCCGCCTCGGCGCGGGTAAGTAGGCCGCGGCGCACATGCTCCATGGCCAGGGAATGGTCGGTGGTAATTTGGACGATTTTATTATCGCGGAACAAATACAGCCGCGAATCCCCCACATGAACGGCGGTGGCGCAGTCTTTATCAAATAAAACACCCGTAAGCGTGGTGCCCATCATACGGTAAATATCGGAGGATTGAGCCGTTGAATAAATAGCTGCATTGGCCAGATTGGCGGCCATTAACAGCTTGCGTTCTATAGGGTCCAGTTTGGGCAGGAAATTGTCCGGGATTTTAAGCTGTTGATTGTTTACTTTCCGAATGGTCTCTGCTAATACCGAAACGGCAATGTTGCTGGCAATTTCGCCGGCACTGTGCCCGCCCATACCGTCGGCTACGACTCCGAGCCCTAAGTCCGAAGATATTAACACATTATCTTCATTTTTTTCGCGTATTTTTCCAATATCGGTTACGGCGGCAAATTCAATATCAAAGCTGCTCATAAATCCTCGCTGAAGAAAATGGTTCCCGCACAATTAAGCGCACCAAATACATATAATAGTGCCAGCAAAAAGAAGTAAGCGTTATTATTCTGGGCGTTTCTATTAAAATTCTCTACCGGGAAACTCAGTGCATAATCCCACACGCTTAACTGCATTTTACTTTTTCCGCTTTTATAATAATCAATTAAGAAACGGATAAACAGCGGTTTCGTTTTTTCGTCCAATACCCCGGGAGCTTCTTTATCTATTTGTTTTTCCAGAAAAGCGTATGCTTCTTCCTGGTTCATGCCGGTCAATTCATTGGTTTGCGTAATGCTGGCAAATACCTGCCGGCGGGAATCCAACCCCACTAAATTTTCCATTTTTGCATTAGCCGTTGCAGGGCTGGATTCTTTTACCTGGACAAGACGGGTAAAAGAATTTAAGGTCTGATTGATTTGCCCCGCTAAGCCGGATATGGAATAGGCCCAAATGCCTATCCCGGCGGCGAACATCAGCACCAGCGGGAAAAGAATACTGTCTTTCTCGCTGCGGGAGGCGAGATAGTAGCAACACAATACGGCGCAGAATAAACCGGCGTAAAAAATAATTTTTACCAGCATTTCCTGTGTATCTGGCGGTATAGCTAAATGGGTGGATAAATATACCAGCACCATGGCCAATATCGTTAACGCCGCTGCCAGCAGCCGTTGGCCCAGGGTGCGGTTGATTGTCCCGCACAAGCCAATGGCCCACGCAGCAGTAAATACCAGGTAGCATAAATAATACTCCGGCGTAAAAATATATTGACCGGCGTTGGCAATTTCCATAAAAGGTACTTGCGGGGTAAACAGCCCCGCCATATAAGACACCAGCGCCACAATCAGCCAAAGCGTAGTGGAGCGGGAGAAGGCCTTAATCGTGGAAAAAACAAAGATAAGCGCTACTGCCGCCACGGCCATACCAGTTAGCAACATTTGGTTGGGGGCGTATTCCGGTGCCAAGAAAGGCATAATCAAATTGGAAAATAAGCCCGCCTGCGGATTTAGGTGTACGGAACAAATAGTACCCAGTTTATAAAATAAGTAAGAAATTCCGCCCGTAAATACTATAAAAATGGGTAAGAACAGCAACATTTTGGTTACCCAATTTTTAGAGGAGGTTTCCAGGGAAGGTTCTTTAGCAAAACGGACCGCTGCCGATTTTTTGGAAGGTACAAAAACATCTACCGGTTTTACTTCTTCTGCTCCCAGCATACCGACACGGGGCTGCGGCGCTTTGGCGGGTTTTTCCTTAGAAGCGGCTTTTACCGAGTCATCTAACTGAGGCATCAGCGGCAGCCGCGAAGAAGATGTCGTCCGTTTGCTGACGGCGGCCGCTTCCTCCATTCGTTGTTTTTTAATGCTTTCGGTGCTTCTTCTTTCTTCTTTTACAATCCGAAGCGGCCCTTCTTCCCCTAAATCAATGGCGCGTCCGGAGTTGCCCATTTTCACGCGCAGTTGATCCTCCGCGCGCATCTTTTTAAAATACAGATAAGTTTCTTTAGCGGTTTGGAATCGGTCGTCCGGGTTTTTGCTCATGAGTTTTTGGATGGCCAGGGAAAGCCAGCCCGGCATATCCGAGCGGAGTTTGGCCGGATCCGGCACAGGATCATTGATATGTTTTTGGATAATATCAATGGTATTTTTGCCGTTATAAGGAAATTGGCCCGTCAGCACATAATACAAGCTCGCTCCGACGGAATATAGATCGGCGCGGGTGTCTAAATCCTTGCCCAAGGCCTGTTCCGGCGCGATGAAATAAGCGGTTCCGGCCAGTTCGGTGGTTTTGGTGGAGCCCTTTTCTTTATCTACTTTTTTAGCGATACCAAAGTCCACCAACTTGGGCTGCCCTTGCGGGTTGATTAAGATATTGGAAGGTTTGATATCCCGGTGAATAATGCCCTTTTCGTGGGCAGCGTCTAACCCCAGCAGGACTCCTTCAAACAAATCCAGCACTAAGCCGATGGGAAGCACTTTATTTTTTTTAAGTAACAGCGAGAGGGTTTGCCCTTCAATAAAGGACATGACAATAAAATAATATCCTTTTTCCTTCCCCACATTATATACATTGACGATATTCGGGTGGTCCAATTCTGCAATAGCGCGGGCTTCGGTTAAAAATAATTCCACGGCTTTTTTATCGTTGGCCAAGGCCGGGCTTAAAATTTTAACGCATACAATACGGTTCAATGCTTTATGGCGCGCCTTATACACAGCGCCCATACCGCCTTCCGCTACTTTATTTAAAATTTCGCAGCCGGAAATATCTTGCCCTACCAGAGAAGGATTTTCTGTCATAATCTTCCTTAAATATAAAATAGGAAATATCTAAGTTATTATACAAAAACTGCTTGATTTTATCTTTACCAACCACTAAAATATAACTAAAGCTATCATATCATATTTACTGAAGAAACAACAGGGGGCGCCGGATTTGGGTCCGCGCGGGGATAAAAATGAGCGAAAGCAGTTTTACTTTACTGAGGGATATTGGCAGTTTTGCATTGGAAAACGGCGAGGAGGTCCGCTTTAGTATTGATGCTTACCGCGGATATCGGTATGTATCGGTGCGGCGGTATGTAACATCGGACTCGTTTTCCGGCGCTACGCGGGACGGAATTACCATGACGCCCGAAATCTTGCGGATATTGGCGCCTTTGGTGGCGGCTTTACCCGATGATATGGCGGCTGTAAAAGATGGGCAATTGGGTAAATTTGCCAAGCGGCCCGGTATTTGTGTGGTGGCCTGTGTGGGGTCGTTTAAGGGGCGCCGCGGGCTGGATTTGCGCCAGTGGCAGGAAGACTGCGGGTTTACTAAAAAAGGCATTTGGCTGCCGTTGGAGAAATTACCCGAAATCAAACGCCTGTTTTTAAGCACCAAAGAAGCGTTAGACGAAAAACCCGAGGAATTTTTTTGATTTGCACCCAAATATCGGTTTTTGATACACTGAAGAGAGCTGCACAGAATTTTAGGTAGATTGGAATCTTTGAATGGGTAAAGGAGTATGATATGAAAAAGTTGTTCAGTTTATTTTTTCTGTTTTTTGCGGCCGGAGCTATGCTGCAGGCCGAAACGGTGTCTAAAGTATCGTTCAATCCCTCCCGTATGGGTGAATATACTTATTTGAAAGTGGCGGATAAAGCCAACTTAAAAGGCGGTTTGCAGGCCACTACGCTCAATATCTCTTCGGGTGGAACGGTATCTGCCTATACCGATTCTTCCAGCCGCACTTATGAAATCAATACGCTTACCGGCGAATATGGTTCCGCTATTGATATGCCCAATGCTGCTTTTCACGGCAATACGGCTAATACCTACAGTTCTTATTCGGCTTCCAGTTCTACGGCACCCAGCGGGCTGCTTAACAGCGTGTCGGTAAAGGGCGGCTCGCAGACTTATACCAGCGATTCCTATATCCAAACTCTAAATGCCGTTAATGTGTTGCGTCAGAAAGTAAGCACCTTAAAAGGCGGCACTTTAAAAATAAACGGGAACAGCGGCAGTTCCATTATGTTATACAGCGGTTCCACTACCACGGGGTTCTTTTTGGCGGGGAATGATATCCCGGAGCCGACCAGTTCTCACACCAATACGAGTAAAAATTTGACGAACTGCCAGTTGGTATGGGAAAAACGCAAAACCAGCGACAGCACCCCTCAGGAAGTATGGCTGTTGGCTTTGAAGGGCTGCAATTAAAAACGGCTTTTAAAAGGACGAAGCGCTCCGATCCTCACGGAGCGCTTTTTGTATGGGCAGAACCCCCGCCGCCGAAGCACAGAAAGCCCGTCCAAGAGGAGCAGCCATTTTTCCGCTTGTTTTAATTTTCGGACGCACGGGGCAGGGCTTATTTTATATATTCCCGGATCCGCCGAAGTTTCCCTCTACAAAAATCGCTGGATAACCCCAAAAGCCGCAAAAACTGGAAAAGGTCTGTTTTCCGCATACAAAAAATCTCCGGGATTAACCCGGAGATTTTTAAATTCATTTAAGCGTGTCGGCCCGCCGGCAGGGAATGGTATTCTTCCAGCATTTCTTTGGCGTTTTGGAACACCCGGTCCGGCAGGATTTCTTTCATACACTTAAAATGACCCAAGGGGCATTTTCTCCCCCCGTGCAAGGCGCAGGGCCGGCAGGGAAGTTCTTTCATTTCTACTACGCGGTGGCCTTCCCCATACGGGAAAAACCCCAATTCGCGGGTAGTCGGCCCGAAAATAGCCAGGGTAGGCACATCAAACGCGGTCGCGATATGCATTGGCCCGGAGTCGTTGGTAATGAATAATTTAAAATGTTTCATTAGAGCCATTAAATCCGCCAAACTGGTTTTTCCGCACAGATTGGCGGCGTGCCCTTGGGAAAGCTGGCAGATTTTTTCGCCCAAATCGGCGTCTTTGGCGCCTCCTCCCACGAGTACAGCCGTTACGCCCAATTCCGTTTGCAGGCGGCTGATGAGCTGCACAAAATACTCCATTGGCCAGCATTTGGTCGGCCATGCGCTTCCGGCGTGAATGCCCACGAGGGTTTTGCCGTCCAGGTTGAAGTCTTTAATCAGCCGGGCCACATTTTCCTCGGCGGACGGCGCATAGCGCATATTGAGCTTTTCGGCGGTAAACTTTTCTTTTACAATCCCCTGCAACAGCGACAGGTTCCGCTCCGCATCGTGAATCATCCAGGAAAAGGGCACCGTTTTGGTATATAAAAACCACCCTTCGCTGGAAGTAAACCCAATGCGTACCGGCACGCGCGACAGCCAGGCAATCAAAGCGCTTCTAAAGCTGCGGTGCGGCACCAACAGTATATCAATGCCGGAGCGTTCAATGGCTTTGGCCGTTTTCCATACGCCAAAAATTTTATTCCAGCCCTTTTTGTCGTTTAAAATAATTTCGGATACTTCCTTCATCGGTTTGAAGATATCTTCCGTCTGGGGGCGGGTGATGACTACCACCTTGGCGTCGGGGAACATTTTAGCCGTTTTTTGAATCAGCGGGGTGGTTAATACGCTGTCGCCAATGAAAGAGGTTTGGAAAATACCGATTTTATTTACTTTTTTCCCATTCATATTGGCGTGTTCGTAGGCCCAGTCGCCCAGTTTGGGTTCTTTGTATTTGATATCAATATCCCACGCTTTGAGTGCGGCGAGGTATTTATCCAGGGTATGTTTTTCCAGCACCGGTGAATTTTTATGGAACTTTACAAACATACGCCGTGCGACGGAGTTTTTATCGTAGCGAACCCGGTTGGGAATGCGGCTGAAAAAGCCCATTAACATACTTTTCAGTGTAGCGTGCAAATCCAGGTAATGGGTATAATGCCCTTGCCGGATTTGGCGCACATTGGCCCATAGCCCTTTTTTAGCGACCATAATTTCATCTATATCCGGGTGGCCGGCCAAGGCCTGGGCGAACTGCGGCTTTACCATCAGCGTAATATGCGCCTGAGGCCATTTGGCTTTGATGTTCTTATACACCGGCGACGATAATACAATATCTCCCAGCGAGGAAAGGCGTACGACCAAAATTTTAGGTTGATTTTCGTTCATAATTTTTTACCACTTCCATTATTTTGTCGGTTGCTCCTTTAAAACTTAACGCCGCTTTGCGGGCTTTTTCAGACATATTTTCCAACTGGGCCGGATCGGCCAGCAGCCGCAGTACGGTTTCCTTAAAATTGGTTTCGTTTACCAGTACGCCTCCGCCGCTTTCCAGCAGGGCCTGCGCGGTAACGGGTGCATTATAAAAATAGCGGCCGAATAAAACCGTTTTAGAGAGAATAGCCGGCTCCAACAAATTATGCGCGCCCCGTTTTTCTACCGATCCGCCCACAAAGGTAAGGGTGGCACAGCTGTAGAGCGATTGCAATAATCCCATTACATCGGCGCAGAGAATGTCGGTATCCTTATCAAAATTTTGTTGGCTGACAAAAGCATAATGCAGCCCGCTTTGGCGCAGAGCGATTTCAATTTCGGGTTTCCGCTCCAGGTGGCGCGGCGCAAAGATGATTTTGATGCTTCTTTTGGCAAATTCCGCTGCGGCGCGCAGCAACATGGTTTCTTCCAGCGGGTGGGTGCTCCCGCAGACCAGGATAGGGTTTGCATTCCAACCCAGCTCCGTCAGCATTTTATGGACTTCGGCCGTCTTGGCGGGGTGGTCGTTTAAAGTGTCGTATTTCACATTTCCGCAGACGAAAAGTTTTTCTTTTTTTACCCCTAAATAGCGGTACCGGGCGGCGGCTTCTTTGGTCTGCAGGGCCGCGAACGACAAAGTACCCAATACCCGTTTAAATAACGGCCGCACCCAGGCATAGGCGCGGGTGGAACGGTCGGAAATGCGGCCATTAATTAGCGCCGCCGGCACTCCTTCTTGATGGGCGGCTTGCAGGATATTGGGCCAGATTTCCCGTTCTACCACGAACAGCCGATAGGGTTTGGCTTGTTGGATAAAGCGGCGGCAGGAAGGATAAAAATCAAGCGGAGCCAAAAGGGCTTTGGTAATGTGCGGATTTTTTAAAGCGGTTTCTTTCCCGGCCTGGGTAGTGGTGGTAACCAGGATATCCCGTTTGTAAAAATCTTTTAGCCGGGAGATTACTTCCTGCATAGAAAGCACTTCTCCCACGCTGGCACAGTGCAGCCAGACGGCGTTTTGCGGAATTTCGCCGGGTTCTTCCAGTCCAAAGCGCTCTTTAAGTTCTTGCCGCAAGTGTTTTAACAGCCCGCGGCGGGGTGAAAGCAGAAAGCCAAACACCACCCCCAGCGCGGCAAACGGGAAAAGCAGATTGGTAAGAAGAAGCAGAAAGTATCCCATATAATGTTTATTATATGATATTTCCGCCGCAGGAGCCAGCTGTAAAATGTTAAAAAGAGTAAGTACGCCGTAATCGCTTCCAACAGCGGGGCGCTGAGCTTTGGCGGGTGCTGTACAGAAGAAGTAAAAATAAAGTTCGGTTTGTTTTTCTAAAGAAAAAATCCCCGGGGTTAACCGGGGATTTTAAGGCGTTAAAACGGCTTATTTCCCTTCTGAGTCGTCGGACTTTTTAAACAGCCCGCCCAATCCTTTCAAGGCGTCTTTAGCCACATTGACGGTGCCTTTAACCGTGTCGGTTGCTACATTAGCCGCGCTTTTGGTTACATCTACCCCTGTTTTAACAGCGGTAGAGGCCACTTTTCCAGTGGTTTTGACCGCGCCGGAAGCTACGCTGCCCGCCGCATTAGCGGTGCCGCTGACAACTTTGCCGGGGGTTTTATAATTTAAGATTCCCCCCACCAGCGAGCCCACCGTGCTGACCACATCCAGCTTTCCGCTGGGGTTATCCATCGTGCCGCCGATTTTAATGACCACCGGCGTTTGCGAAGTAAGCACCGTAGCCGATACCTGCATATCCAATGCTTGCGTGTAGAAATTGATATTTCCGGAACCGGAAATATCGGTAACCTGGGAGTTAAAGGTGGTTTTATCCACGCGCATCACTCCGTTTACAAAGGTATAGACGCCTTCTCCGCTGGTAAAGGCAATTTCGCCTTTCGGTGCATTTCCCTGCGTGGGGAAAAGATCTATATTGAGCACTCCGGCCACTTTGCGCACGATGCTGATAGGCAGCAGCAGAATTTTGACGATTTTGTTCTCTTTTACAAAAGAGTCCAAATCCGTAATGGCACCGGGCTGCAGATTAAAGGTAATCTGGCCGTTGGCTTTGGTCATGGTGTCGGTTACATCGGTCAGATTGGCCGTTAGGGTAAATCCGTCGGTGCGGAAATAAGGCACCTCAATCGGGCCTACTTTGAGGTTGGCTTTTATATTCATCAGCAAGTTAGAAGCCGCATGATTGTCCGCCGTCTTGCTGGGCTGGGCCGCGGTGTCGGCCGCCTGTTTGACGGTCGTTTCGGCTGCCGTTTCGGCGGAGGCGGCCTCCGTCGCAGAAGCGGAAGCCGAAGCCGGGAAATCTTTAAGCGTGAATTTGGCTAAGTCCAAATTCAATACCAGGTTCATCACTTCTTTGATGTTTTGATACGAGAAAGACGCGGTGAACTTTTCTCCGTTGAGAAATCCCGTCAGCGCATTGGAAGAGATGTTATCCAGCGAGCCGATTTGTACGGTACCATTAAAACCGGATACCGTAAACGGATCATACAGCGCGCTGATATCCTGGAAGGTAACCGAACCGCTGATATCTTTGCCGTTGTTTTTGTCGGTCGCGTTGAACGAACCGCTGATAATACCGCCCGGGTTAAAGCCGGCCACGGTGGTGGTCATTTGTACGATTTGGGCCAAATTGGTCGTTAAATCGGCGTGGACGGAGTAAGTAGGCGCGGGACCGTTCCAGCCCACGGTTCCGTAGGCGGATAAAGAGCTGTCCAACACCGACAGTTTGGCCTGGGAAATCGTGGCGGACGATTTTTCCAAATCCGCCGCGGCTTTCAAGTTCATATTAATTACCGGCAGCGAGAAATCCGGCAGGTTGGGCAGGAAATCTTCAAAAATGGCGTTGTTGATTCCGCTCAAAGTACCCGTCAAATCGGCCTGCGGGGCGGTAAAATCGCGCACTCCGCCTTTTAACTGAAATTTGACCGTCTTATACGAGGCGGAAATATCGTTGACTGTTACATACGCATTTTTCATATCCAGGTTGGACAGGAAAACCCGCAGCGCGATATTTACCGGTACCGCCACGGCGGGGCCGTTTTTCTCTTGATAAGAGGTATTGAAATTAATTTTTACATCAAACGGTTCCGTCAAATCAAACTGGTTGATTTCCAAATTTAATTTATTGACGGACGCCTGCATGCCGGTCTGCAAATCTTTATAAGAGAAACTGCAGTTGTTGGCGGCGATTTTATCCGCCAGCAGCACAAACGCGGAAGCAGTCGCCGGCTGTTGTTGGGTTTGCTGGGCGGGTGCGGCGGCAGCAGTGTCGGACGCGGGAATCAAGGTATCAAAATTAAACGAACCGTTTGCATTTTTGATGACATTGATATTCAGCCCGTCTAATTGTACGGTAGCGATTTCCACGCGTTTTTGAAACAGGGGTTTTAACGCGATTTTAACCACCAGTTTATCGGCTTTGGCGAAGGTGCCGTTTTGGAATGTGGTATTTTCGGAAATGGCAAAATTGTCCAGCGTTACCCCCACCAGATTTAGGGAAATATCGTCAAACGAAATCTCCCGCTGCAAATTAGTTTTTGCGTACTCAAGCGCCATGGCTTTGAGTTTTTCGGGCGGAAACATCAATCGCAGTGCGATTAAAGCACCCGCCCCCAAAATTACGAGTACAACCGCAATTTTGAAGCAGAGTTTGATGAATTTTTTCATGCCTATATTGTAGTTTTTTTCGTCGTAGAGAACAAGCTTCTAAAAAGGTTATTTTGCCAAGACGGGGCGAAAGGTATTAAGGGCGGTTTTCCGGGCGGTCTTTTTGAGCGGCGCGGAAAGCGGCTAAATCTTTATGCAGCAGGGCCAGCACCAGCAGGATAAAAGCGCTGTCGTCGGTAATTCCGAGCAGGGGCATTACATCGGGCAGTAAATCTATGGGCGAGATTAAATAAATCGCGCATAAAACCGCCCAAAACAGGGTATTCCAGGGCATTTTCCAGCGGCCCCTCAAAATGGCCCACGCCATAGGGAAGAAGCTGGCAAAATCCTGAAATACCGTGCCGGGGCTGAACTTCATACCAAATCCTCTTAGGCCTGGGGCGGCAGTGCCGGCTGCGGCTGGATTGAATCGGGCCGGTAGGCGTGTTCTTCCGCGCGCATACCCAGGATATTTTCATTGACGCGCATGGCATAATCGCCGATTCTTTCAAAATTATTTAAAATATCGGCGTAAGCGGTAATGGAATCAGGCGACGCTTCCTGCCCGGCATTGATGCGTTCGCGGCGGTCGCGCAGGAGGCGTTTTCGCAAGGCGTTTAATTCTTCCTCATCGCGAACCGCTTCGGCAAAAGTCCGCTCGGTTTGGGCTTGCCATTGGCGGGTAGGTTGCTGGAAATCTACCAAAATGCGGCGGGTGCGTTTGGTAATTTCTTTGGTTAATTTGGCAATAATTTCCAAATCATCTACATCGGCCTGGTTAAAGGGCTGTTTGGTGTGGAACTTTTCCAGAATGCGGGCAATTTTTTCGCCGCAGTCCCCCATTCGTTCAATGCTGTTTAATACATCAAACAGCGAGAACGCCTGCGCTACGGCATGGCGCGAAAGGTTCCCGTGTGACAGGGCCGTTAAATACAAATTAATTTTATGTTCCAGTACATCGGTGGTTTGTTCGGCTTCTTTGACATCTTCAATTAAGCGTTGGAACATTTTTTCGTCGTCCACTTTTACGGCATGAATGAGCTTATCCGTCATTTTAGTTACAAAGCTCATCATGCGTTCCACCTCTTTGCGTACGGCGATTAACGCCAGTTCCGGCGTTTGGGTAAACCGGGTGGTCAGGTAGATTAGGTCGTGCTCTTTTTTATCCTCGCGTTTAGATTTGGGGATAATCAAATAAGTTAACTTGGCCAGCTGGTTAATCAGCGGCAGCATCAGCATCGTATTAAGTACATTGAACACGGTGTGAAAGGCCGAAATGTGATACGGGAGCACCGCGGTCAGCACATCGGTTTCTTTGGTATAGGGCGAGCCGGGCACCAGCCAATCTACAAAGTGCACAAAATGGCGGAAAATGCAAACCACCCAGAATACCCCAATCACATTGAATAAGAAATGCCCCAGCGCGGCGCGGCGTGCATTTTTGCTGGCGCCGATGGCGGCCAGATTGGCGGTAATGGTGGTGCCAATGTTTTCCCCCAGCACTAGGGCGCAGGAGGTTGGAAAGTCAATAATGCCGGCCGCGGCGCAGGTAAGCGTCATGGCCATAACGGCGCTGGAAGATTGTAAAATAACGGTTAAAACCGTGCCGCTGAAAATCAGCGCCAGCAGGTTGATTAAGTTATTGGGCTGGAATCGGGAAATCCATTCCACCACTTGCGGATTTTGGGCAAAATCGGCGGGAATGGCGTTTTTCATAATGTCCAACCCCAAAAACAACAAGCCAAACCCAACCATGGTTTCGCCGATACGGCGAATGACAATCACCCGCGGAATAAACTGGGCGAAAAAACCAACCGCAATCACCGGCAGGGCAAACAGGGAAATTTGCATTTTAAAGCCGAACAAACTGACGATCCACGCCGTCATCGTCGTACCGATGTTAGCCCCGAAAATTACCCCCAGGGACTGATACAAATTCAGCAATCCGGCGCTGGCAAACCCGACGACCATCACCGTCGTTGCGCTGGAGGACTGGATAATACTGGTTACCAAAGCCCCGCACGCGGTGGCGGCGAACCGGTTGGTTGTAGCAATGCCCAAAAGCTGGCGCATTTTTTCGCCGGATACTTTTTGCAGGCCGTCGCTCATAATTTTCATACCAAACAGAAAGATGGCCAGGCCGCCTAATAAGTTCAGTATGTTCAGCAGGGTTGACATAACATTTCTCCTTGTACCAAATGATTTAAAAAAAGAGCGCAGCAACGCTGCACTCTTTAACTACACACGGCAAAAAACGGAAACAGCCCCAGGCACACAGGCCTGCAATAAACGGTAAATACACGGGCTGGGATAATGGGCGTATGGCTGCATAATTATTTGGACATTTTGATACTTTCCCCGTCGGATCCATCTTCGTTTTGGGGCGTTTTGTTCTCTTTTTTAGTCCACATTTGTCTGTTTTCTTCAATTTGTTTGGCCATTTCATCGTCAAATAAAATGGTGGGCATACGGTCCTCTTCGTCGTACTGCACGAAGTCCTCCGGCTTGGGCTGATAAACCTGGTTTAAATGTTCTTTAAATTCGTTATCGTCGGCGATAGTTTTTACCGAAGATTTAACCACCGTTACATTTTCCACATCTTCTTTGGTAACGGTTTTGCCGATTCCGGGCGGAAGCACATTGTTATTTTCCCCAAACACCTGGGTTGTTTGCGAGGCCAGCTGGGCTTCGGGCATAGGGGTAAACGAGCTGCGGTTTTCGCCGTAATCGCAATTTAAAAAGAATAACAAGAAAGTGGAAAGCCCCCAGCAAGCCGTTAAGAAAAAGCCCAACACACAAATTCCGCCTACGGCATACCAGGGCGGGGTAAGCTCTGCCAGGTTGAAGCTATCGGCAAAATAAAGGGGAATTGCCACATAAAGCACGCGGGAAACTGCGAGTATAAACAGCGTGGGCAGCAATCCGCAGAGGAAGATGACAAAAAATGTTTTAAAAAAGTTTTTTAGCCCGCGGGTCATTTCCCAGCTGTAGAGAATGGCTCTGACGGGGCCTTGGTCGCGCAGGGCCAGCGCCGGCATTACAAAAGAAAGCCGAACTGAAAAGAACCACCCAATTAAAGACAGTATAATCAGCCCTGTCGTTCCGGAATATCTTAAAATAGGCACAAACACCAAAGCCAGCAGAAAGCCAAAAAAACCAATAATCAGATTGAATAGGAGCAAATACAGCGCAGGGAAAACAGAGGCCGATAAGGAATTGGAGAAAGATTCCCCAAAGTTATCTGCTTTGGCTGCCAATACGCGGCAAAGCAAAATAGCTAAAAAAGAAGTAATACAGATATTAAATAACTGTACCAAAATGACGGATACATTCCAATGGGTTAATAACAGTGAGAACAGATTTGCCAAGATAAAAACAACTATATAAATAACTAAAGCCGTTCCCGTCCGGTTTACGAGCCCAAATCCGGCCCCAAGCAATTTGAATATGTTTTGTTGTTCTCTTAAATCCATTTTGACTCCTTAATTCTACACCCTTATTATAGCAAAACGGGCGTATTTTCGCGCAGGGAAATTAAAATTGTTTTTCCAGCGCTTTTGCCGCCGAAAAACCACTGCACCAGGCCCAGTGCAGGTTGAATCCGCCCAGGCGGCCGGTTACATCTAACAGTTCTCCGATGATATATAACCCCGGTGCTTGTTTGGCTTCAAAAGTAGAAGGGTTGATAGCCCGCGTATCTACGCCGCCGGCGGTTACTTCGGCGCGGGTATAGCCGACGGTTCCTTGTGGTACAAACGAAAAACGGTTTAGCCGGTTGGCGGCGGCTTGCAGGTGTTGGCGGGGGGCGTTGGATAAATCCCCTTCCAGCGGGCCCAGCAGGGTTTTGGCTATTTTGGGCGGCAGTTTCCCGTGCAGGGCGGCCGAGAAGGTTTTGGCGGTATTTTTTTGGCTGTGCAGCAGGGAAAGGGCGTCGTCCTGCGGCAGGAAATTAATTGTAACCGGCTGTTCCGGCGTCCAATAGAGCGAAGCGGATAAAACCGCCGGGCCGCTTATTCCCTCGTGGGTGAAAAGGAGAGAATCTTCAAACATATGTTGCCCGCAGGAAACGGCGGCCTGTAAACTGTTGCCGGCCAGTTTGCAAAATTGTTCGCGCAGTGCTTTGGGAAACGAAAGCCCGACGAGCGCCGGCCGCTGCTGCACGATAGTTAAACCGAATTTTTGGGCGGTTTTGAACCCGAAACTGCCCGCGCCCAGCCCCGGGAAGGAAAGCCCCCCGCACGCCAATACCACCCGCTGGGCCCGCACGGGGCCGGCGGAAGTGTCTATGATAAATAGCCCGTTCTCAAAACGGACTTCCAACGCCAGCGTATGGGTTAAAAAGCGGGTGCCTGTATTTTTGGCGCGGCGCACCAACATACGGACGATTTCCGCCGCACTGCATGCAAACAGCCGTCCTTGGGGGCGTTCTTCCCAGGGGATTTTGTTTTCGTCCAGCAGGCGCAAGAAATCCTGCGGTTGGAATGCCGCCAGTGCATTTTTGCAAAAATGTTTGTTTTGGCTGAGGTAATCTGCGGCGGAAACGAAGCGATTTGAAAAATTACATTTCCCCCCGCCGGATACGCTTACCTTGGCGCCCGGCTGGGCGTTGCGTTCAATGAGGATTTTTGGCGCAGAAAAAGAACCCGCACACATCAGCCCGCCGGCTCCGCCGCCGATAATTGCCGTGTGAAAAATGATATTTTTTAGTTCGTTGCGGGTAATCATTATAAATAGAATAGCAAAAAAGCGGCTGTTTTGTATGGGAACAGACATCGTTTTGGCAGTTCTTTTGCCGCCGACGGAAAAGGAAAACTGTGAAAGGCGGTATCTTCATTGCCTGCCAAGAGAGCGGCAAAGCGGGAACAGTGGAGATTAAACTGATCGTGCCGGCGGGCATAGAGAGGGGAGCACCGCTCGAAGCCCCAGGGAGCCATAAAAATCACTTGTTTTAGATATGCTTTTTCCGGCGGGAAAAAGTACCAAAAAGCGCCCGTCCCAGGGCCCCATAAAAATCACTTCCAAGCGGGAAATTTTATAACTCGCGCGGTTCCCGCGCTCAAACAATAAAATTTCTGATCCTCTTGGAATGCTTTTTATAGACGGGGCAAAAGGGCCGGATAAACGGCAAACGGCAACAACTACAACGGCAACAACATAAGCGGAAACGGCTTCCTTTTGAAACAGCGCGATATTGCGGGAATAGTGTGGCTCCATTAGTCGTGCTAACGGGTAAGGGAATGGGATACACACCTCTTGACTCGTTTTTTTTTTTTTTATAAATTTTTCGTATGAACAAAATCTATCAAAAAACATTCCCCGGCCATAAAAACGCCGGATTTACGCTAATAGAGTTATTAGTAGTCGTTTTAATCATTGGTATTCTGGCAGCGGTGGCGTTGCCGCAATACCAAAAAGCCGTAATTAAAACTCGTATCGCTCGTGTTCTTCCTCAGCTGAAAGCTATTCAAGAAGCAGAGGAGCGTTTCTATATGGCAAATGGTTTTTATACAAAAAATAAAGATGATTTAGATATTAACTGGAACAGTCAAGGTATAGAAAATAATTCTAGTTTTCAATTGTTTGAGTACAAAGTTACTTATACGGGTTTAGGGCCACTTATATCCCTCTGCTTTTTACATGTAGAAGAAGTTCATGATGATCATTGTGCAAAACCTGGGAAATTTACCTGTAATGGTGCCGGTTCTGAATTAAATGCTGAAATATGTAAAAGTTATGGATCTCCTGTTTATTCTTGGACTCCTCATTTTACTTATTGGTAGCACATCTCTAATAAAAACCCCCGGGTAAACCGGGGGTTTCGTTGTTAGAAAGAGTATGCTTATCTATACGCTTCTTTCATAATTTGGGCGGCTTCTTCGTGGGTTAAGCGGTGGGCGTCCAGCTCAAACAGCCCGCCCATCGTTTCTTTGGCGGTGGAAGCCAGTTTATCCATTTCGTCCGCTTTCACGCCGTAGTCGCTCATTTTAAGATTATCCACCCCGCACGCTTTTTGCAGTTTTTCCAAAGCCGTCAAAAATGCCGCCGCCCGTTTTTCGGCCGGCAAGGAATGGATATCCTCCCCCATCGCGTCCGCCATTTTGGCATAGCGTTCATCGGCTACTTTTCCAAGGAAGAATTTATAATACGGCAGCGAAATCATAATCAGCCCCGCGCCGTGCGGCAATTTCGGGTAATAGGCGCTTAGCGCGTGTTCCAGGGAATGTTCGCTCGTGCAGGAAGAAAAAGTTTCCACCATACCGCCCAGCGTGTTGGCCAACGCCACCTGGGAACGGGCTTCCAAGTCGTTGCCGTCCTTAACGGCGCGCGGCAGGTATTTGGCAATCAGTTCAATGGCTTTTAAGGCCAGCGCGTCGGATACGGGGGTAGCGATGTTGGCAATATATCCTTCCGTACAATGAAACAGCGTATCAAAGCCCTGGTAAGCCGTCAGATGCGGCGGGACGGAGGTCATCAGTTCCGGGTCCACGATAGACAGCACCGGGAAAGTAAACTCCCACCCCGTGCCGATTTTTTCCGGCCCGTTGGTAATAACCGTCCACGGGTCTGCCTCGGTGCCGGTGCCGGCCGTGGTGGTAATGGCGACAATCGGCAAAGCCCCTTCTTTAGGAAATTTACCCTTGCCCGAGCCGCCGCCGATGTAATCCCAGTAATTGCCGGGATTTTTGGCCATAACGGCAATGGATTTGGAAGAATCAATGCTGCTTCCCCCGCCGAGCCCAATTACAAAATCGCACCCTTCTTTCCGGGCCAGCGCGGCGCCTTCGGTTACATGGTCTAAAATCGGATTGGGCAGAATTTTATCAAATACCACGCTTTGCACGCCTTGCCGGGCGAGTAATTCCTGCACGCGTTCCAAATAGCCGTATTTACGCATAGAAGTTCCCGCGGAAATAACAATCAGCGCCTTTTTACCCGGCAGTCGGACGGTGCCCAAATCGTTTAACCGGCCAGCGCCAAATAAAATCTTTGTAGGCAAATAGCAATCAAATTTCATAGTCCCTCCTAAAATAAACTTCCTGCAAATGGATTATAACATTTTGTACCTAATAACCTGTTTATTCAGTTCTTTTCTGGCCTAATTTATGCTATGATAAGACCACAGGTTTTATGTATTAAAAATTTTGTATTTTTTTCCTAAAATATGTTATACTTTTATTAGGAATTATTATTAATAATATATGAACCAGCATAAAACCGAAATAAAAACAGAATTGCAAAACCGTTTGGCCCGTTTTGAAGAACAATGCCGGGCGAAAGGGTTGCGCGTAACGCAGCAGCGGCGGGAGATTTTCTGCGCGGTGGCCCAGTCCTGCGAGCATCCCAGCGCGGAAAAGGTGTTCCAGGCCGTGCGGCGGGCGATGCCCAATGTTTCGCTGGATACCGTGTACCGCACGCTGGCTTCGCTGGAAGAAATGGATTTGTTGATGCGGGTTGGATTATCGTCCAAAGCCCGTTTTGATGGGGATTTGCGTCCCCATTGTCACTTCGTCTGCACCCGCTGCGGCGAGGTATATGATATTTTCCCGCAGCCGGGCGAAGGGCCGCTGCCCTTGCCGGCGGGCGTGCAGGGAATGGGCGAAGTAAAGCAGGTCAATTTGCAGCTTCGCGGAATTTGTAAAAAATGCCAACAGGAACACAAGGCATAACGGACAGCAGCAATTATAGGAGATAGTATGGAACTGAAAGGATCTAAAACCGAAAAAAACTTGATGGCGGCTTTTGCGGGTGAATCCCAAGCCACCAACAAATACACTTATTACGCTTCCAAAGCCAAAAAAGAGGGCTTTGTTCAAATCAGCAAAATTTTTGAACAAACCGCCGGCAACGAACGCGAACACGCCAAACTGTGGTTCAAAGCCCTGCACGACAACGGCATTCCGACCACGGCCGAAAACTTGCTGGACGCCGCCAACGGCGAAAATTACGAATGGACCGATATGTATGCCACTTTTGCCAAAGAAGCCAAAGAAGAGGGTTTTGACAAATTGGCCTACCTGTTTGAAGCCGTAGGCAAAATTGAAAAAATGCACGAAGAACGCTACCGCAAACTTCTGCACAATGTGGAAGCGCAGGAAGTGTTCAAAAAAGCCGGTATCGTGATGTGGGAATGC